>JBCCGK010000032.1:0-101602 GCA_039029315.1 Bacteroidota bacterium | reverse complement strand
AATGATGTAGGGTTGAGAAGTCATCGTAAAGCCACCTGGCTGAAAGTCTGTATTTTCTGTAAAGAAATTAAATCCTCCATCAGCACCACCGATAATCTCCCCAAAGCAGCCAAATCCATTGGTGCCCGCAACGCCTCTTTCTGCAAAAGAACATCCAGATGTGAAGTTATTGGATTCATAACGAACCCCTTCTCCATTGGTTTCGAAGCTTTCGCAGAAAGGTAATGCAACTGGAGTGGTATTGATGCTGGTAGAGATGTTGATATCTCTGGTTTGAAGGTTGCTATTGTCTGTGCCATCGTTGACCTGGAAGGTGATGGTTCGAGTGGCATCACTGGCATCAGCAGCATCTGTATTTTGATAGGTAACAGATCGAAGCACTGTCTGATAATTGGCCAGGGAAGAGGTACCTGAGAGAGACAAAATGCCAGTGGCTGGATTGTAAGAACCTGTAATTCCGCCTGAGGCCGTGAAAGCCAGCACATCTTCTGTGGCATCAAAGTTAGTTGTGATGCTGACAGTCGCGCTCTCCAGATTCACATCATCATTGTCAGAGACAGTGATGGTATTGCTCACTTGCGTTGCAGGATCACCTTCATTATAGTTGATGGCAGCTCCTTCAATGTTTGCCAGAACAGGCGCATCATTGGCAGAAGCAATGCCTCGAAGCCGGATATTGTCAAAACCTGGCTCTTCCGATCCATTACAATTGGTTCGAACCCGGATTTGAATGCTGGTCCCTGTAACAGGAATGGGCAGGGTGAAATCAGCAAAAGTGCCCGTTACTTCGGTGCCAAAGGGCCCAAAAGAGACGGTACTATTGTCGGTATCCTGAAACAATGCTCCACCAAGACCATTCGTAGGATTATTCCCCCTGAACAAACCGATGATATTCCAACCGGCAGCGTCCATATTATACTCGACGATCATAAAATCATCATTTTCCCATCTACCTTGTCCAAAACGACTGATCCCCAGGGCGATCTGCACATCCAGGCTGGAGAAGCCAGAGACATTGAAGGCATTGAGGGTTACAAAAGCATCTGAGCCTCCGAGCCCAGAAAAGACGTCTTCCCCAGCCCAGTACCAGGAACCATCCCTAGTGCCAGCAGTGATGGTCTGGGAATGATAGGGAGCTGGATTTTGATCCGTCCGATCCCAGACATCTGAGAGGGCGGGATTGTTAAAGGAATTGGAGGTATAACGAGAGGTTTCTCCATCCGTCTCAAAGCTTTCCTGCAACAAAGTTACCTGGGCAAAACTGAGGGAGAAACTACAGAGGATCCAAATAAGCAATCCTGCTGAAAATTTCATGTGATTCATAGAGATAAAAGGGATTAAGGGTTTGAGTTGGAATTTGGTGGATATGCCAAACATGGTATGGGCCATATTCTGGCTTGGATGTCAGAATTATGGCAATACAATAGTGGTTGCACCAAGGCGCAAAATCAAAAAATTGAAAAACCAGGTAGAAATTTACCTAGGAAAGAAACCCTGTGAAAATAGCAGTATACAGATAAATCAAAAGATGGGTGAACCTATAGAGCAAAGAGAGGTATTCTGACCAACTGTAAAGAAGTTAGAGGTTACAGAAAAAGAAAAGCCCAAAGGTGAAAAAGGTGATACTGGAATATTACCAGCATTCCAAAGGTATCAATTCAATGATACAATTCAAAAAATATTCTGAAATATTTATGATTCCGTTTTGCCAAGTTTGGAAAGTTTCAATCAATATCAGCAAAGAGTTTCCCCCCATCAAAGAAAAAGAAAATCTCTTCTTGTGATGAGGGGAATGGACATCCCAGGAAAGGAATGGCTGGATCAATGATTCATTAATTTCTGGAAGGAAACAAACCTTGCAGGCAAATGATGTAATTCACGGCCTGGTAGGGCTGGCGGATATTGAAAGATTGTCCGCCACCAGTATGACCCATTGTTGCAGTGATGGTGCCTGTGTGGAAGTTAGAATTCGTGGTGGGCCCATCTGCGTGGTACATTTGGATGGGAGCGACTGCCAAAGAACCGCCACCAGGGGCTGTTTCATCTCCTGCTTCTGCTCGATAATTCAAGCTAGCAGATACAGAATGCGTATGAGAAGGGAGATTCGCTTCAGTTAAGGTCATATACTCCTGGCCTGATTTTGTGCCAAGAGAAATGTTGTCACTCAGGCCTATTCCCTGGCCTTTATGGAGAGCAGATCTGCCACGAAGATCTGGCAGCCCAAAAGAGGTGCGTCCATCCCCACCATAGGTAGTGCCCAGAATGGAGTAAAGAGATTGGTAGTTGTTGATCGGCAATAGTGCACCATCGCAGAATGCCCAGTTGCGAGGGGCGAAATTGCCCGCAAACATATATATTTGTCCTAATGCAAATTCCATTATTTCTTATGAATTTAGAGTTGAATCAAATAAAGTAGGATCCCTGTGATCTGATCAGGTTCTGGAGGGATATTCTCCGGTCAATGCAATGATGTAATTGATGACCTGAAAAGGTTGGTGATTGTTATAGGAAGAACCTCCTCCGGAACTACCTGTATTTGGAGCTGTAATCGTCCCACTATGAAAAGTGGAGCTAGAAGTAGGGCCATCTGCATGATAGATCTGGGCTGGAGCGATAGCAAATGATCCGCTACCAGGATTGGTTTCATCTCCAACCTCATTGCGAAAATGGAGGCTCATAGACACCGGGTGGTTATGGTTAGGAAGATTATTCGTATTGAGAGTGATGAATTCATGACCACCCCTGGCCCCTAGATTGATGTTGCTGAGACCAGGACCACTTCCTTTGTGCAGGGCTACACGTCCGCGAAGGTCCGGTAGACCAAAAGTGGTACGACCATCTCCTCCATAGATAGTTCCCAGGAGGGAAAACAAAGCGTCATTTCCTGAAACAGCAAGAAGCTGTCCATCGCAGAAAGCCCAACCCGTAGGGGCAAAGGTTCCGCCGAACATGGTTATTTGACCAATAAATGGTGTCATATCTTTAGGTAAATATTGTTATTAGTGAGAAAAGAGGAATGGACAGCTATCAGGATCTTGATGGATAAGTTCCTGCCAGACAAATGATATAATTCACAGCAACAAAAGGTCCTCTGTTGGAATAGGGAGAATTGGATCCTACATTAGAAGCGGAACCTGTAATCGTGCCACTGTTAAAAGTGGAACTTGTAGGGCCATCTGCATGATAGATTTGATTGGTGCCGGTTGCTACTGCAAGTGATCCATCACTAGGACTGGTCTCATCCCCAACTTCATTTCGGAAGTTCAGCGTAGCACCCACGGCATGGGTATGGGCTGGCATCACAGCGGTATTGAGGGTAATATACTCTGCTCCTCCTACTTGCCCTAAACGGAAGGTGCTAAGGCCTGGACCAGTCCCCTCATGTATAGGAACTCGACCTTTGAGGTTGGGAAGACCAAAAGTGGTCCTTCCATCACCACCATAAGTAGTGCCAAGGATGGAAAATAGGGCGGCATACTGAGATACGGCGAGAAGTGAACCGTCGCAAAATGCCCAATTGCGGGGGGCGAAATTTCCAGCAAACATGCTGATTTCGCCTATAAACATAGCTTCCATAAAAAAGAATTATTAATGACGAGTTAAAATAATCAACAATAAAAGACTTACTTTTTAAAATAATGTCACAGATAACCCTCCCTGAATTTGACCAGGGAAAAAATATGAAAACCAAGGGATATAATGTATTCGTAAGGAATATTAGTACTAAAGATAAGGAAAAAAGGTTTACAACCTAAAAAAATTTGTAAATCTGGAAATAACCAGCAACTCGAGTACTGAAAAGGTTGGAGAAAAACAGATTTTTCAATAAGCCCGAGGATAATGTGAAGGAGTGATTGAAAGAAACACTGCAAAAAAAACAAAGCAGGGGAGACATCAACAAATGTCTCCCCATAAAGCAGATTTCTTTTCCTGTAAAGTTAGGATCTGCTCGGATAACTTCCCTGAATAGCAATGATATAGTATACTCCATAGGATGGTTGCATATTGTTGAATGACTGGTTATTTCCAGTCATACCAATTTGAGTATCTACAACATTGGTTATGGAATTCGCATGGAATTTTCCTGTCTGCGGAGGATCAGCATGATAAATCTGGGCAGCAGGGGGGGCAATGGCCAGAGATCCATCATTTGGAGAGGTTTCATCCCCGACCTCACTTCTGAAATGAAGGCTAGAGTTCACAGTCACTGCGGCAGCATGATTATGGGCTGGCAAATTCTGGGTAAGAAGGGTCGTCGTATTGGTTCCGAATTTTTGTCCTAAATCGACAGGCATTAACCCAGGGCCATTTCCAGCGTGAACAGCTACTCGTCCTCTGAGATCGGGTAAAGCAAAAGTTGTTCTTCCGTCTCCACCATACATTGTTCCCAGGATAGAAAAGAGCGCAGAATTGGAAGAAATGGCAATGAGTTGACCATCACAAAGCGCCCAGCCGCGAGGAGCAAAATTGCCACCGAACATCATGATTTGTCCTAAGAATGGATCCATAAAAAGTAAATAGTTAATTGGATATGAAACAATGATTGAGAATCAGAACGAAAAAAGGCATATACCATCTCCCGAGAAATTCTCAGAAATGGGTGCGAAACACATGCAACAACAGTGGTTTTGATAAACCTATTGCT
This sequence comes from Bacteroidota bacterium, assembly GCA_039029315.1. Classification (GTDB taxonomy): domain Bacteria; phylum Bacteroidota; class Bacteroidia; order J057; family J057; genus JBCCCJ01. The sequence goes on along the minus strand of JBCCGK010000032.1, from coordinate 96,957 downwards.
ACAAGAGAATAAATGCCAAGGGTGAAAAACCTTTATAAAGCTAAGGAAATTTTTTGAGACCCTGAAATAATTCCTCCTTTGCTGGGTGGATGACAAAATGCAGAAGGTAATTTAACCTCTTCCACTCAGCCCCCGTTTCTCTTCCGCCATGCGGAATCTTCGACTTCAATGAGAAACAACCCCACCATCCAGGGTTAAATCTGCAATTTGTCGTGCACCCCTTTTGCTTTGAGAATGGATAAGAACACAAATGCGGATATATTTGTATTTTGCCGATATGTTATCTTTGGAAACTTTTGAACTCCTGGCACTCGCATTGGCTCCCATAGGGTTCATTTTTACCTATGTTTATCTCAGGGACGAATATGAACGAGAGCCCTTGAAATTTCTGATTATCACATTTATTCTAGGTGTACTTACTGCTGCCCCTGTGATCTATGTAGGGGATATTTTGCGAGAATATACTGGAACCTCTTCACATTCAGCCAGCTTGTTTGATCTGTTCATCTATGCGTTCTTTGTTGTGGCTACCACTGAGGAAGGCATGAAGTATTTGGTGCTTCGATTTTATAACTATCCACATAAAGAGTTTGATGAGCCATATGACGGGATTATGTATGGGGTAGCAGTCTCTCTTGGGTTTGCAGCAATAGAGAATGTGTTTTATGTATTTGGTCCCTCGGATGATCCCTGGTCTGTGGCCATCGTGCGGATGTTTACTGCTGTGCCAGCTCATGCTACTTTTGGGATTATCATGGGCTATTTTGTTGGAAGAGCAAAGTTTCTGGGGACGGACAAGCATCCCATGGCTGAACGGATGAAAGGTCTGGGACTCGCTATTCTGCTTCATGGTATGTATGATTTCTTTTTGTTTGTGGACCAAAACCGACCCCAACTGGAATCTTCTTCAACTGCTACCGATTCATTTTCCCAGATGTTTTTGTCATTTGGGACCTTGATCCCATTAGGAATTTTTGCCTTTGTCTCCCTGGTCATCGGGATATTGTTCTCCCGGAGAGCAATGAAGCAGCATTCTGCCATTTCTCCACACAAAAGCAATGACTTGCCCTAAGTAATAGAGTTGAGACTCCTATGAATCACTTGAAGTTAAAGAATGAGCTCCAATTGTTGTTGGATAAGACCTGTCTGTTGTACAATACCCCGGATTTTATTCGAGATGATCCCATTCAGATTCCCCACCAATTTAGCCGGAAGGAAGACATTGAGATTTCTGGATTTCTGACTGCTTTGATTGCCTGGGGGCGTCGGGATATTATCATTCGCAATGCACAACGATTGATCACATTGATGGATGGAGAACCCTATCAATTTGTGATGGAGTTTGAGGAACAGGATTTGGCTCCCTTTCGTACATTTGTTCATCGGACCTTGAATGGAGAAGATTGTATCGGTCTCCTGCAATCATTACAATATGTATATCAGCAACAAGGCGGACTAGAGGCTATTTTTTCTCGCCCCATGAATGCCCAAATTGATGATGTGTGTCCTGCAATCCTGCATGCCAGATCTTACCTTCTTGGCCATGCCGCAATGTTAGCACGGACACATAAACATATCGCCAATCCATCAAAAGGATCTTCTGCCAAGCGGATCAATATGTTCTTGAGATGGATGGTCAGAAAGGATGATAAAGGAGTAGACTTTGGGTTGTGGAAAAGCATTTTACCTCGACAACTGATTTGTCCCCTGGATGTTCATACGGGTACCATCGCCCGAAAACTTGGTCTTTTGGACCGGAAACAAAATGACTGGAAAGCCGCTAAAGCTCTGACACAAACGCTTCAGCAATTTGATCCCGATGATCCTGTGCGTTATGATTATTCGCTTTTTGGGATGGGGGTATATGGCGTAATGGGTTGATTGTTAATTTTTTGCGATATATTGAGCTGGTATCATCCATACAATTTTAAGATTCTTAATATTGGCGTTTTTTTGTTGTATCGTGTCTTTTTTTCTCCTGCTCTCTATCGCTTCAGGCATCCTCACTTTTTCTATATGATGAACAACTGCACAGATCAGAGACGATTCATTCTGGCAAAATCTTAGGAACCACTACCAACTCTCAACTCCTGTCCAGCCTTCAGGAATTCCATTGTGAAGTAACTGCTGGGAACGATTGAGATACAATTGCGCAACATGATCCTTCGGATTGGCTGTTAGCACAGCACGAAAGGCAGATTGAGCTTCTGGGAATTGTCTGGCAAAATAAGCTGTCAATCCTTTCTCAAAGTCGTCCAGGGTTTGTTCCTTGAGTTGAGTGATTTCGGGGGGATCGCCTTCAAAAAATTCATATACTCCCAAGGGGTCTTTTTTTCCCTTGACAAGTACCAGCCCCAGAAATCTGTATTTAAAATCCTGTGGAGAAGTAATCCCCATCAAGGTACTTTCACTCGCAAGTATAGATGCACCAAAATGTTTGGTCAGACCTTCCATTCTCGAAGCAGTATTGACTGCATCTGAGACCACACCAACATCCATTCTGGTTTCGTCCCCAAGAACCCCCAGCATCAAAGGACCGCTATGAATCCCAATCCCAATTTTGAGAGGGAGGCGATATTTGTCAACTCTGCTTTGGTTATAGATGCGGATGATGTGTTGGACTTCTATTGCTGCTTCGAGTGCATCCCTGGGAGAAGAAACGGCAGTTTCTGAAGACATGAAGAGAGCCATGATTCCATCCCCGTAGTATTGATTGACAAATCCCCGATTGGCTTTGATGATAGGACCAACCCGTCCCAGATAAGCATTGAGAAAACTAAAATTCTCTTTGGGCGTCATGGTCTCAGATAGCGTTGTATAATCTCTGATATCTGCAAAGAATACGGAGACTTCTTTCTCTACCTGATCTCCCAGATTCACATCCAGAATGCTGTCCCGGCCCAGTGAGGTCAGAAACTCAAATGGGACAAAACGTTCAGTTGCCGCATTAATCTTTTGTTGGAGTTCAAGTTTTTGCTTCAGAGCTTCCTTTTGAGACTTGACGAGTCTATTTCGTTTATGACCGACTCCAAGTGCATAACAACTCAACTGAAGAATGATTCCAGCCTGAAATACAGAGGTGAGTACTTCTGGAGAAAAGAGGTCCAGAAAAGAATTACTCGTGTTGATCAAGGCCAGGACCGTCGGGACCATAATTCCCAATAGCAGAAAAAAGGAGGCAATAAGGAAATATCTGGCAGGCTCATAGTCTTTGCGAAGCGCTTGAATTCCCCACACAATCAACAAGATCAGGGAGGCAAATACCATTAGGCCAATCAGGGACAGAAGGATTCCAAAGAATAATGCAAGAGAAATGGAACTGGCATTCTTTAAGCCTGATGGTTGGAGGAATAACATGCCTATTACCAAAAAGACTGCACAGAGGAGGGAAAATACCATCAAATATATCCTGAGTGGTTGGTTCCACTTAGGGAGGATCCGGTCAAAATTCAGATAGGTGGAAGAAAATTTTAAAATACCAACAGTAGCCATCCACACCCCCAAAATGTATAGCATCAGGGGGGAAATCATGTTGTTCAATGAAAAATCCAGAAAATAGTTGAGGGTAAGCGTGAAAATGGTCAACCCTCCTATGTAAACACTGTAGTATCCATAATCCTTATCCCTGGTGATGCCAAATAGAAGAAGGAAAAATAAAAACTGAATCAAAATGACTCCCTGGAAAATGCCATTGATATGTCTGCGCCTCGAATAAACATGCAGATATTTCAGGTAATCAATATGTGTCAATGAAACATGACTGGGAGGATATCGCTCATCGACTCCTTTGAGTTGGATAAACAAAGTCCGTTCACTCTGTTCCGGCAAACTGATCTGAAAATGTCCATGGGTCCCTGAAATACTTTTGAGAGAATCATGAACAGCTGTTCCAGTTCTGAAATGCGAATACGTGTTGTCTGGAGCCACAAGATATCCATCGATATATTGCCAGGTATATTTGTTTCTGCCCAGATAGAAGGTACTCACTATCGGACTCAAAGAAGGATTTCGCAATCTTAATTTTACCCAAATTGTTCCTTGATAGGCATCAATTTTTCCAATCTGCTGGTTTCCTTGATATTGTACAAGCCAGGGAATGTCTTGGGAGGAAGACAGGAGGTGTTCAAACTCATATTGATGATTAGAGTCAGGAAAAATCATACATTGATTGCCCAAATGTTTCTGTGGGACCTCAAACATATTACTTTTCCTGGACTTCAAACTGTTTATATCGTAGCCATATTTGGCGGATATGGCCTGGATGTCCAATCGATATTTGTTGGCCGTTGAATATGCCCGCATCCTCCGATGATACCATTGGATAATCTCCATCGCATGAATCATGCTATTGGTATCCGCTTCCTCCAAGGCTAGTTGATAAGACTGATGTCCATACTCATAGGATTGTTGGAGAGATTCCTTGTCGGTGGGATGATACTGGTTCTGGAGTTTGTAGTGGCGCGCAATTTCCAACAAAACAGGAGGGTGGTGACCACGTTTCCCCTTTTGATTCAGGTGAGATTTCAGAGAATCGATTCTCTGAAGTTGTGCTGATCCGTTCAGACCGCAGATCAATATGAGAACGAATATCAGGATGCGCTTCATTGTACCTGAATGTCTGATTTCGCAAACAAGTTAGGATTTTTTTTTGTCAAAATCAGAGGGGGAGCTATAGGGATGCTTTTCTCCCCTGATTTTCCCCTTGGAAATATCGATCAGCCTTCCGTAGGTTTGCAGTATGAAGTTGAAACTGATCCTCTTTTTTCTCCCGATTGCTCTTCTTTTGGTATGGAGTTGTGACAGACCGACCAACCCTGTTGAAGAAGGGACCCTGGCTTTTTCCTCAGATACCATCAAGTTCGATTCTATCTTTACGACCTTTCTTACACCAAGTGAGCGTCTTCTTGTCTACAATGAAACAGGCAAAGCCGTACAAATTTCTCGAGTATGGCTACAGGATGGTGCTGATACCAGATTTGAGATGATTGTAGATGGTATCCAGAGCAAAGAGGTGGAAGATGTTGTCCTGGCAAATGGAGACAGCCTGTTTATTTTTGTCAACATTGTTTCTAAGCTAAAAGATGAATTTGTCGAGGAATTCCTCAATTTCCAGGTAGGAGATGAGATGCAACAAGTCTTGATTCGGGCAAAAATCATAGATGCTTATTTTCTTAGATCCAGAATCAGGCAAGAGAATGATTTCCTAAGTCTCGATTCGGGAAGCTTTGTCTTCACCCGTGACACGATCTTGACTTCCGAAAAACCCATTGTGATGGATGGGCCGATTTATGTCCCTCCGGACATTACAGTTACGATCGAGCCTGGAACAGAATTCTTTTTCACCCCCTACAAATTTGGTGTAACTGACAGCAATGGATTGCCGCAATTCGCTTTTTTTTCCTGGCTGATTGTGGATGGGACCTTGATCGCTGAGGGAATGCCGGGACTCCCGATTATTTTTCAGGGAAGCAGGTTTGACTCCTTGTATCAGGAAAACCCTGCACAATGGCGGGGTATCCGGTTTGGCCAAAATAGCAAAAACAACATTCTCACCCATTGTCTGATCAAAAATGGATTGATTGGCGTTCAAGTAGATTCAAGCTCCTATACAGCGAATCCCAAACTACGCATGCAATACACAGAAATCCGAAACATGGGGGTACATGGAGTGGTAGGAGTGGGATTTGCCGGCGATATATTTGACAACAGCCCCCCGATGATCCTGATGGAGAATTGTAAGGTCAATACGTGCAGGGAGCGAACTCTGGCCATTTTGGGAGGAGGAAAATATGAGTTTTACAATACAACGTTTGCCAACTTTAGTATATCGCGATTTTCTCGTAGAACCCCACAAGTCCTGATTTCCAATTGGTTTACCTTTGATAATGTAACGGCCAATGTCTATCCGAGCTATATCGACTTCACCAACTGCCTCATTTGGGGAAGCGAAGAGGATGAGATGGTGATCGATACCTTGATGGATGCACCCTTTGATCGACTGCTGCTCAATCATTGTATGCTTGCCCTAAGTGAGGACAATGCTCCAACGATTACTCCGCATTTGCGCAATTCCCTTGTCAATCAGGATCCTTTGTTTAATGATGTGTTTGTGCGGGATTACCGACTCAAGGAAGCCAGTCCCGCGATCAATGCAGGAATAGATTTTCCGGAAGGATCGAGTGGTTATGAGGATGATTTTCGAAATGCGCCTGATACCTTGCGCTATGACGGATTTGATATTGGAGCGTATGAATTTTATCCAATAGAAGAATAGGAAGGAGGGACACTAAAAGTTGCCGTAATATTCTTTTACTGCAGCCTTTGCTGCGGCTACGGTGGTTCGTTTGCCATCCACAATTCCTGCGATAAAAGCATCCTTGACACCTATGGTCTGGACATCCTTCAGAAAAGCTTCTGCATCACTGAAGGTTCGGAATCTTCCCAGAACATATTTGTTCATCCCTTGGTCGTTCATTTCTCTAAATCGGACCAACTCATCAGTATAGGCCTGGAGATCAAAGTACTCAAATGCACCGATCTGAATTTCGAATCCTACTTGAATCTGATCTCCCGAAAGCTCTAGCAGGCGAGCATTTTCTTGTCGCAATTGGCGCAACTCAACATGTAAGGAGTCGACTTCAGAGACGAGTTGTGCATTTCGCTCTTCCAGTTCCTTCCCGCAACCAAAGAGAAGGATACCGGTCAGTGAAACAAGCAGGAAGAAGTGTGAGATGGTAGAACTCATAAAAAGTTGTGCGATATTAATGAGAATGGATAAAAAGGCGTAAATTGGACAGAATGGCTTAAAAGTACAAAATTTTGACCAATTCAACATCCCCCTGGTTTTTGATAGCCAATCCAAAAGCCGGAGGAGGGAAAGCACAGAAAGATTGGAACAAGATCCAAAGGACACTTGATACTGTTGGTTTGGGATACGATTGTGTTTGGACGGAGCGACCATTTCACGCCATCGATCTGGTGAGATCCGCCCTGGAAAAGGGGTATCGAAAATTCGCCGCACTGGGTGGAGATGGAACTGTCAATGAGGTGATTAATGGAATTTTTTCCCAACAGCTGGTGCCTTCCAGGGAGTTGTTATTTGGTGTGCTGCCAATCGGAACGGGCAATGATTGGGCCCGCACCTATCGGATACCCAAGGCTTATGCCAAATCGATTCCATTATTAAAGAAAGCAAAAAGCAGAGTTCAGGATATTGGGAAAGTAACATATAATCGAGATGGCGTAAGCCATACAAGATTTTTTAACAATGTATTGGGATTGTGTTTTGATGCCTTCGTTGCTGATCAAACCAAGGATCAGTCCAAGTCAGGGCTCAAAGGTCAACTCTTTTATCTTCTGGGCGTCCTCAAATGTCTGGGGAAATATTCCTGTCCGACGCTCCATGTACAAGGAGAGGGCATTGATTTTCACGGGCCTGCCATTCTCGCCAATGTCGGCCTGTGTAGGTTCAGCGGTGGAGGAATGCAACTTGTCCCACAGGCGATTCCTGGGGATGGATTGTTCGACATTACGATAGTGGAAGCTCTGACTCCCGCACAGGTTTATCGAAGATTACCTCTCCTTTACAATGGCAAATTGTACAAAGATTCTCATGTACATCATTTTCGCAGTTCATGGGTAACGGTCTCGGCTACGCCTGATTCTTTACTTGAGGTAGATGGCGAAAACCTAGGTGAGATTCCTGCATCAATTGACCTCTTGCCAGCAGCACTCAATGTTGTATGCAATGTGGAATAAAGCTTGTGAATGGATTGAATTTCTTGGCTTTTTAGCAAAAACATGGAGTGGACTTAGCCAGAAAATCTCTTAGAAAGCGCTTGACATTCAGGATTATGTAAAAAAGAATTAGAGATTTTTTGTTGCATAAGATATCAACTCTTGCCAAAATACGTTATACATAAAATATATGTTAACATTCACTGTAAATAAAGCATTAGTTTTTTATTAGAATTGTAAGTTTATCGAAGGCCTGTTTTCAGCTTCTTTACCTCATTTTTCAATATTTAAATAACGGCTGGCAACCCATTATTTGACAATCACTAGAAATTTGAATTGCATTTTGAAATTTTCCTTACCGAACATCTCCTCCCTGACACATCTGCTGATTGGTTTCAGCATGATTTTTTCTTGTATTCCTCTGATTGGTTCCGAATATCTTGTTGTTAATCAAGCAAAAGTTAGCCTGTTTGTCGAACAAATGGGCGGCGAAGTCCTCCTCGAATGGAAAGTTAGTGAAGACATCGCCATTGACTCAATCATCGTAGAACGCTCCTCTGATGGCAAGTCTTTTAGAGAGATTTTTCGCAAAAAATCTAAAATTGGCGTTCCGCCCATTAAGAAAATGTACGATAGAAGACCCCCTATCGAAGAGGGACTATTTCTTTTCTATCGGATGCTCCTCTTTAAAAATGATGGCTCTACGGAATACACCGATATCGGTTCCGTCAGCATCTCGCAGCCACAAAGATGGGAAGTTAGTTTTCAGTCAGATTCAGACAACCGTTATCTCCAGATTGATTTCGGCTCCCCCCAAAAGGAGCGGCTGGAAATTCGGGTAACTGATGGTGCTGGAAGACGATATTATGTCCGAAAGGAAGAGCTGGTTCGTGGACCAAATTCTTTCATGGTAGATATCACCAATTGGCCCCAGCAATTTTATTTTCTCCAATTCAAGACCAGTTCACACTTTGAGCGACATAACTTTGTAAAAAAGTGATGAGCTGTTCCTGAAACATTCAAGGCTTTCTTTCAGTACAATTCAGCATGGAACTGAGCAATCCCAGCATGTTGAACCACCTGATTCAGCTAGTGAATCAAGTGTATGAAATGGAAAAAAAACTTGCCCGGATGGAAAATTCTTCCAGCTTGATGCGAAATCTTCGACGGATGAAGCAAGAACTCGATCAAATCGGCCTGAGCTATCACGATCCGGTAGGAGAACCTTACGATGAAACCCGAACAGATTGTGATGCAAGCATCAGTGGAGTTGGGGATGAGGATTTGGTGATCCAGGAAGTAATCAAACCCATCATTCGAGAAGGAGGGAAATTTGGACAAATCATTCAACGGGGGATCGTTGTAGTTGCTGCGAACTAAGTAAAATCAGAAACTTCAGGTATGATCAACTTTGGGATAGATCTGGGAACCACAAATTCGGCCATTGCCAAGTTCGAAAAGGGACAGGTGGTCATGTTCAGAAATCCGGTAGGGCAAAAAGATACCCTTCCCTCATTTGTGGCTTTCCGTAAAAATAGAATAATTGTTGGGGACAAAGCAAGGGAATTTTTGCTTCGAGCCCCTGATCAGGTAGCTGGGGCATTCAAGCGCAAAATGGGAACCACCGAGACATATATGCTGGCAGGTGAAGAAAAAAACCCTGTGGAACTCTCGGCCTATGTGTTGAAAGAACTCAAAAACTTTATCCATACAGGTGAGCATCCTGAGGCAGTGGTGATTACGATTCCTGCTTCCTTTGATACCATCCAATCCAATGCCACCAAGGAGGCTGGATATGAAGCCGGATTTGAGGAGGTGGTCTTGCTCCAGGAGCCAATCGCTGCCAGTCTTGCCTATGCCAACCAAGATGAAACGGATAAGTTTGAAGAAGGCCAATGGCTGGTGTATGATTTGGGGGGAGGAACCTTCGATGTCGCTTTGATCCGAATCCAGGATGGTGAAATGAAAGTCCTGGACCATGAGGGAGATAATTTTTTGGGAGGGGCTGACTTCGATAAAGCCATCGTCGAACAACTGCTGATTCCCTATCTAGAGGAAGAAGGTAGCTTTGAGAATCTTCTCCAGAATATGAGAAGTGCGGAAGGATCATACAACCAATTGTATCATACTTTGATCCTGAAAGCTGAAGATGCCAAGCTCCAGCTGTCTTCTCAACCGACTGCTGAGATAGAGTTCGAGACCACAGATGATTCAGGAGCCATGATTGATGGCTTATTTGTCCTGGAGAGAACTGCCTTTGAAGAAATTTTGGAGCCATATCTGGCGAAGACCGTAGACATGATGCAATCCATCATTGACCGGAACGAGCTTCAGGCTGGAGAACTGAAATTCGTGTTGATGGTGGGTGGATCAACCTATATTCCCTTTGTTAGAGAAGAAGTGGCTAAGCGGCTATCGATTGCCGTCAATACCAGGATTGACCCAACAACTGCGGTTGCCGTTGGCGCAGCCTTTTATGCAGGCACCCGGAGCAGGAGACAAGCCTCAGAAGCCGATAGGCAACTTGAAGCCAATGTAGATCTTCGGATCAAAGTTGCTTATCAGAAAGCTACTCAGGAGGACAAGGAATATTTCACAGCTTTGTTTGAAGGAGAGATTGAAGGCCTGTATTATCGGATCTTGCGGACAGATGGGGGATATGATAGTGGCCTCAAACCGGTCGAAGAACAAATCAAGGAATACCTCCCGCTGGTAAAGGGAACCTTCAACCAGTTCGAACTAAAGGTGTTCGATGACAAAAATCGTCCAATAGTGACCAATGCGCCTGAAATAGGGATTACCCAGGGACGCTATAGTGTGGTTGGACAACCGCTTCCGAATGATATTTGTCTGGAAATAGATGATGTAGAGAATGGAACCACCGTATTGGACGTCATGTTCACCAAAAATTCGGTACTGCCTACCAAGCGGACCATCCTCAAACAAATGACGCGCACCATTGCAAAAGGATCGGAAGATCGCTTGACCATTACCATCGTAGAGGGACCTGGAACGGCTTTGCCTGCGGCCAATCAAGCCATCGGCTTTATCAGCATTTCTGGCAAGGACCTGAGCCGGGATTTGGTTCGCGGATCGGATGTAGAAATAACCCTGGAGATGTCTGAATCCAGAGATCTGAGCATCAATGCCTATCTGATGATGACTGATCAGGAGTTTGAAGATGTCTTTACCCCTTCTTCCAGACGTGTCAATATTCCTCGCCTCATCGATGAGTTGATGAGTTTGGCTGAGAGTGTACGAAAAGAAATCAAAGAAGCTGAGGATCAGGGCAACTATGAAAATGCCCAAAAAATGGTGGATTTGGAATATGACATTCTTGATCTGGCGGACAAGGCCAAAAAAATGGCTGAAGATGATGTGACAGATGACAAATTCCAGATTGAAGATCTCAAACGCAAAATTGCCCAACAAGTCGATGAACTGACCAAAGATAAATTCATCATACGTGTCAAAAACGAATATTTCGAAGTGAAGCGAAATATGGAACAGGTGCTCGAACATTATGAGCCCAGCGAAAAAGATCAGGAAGATTATCACGAATTGATGGGGCAGGAAAAACCAACCTTGGCAACCAATAGTTCGCTCAAAATTCGGGAATACATGGATCAGATGCTTCGGCTGAGCTGGCGCATTCGTTGGAATAATACCAAGTTTTTGCGAGGATTTTTCCAGTCATTGGTTTTTGGTTTATATGGACCATTCACGGACCCCAACAAGGCAGAAGAGATCATTGAGCGCGGCAGAAAGGCGATGGAAGAACAAAATGATGACAAGCTTCGAATTTGTATCAACCAGTTGTGCGAGTTATTGCCTCCCGGTAAACAGAAGCAAGTTGGCTTCGGTGGAACAGGGATTGGGTAGGGGGTAGGCTCCTTGTACTATTTTTGTGAAAACTTAGTGGGTTCTTAGGAATCGGTAAGGAAAGTGGTATATTTACTACCATTAAGACTTAGAATCTGGATTTCACATCTCTTTAATTATTTCTTCTATCATACAAAGAAATAAAATGAGATTCCTTGTTCAGTTGCGAAAAGAATGACATAAAATCACATGATTGTATCATCAATTGCTAGCAGGATGGTCTTTCTTTGTGTAGAAAAGGCCTTTGGATTTTCTCGATAAAAAGGGAGAAATTTGAGGAAAATAAAGGCAATGGGGATCAAAAATAGATGCTACAGAGTAATAGCTAGAACACTAATTTTTCCTTGATGCTAAGAAAAGAATTTTTTGCCTGGACCCTGTTGATCTGTATGCTGGGATGTGTGGGAGATCGATTGCCTGAAGAGCCTGAAATCACAGCCATACATGTGAATGTCGGCGACAACAAACTTGGAGAAGTGGAGGTTGTTGAACAAGCTCAATCGTCTGCTACCGTTGAAGCCAGATGGTTGGCATTGGGAGAGCAGGAGATTCTCGAATATGGATTTGTGTGGGGCGAGACAGATGACCCCCGACCCGGAGATTCCCTGACATTTTCCTGGAAGGAAGATCCTCGTACAAATATTGGCACTGGGATTTTTTCCCATACCATTGAAGAGCTTTCTCCGGCAACTGACTATTGGGTAAGAGCTTTTGCCAAACTACAGGAATCTCCTTCCTCTATTTTGGGCTCTACGGTCCCATTTAGCACCTTGGGAATCCCGCCAGAGGTAAAGACTGGAACCCAGATCAGTGTGGATGCAGACAGAGTCACAGTCTCGGGGACCATCCTGACAAATGGGACCTCAGACATCATAGAATACGGACATGTGGCGGCTGAATCAGGAACCCCCTCTATCAATTCGGCCATCAAATCTTCTCATGATGGCCCGATAGAGGACATGGCTACCTTTGAAAGTACCCTGACGGGTTTGAAGGAAGGGCAATCCTATTTTTATAGAGCCTATGCCTTGAACAAGACTGCGGGGACCCCAGCTTATGGAGAAGTCAAGACTGTGAGAACAGAAGCCCTTCCAAATCTGTATTTCGAATCTATTACACTGGTCTCTGATCATGGCAATATGGACGGAAAAGCCAATCGGGGAGAAGAACTGGAATTTCAGTTCACGATCAAGAACAAAGGCTCTCTTGCTGCGGAAGGTGTTCGGCTCGAACTCATCAACAACAGTCCATATATTACGGACATTAGTCCCAATCTAATCGATTTGGGAAGCATTCCTGGCGGCAATATGCAAGTCATCGAAGCCAATGATATCCGTATTTCTATTGACAATCTTGCAGATTGGGATTCTGCTTTCAGTGTTCAGTTGCTGCTCTCAGATGCGGAAGGAGCCTTTTGGCTAGATTCGCTGGTCCTGACAATCGAGTCGCCGTATGTACTGACAGAAGGTCTGGTGGCATATTACACCTTTGACCGGGATGATCAGAACAGTTTATTCGCCAATAGTGAATTGAACAATGATCTGTTCAGAGGAATCAAACATAATGACCCAACTTATTCTACCAATATCCCAGACGGATCGGGAGCCGGATATTCGATGAAATTTGATGCCACAAATAGTAGCTTTTTGAATGTTCTCCACAATCCCTTGTTTGGGTTGACTGATAGAACCTATTCTTTCTGGCTCAAAACGGATACCGCAAACAGCTACCTGATCGTCGAAAAAAAACATGCCAATAAAGTCTTCTTCCTCTCTCTACTAAGCGGATTTCGGTATTACTATATTTTTCTGAACAATCCGCACACGTTTGGAGTCAATACGGATCTGGTCACTGACAATATGTGGCACATGGTCGCTGTTACCATTTCTGGCAATCAACTCAACCTATATATTGATGGGGAACTATTGGAAAGTAGGTTGGATGCAAGCCTCAGCCAGGCATATAATTCAGTGAATGAAGGCGTGAGTATAGGAGCGAATAGATCGCCCCAAACTACTACTGTTTCCGGTCCTTTTGATGGATTGTTGGACAACATTCGATTCTATGATCGTACCCTGACCTCCGATGAGATCCGGGAGATATTTCAGGCCAAACAATGATGAGACCATGACCAGGATGTTTATTTTTTGCCTGCTGATGGCAGCTGCCATTTATGCTTGTACATCTCGTGATAATTGCCTCACGATGCCCTCTCCACCAGATCTGGTCAATGAATTCGAGCCAGTAAATGGACTAATTATTCCAGCAGGGGAGGATTTTGAGGTGCTTAACACAAGCAGGAATATTGCCGATCCCGATAATTGTGCGGGAACAGCAACTGCAGTGGATGTTATCCTTCGTATTATCGTCGAATATCGAATCGACAACTTTGAGGCGTTTGAGGTTATCCGTAACAGTGACAGATCTATCGGTTCCATCGAAGGGGGAGAGTTCGTAGAGACAAATTTTTCGATTCTTTTTTCCCAGCCAGGTCAGTACCGAATTACCATCACAGTGGATGCAGACAATCTTATTCCAGAAAGAGATGAAAGCAATAATGTGTATACCCTAGAGAACATTGCGACAAAATAATATTCAAACACTTCCCATATGCAGTTTTCTCAATACGTATTCTCCATCATCAAGTGCTGTATTGTGTTGTTCCTGCTCAGTCTGGGCTGTGAGCAGCAAGCGGTTGACCCAACTACTGATCCCAATGACCCTGATCAGTCTGATAGCGATCCAATCGCTGTGGATGTGGGCAGTCAGGTAAAAATTCAACTGCTCTCTGTAGAACTGGTAGATGATGATTTGCAGGATCAATTGATTGATCAACATGAGACAGGCTATTTTCGGGTAACATTCACCAATTCTGGAACCGGGGCTGCGAAAAATGTAACAGTTGAATTCAAGGTATCTTCTGCCAAAGTGGAAATCACCTCCGGGCAGGAAGTAACTGTTCCTGAAATCAACAAGGGAGCCAGCCTCCATCCTGTTGCGGGTACCTCTCCAAATACGCAAGAAGAGTACAGTTTTGCCATTCAGGCTAAGGGTACAGCACAAAGTGGAGATGTCTTCGAAGTCGACATCACGATGACCGAAGAAGGTGGCAAAAGCTGGACAGCCAAGACCGAGGTGGTCATTGGGTCTCCTTATGATGCCCTGGTCCATTACACCTTCGACCATGAGGATGGGATGGACCTGATGGGAAATGTGGATGGAGAAATTGTTGGTGCTACGTTCTCAGATGATACGCCTGATGAAACAGGAAAAGCCCTGAAGATTGAAGAAGGACAGTATATGAAGATCCCGGAAGGATTGTTATACCAGAAAAAGGCGTTCTCTATTAGTGTTTGGGTAAAACTTAATCAAGGGACTGTTCCTCAGATGCTCATGAATTCTAGGGACTTTTTGCTAGATATTAGGCAAAACCTTCCACCCTTGCCGGGCCAAAGCAACACCTGGCTCTATGTCGGTCAATGGGACTATTACTGTAGTGGGCAGCCTGGATATTTGAAAGGATTCGAGCTTGATCCGGATATCATTGATGCGAGATGGCACTATTTAGGGATATCTTTTGAAGAATTGTCAGACGGATCATTCAAGCTAACCAGCCTAGTGGATGGAGTCGATGTCTCCAATACATATTGGTGGTCAGGATTTGCACCAACCAAAGTTCCCCGATTTGATCCTTTTGAGATCTTTATTGGAAAAGCAGGATGTGACAATACCAGTACCTCTTATCCATTATTCAACGGAGAAATGGACAATCTCAGGATATACGATTATCCCTTGACCATTGAGAAATTTGAGGGCATCTGGAAATCGGAAAAATGATTATTTAGCGGAGATTCAATGCACCACAAATCGATACCATTCCTCTCCGCTCACATTATAAATATTGTCTTCAATGGAGAAATAAATGGTGCTGTTCACCTCCTTCTCAAACAAGAGTGGTCTGCCAATTGAAGAAGAATGCGTGCTTAGGCGATCCTGTACTTCATCATACAGAATCACCCTTAAGCCCTGATCTTTCGGGACTTCAATAAATGAGAAGTGGATGGTATCTGGTTCTTGCAAAACAAGTTTGAAAAAATCTATGTCTTCTTCGTCCGCCAGTTTAAATTGAATGGTATCCCCGATGAGGATTTCTTTCGCATCACTGATGGTGTGGTTGGGCTCATAAATGTCCTGGGTATCATAAGTGAGCAGAAGGGTATAAAAATCAGCACTGCTTTCGCCAGTCTGATCTCGAAGTTTGATGTAATATTTTCCTGCGAGACAAGAGGTGTAAAACTCGAATCCATGACTGGGATACGGACTCTTGTGGTGTTCTAATATGCCCTCTGACTCTTTATAAACCTCTGCCCTGATCGTGTTTTCTGCAGGAATAGGTAATACTTTTGTGGTCAATACACCCGCCTTATCGAGAGTAAAACTATAATAATCCACATCTCCGCTAGTTCTGATTTTGGCGAATATTTCCTCTCCTAAAGCAATCTCAGCAGCATCGAATTCAGTTGAATTAGGTTCATATACATCCTCGAAATCAAAATCTATCTGAAACACATACGATTTGGTGGAATCAAACGAATTGCCGACGTCCGATACAGAAACAAAATGCCATCCAGGCTCACAATTTACTTCAAATTTGAAATTACTTCCTTTGTTTGAACTTGAACCTGAACCAAGTTTTTCGCCTGTTTCATCATAAACAGTAATAGCCAATCGAACTTCACTGGGAACTCTTCTGGTGATAACCTCCAATACCCCAAAACTATCTGAATAGATTCGAAAATAGTCTTCATCTCCTTTCAGATCGATCCGTCCCGCAAGATCATAATCAGCAGGATTCTCGACAGTTACATCCACTGTCAGCTTGTTCAGATCAATGATGGTATCAGTGCCCACATCTCTCCCTGGATTGGAATTTCCATTTGATAGGGGATCCGTGGGAGGGACATTTTCTTCTAAACAGCCGAAAATGCCCACAATTAGGATCAAGATTGCTCCCCCCAAAAAAACTGCTTGGCTTGCTTTCATGTGATGATATCTTTGCTAGTGATTCACGTTTGCTGTGGGAAACAGAAAGGCTTTCCTTTTCGAACTTCTTTATTTCAATTCCCTGATTTTAACATATTCTCCAGGCTCAAATCCCGCCTTGGCAGGCTCAAAATCCGGATTGGGAGTAACAGTTACAGTCACATCCTCCAGAGGATCGGCCTTTTTATTGGTTCCGATAGCAGCATCTGAATAAGCATTATTGGTTTCATCTCTCTCGGAGATTTCGTTTTTCCCATCCGATACATTGGTTATCCGATATTGGCCAGGCTGAGCAAAGAGATACTCATAATCATTTTCAGCAAATAGTCCTCCGCCAATGGAATTGATATTCTTGAAAACAGTCCTAACTGTATCATAGGGTTCAAATTGGTCCAGACGATATTCTACAATCAGGTATATCTCCGAGGCTGCTGCGGTTAGGGTTTGACAACTGCTTGGATCATTGACATTGTCGGTTCTATTTTTTGTCTCAAAGGTATCGCCAGCCGGGATACTCGTAGGCGAGAGAGGGACAAAATTATTCTTCAAATCTGGATCTGCGATATTGGTACAGGGAATAGGCTCCGGGGCAGGACAGGCAGTGAATAAGATCCAGAGGCAAGTCAACATCATGGAAGAGGCTACACTGGCAAGTCTAGGGGGGGAGGCAAAAAAGGATCTACGCATATTGATTTCAGAGCTAATTCAATTGATAAGTTCATCTGCGAATAATTCCGGTGGCATATCTTTGGGAAACATGCCAGGATATTTCTCAATGAGAGAAATCAATCGTTGATCTCCCCAGTATCCGCGATATGGCTCAGCTTCTAAATACTCCATTCTCGAAAGATCATATCCTTTGGAGATGGCCAGGTCCAAGGTAGAGAAAAACAAGTTTTCTTTTTTTTGTATGCCATAGAGTTCTGCCAGTGAGCCATAGGCTCCTTCATATTGGTCGTCTAGTCGAATGGCTTCCTCCAGGAATCGTTCGGCAATTTCTACAGTATCCAAATAGATGCCCAGGACATATGCTGCATTGTTCATCATGATTGACTTGTTTTGTCCTTGATAGATATAGCTATCCGGCATCAAGGCAAAGGCTCTTTCATAAAAATATGCCATAGAATCCCTGATTTTTTCTTCCTCATACATCTTTGCAAGATAAAAATTAGCAAAAAGATGGCTGTTTTTTTGTTGCAAGCTTAGCCGATAATAGGCCTTTGCCTTTGAAGGGTTATCCGTTTTTTCTCCTATTCTGCCGAGAAGGAAGTAGGCGTCAATGCGATTTGAATCCTTGTCAAGGAGCTGCCTGAAATCCTTTTCCGCAAAGCCGAAATCCTGATTGTGGTAGTGCAGATTGCCTCGATTCTGATAGGCACTGAGATAGTCTGGATATCTGTCTATGATGGCATCATAAATGGCCAATGCCTCCTTGTCTCTGTTCAGCGATTCTAATACGATGCCCAGTTGGTTCCACACCTTGAGACTGTCCTGCTCGGATTGAGGTTGCATCTGCTGGATCAGTCCCAATGCTTCTGAATATTGTTTTTGTTCAATCAGGATACTGCTTTGCACCCATTGGATATTAAGGAGTAACTGATTGTCTGGAGTGATCTTTCTCAAAAAATTGGAAGCATCATCAAATCGACCCTGCACTACAGCAAGATTGGCGAGGTTTAAATTGGCTTTTTTTTGTAAATCCTGCCTCTCGGTGATCTTTAGTACCTGTTCAAATAGGGATTGGGCTGAGTCGTGAGAATGCTCATAATAGTAGACCAGGGCTAGATCATGCAGTGCTTCAGCAAAGCGGCTATCAATTTTTAGGGCTTGATGGAATGATTGTTTGGCCTGTTGGAAATAAGTGGTTGCTCGATCAAACTGCTCATAGTATCGGGATTCTTCTCCCAGTTTTCGCTGGCATGACCCCTGATAATACAATACAAATTTTTGTCCGATGGTGGTATCTGGTTTTACCTGTTCAAAATCAGCCAAGGCTCGCTCATAATTTCCTACATAGAACCTTCCCATTCCGATGAAGTATTGAGAGATCGATTTGATACTTCCTGCGAGTTCCCCATCAAACAAACGGGACCCTAATTCAATATTGGTTGCGCCTATTTTTTCTATCCACTGGATCTTGGTAGTGGTGTCAAGCCAGGCATAATGCATACTCACGGTTTGGGTGATTGGCTTGAGTGTCAGCCAACTGATCAAATCTGCATGGCAATCAGATCCTTTTTGAATGGCTCGCTCACGATTGAGTCGATTTTCCCTGGAAAATGTCTGATCATCCACAGCCATATCAAAAGGGATTGCATCCAGACTTTTGATATCTTCCAATACACTATGTGTTTGGCCTATGAGAGATTCCTGATGACTTGGAATCATGATCAAAAAATTCTTGTTATCCGGAACATCCAGTTCGAACGTACAAGTGGATGGAGTAGGAGAGAAGATCAACTTTCCAATGCCCCAACCACTCAAAGTCAGCACAATAGCCAGAATTGTTCCCATAAGGACACGATTCCGGGAAGGGATGGGTAATTGTCCATCTTTATCGAGTCTGGTGAGGGCTATCTGAATCGCTTCCTGTATTTGGTTTCTTTCAATCTGGGCATCTTCTGATTTTATTATTCCCTTTATTTGTTGTTGTTTAAGTGCCGAAAGTCTACCTTTAAGTGCGCCCCCTTCATGACCCATGCCAGACTCAATCAATTGGTCAATTGCCTCATCTAACCGGTTGTCCTTAAGTAGTTTGGATATTTTTTTAACTGCTTCTTGAGATGACATAGAAATGTAAAAAGTTGTGCCAATCAAGGTAGGGATTATTTTTGAAAGCGGGAAGATACTGATGAATAATTTGTATTTTCTTGATAATTTTTTTCTTGAATTATTTTTTCTTTTTGTTTGGGAAATCAAAAGACATAAGAAGCCTACTTGACCGATGAACGCAAATCCCTGGATCAACAAAACCGTCGCCATCATTACCGGAGGCGCTTCTGGCATTGGGCGGGCCATAGCCCTGGAAAGTGCCAAATGTGGGGCAACGGCCATTCTCGCAGATACCAATGAAGAATTGGGGCAAGCCACAGAAGCCCATATCAGGAATCTTGGTGGGAAAGCCCTCTTCATCAAAACAGATGTGACCCAATCCGATGAAATTGCTCATATGGTAGCGAAAGCCCGGAAGCAAGGCCCCGTCAAATATCTGGCAAATTCTGCAGGTTTGCAGACTTATGGGACTGTAGACACTACCTCTGAAGCCAATTGGGACTTGACGCTAGACATCAATTTGAAGAGTATGTTTCTGGTCAGCAAGCAGGTGATCCCGGAGATTCGCCAACATGGTGGGGGAGGGGTGGTGCACATCAGTTCGATCCAAGGATTGAGATGCCAAAAAAATGTCCTGGCCTATGCAACTTCGAAAGGAGCTGTGATCGCAATGACCCGATCTATGGGTCTGGATCATGCACAAGAGGGGATTTCTGTCAATTGTATTTGTCCAGGATCAGTGGACACGCCTCTTCTTCGCTATGGGGCTGGAGCACATGGTCCGGTAGAAGAAGTCCTAACAGCATGGGCCAAACATCATCCCATTGGAAGAATAGGAACTGCTGAAGAGATTGCCAAAACGGCGATGTATTTGTGGAACCCTGAATCCAATTTTATGGTTGGGCAAGCGATCGTCGTAGATGGAGGATTGGGGAGTATCATTTTATGATTCCCCCCAATAAGTAAGGGGACACTTTTATTTGTGAGGGATATAGTGGGCATAGGGGAAAAAAGGGAGACATCAACCCGAAAGGCCAGGAATCAACGATTTTTCCCTTTGGAGAGGGAGGGAAAGGAATAGAATGAGGATATGTAAATTTGTCCTCATACTTATGCTATTGATAGATAGGTAGACAAGATTAGAGCAGAACTTTTTGTTTGAATAAAATTCCTTCAGATTTGATGAGGAGAATATAGATGCCTGTTGGGAGATGATTGACTGGAAGGATTGTCCCTTTGGGAGGGGCTGGCACGGACAACATTTGCCTTCCGCTCAGATCCATCAGAATCAAGTCTGCTTGCTCCGGTACCTCTTCCAAAAGGGTGAGAGAGTGAGCCTGTGGGTTTGAATAAACGTTGATTTCATGTTCTCCACATATTTTTCTAGGAGCATGAAGGAGGTTCTTGAAATCGCAACTCCGCAATTTTTCATGAATGCG
The DNA here is from genome assembly GCA_039029315.1 of Bacteroidota bacterium. Taxonomy (GTDB): domain Bacteria; phylum Bacteroidota; class Bacteroidia; order J057; family J057; genus JBCCCJ01. The sequence goes on along the minus strand of JBCCGK010000032.1, from coordinate 76,084 downwards.
CTCCACCCGTACAGACCGGACACCATCTGAAAAAAGTCCTTCTATATGGTTCCCGATATGCACAAGGGGTCTAAATGGACGGCCATATCCTTCATATTCTATGTAGTCATTTCGATATTCTCCCAATTCTTCATAATCTGCTGTAGGTTCAAGTACTTTGGGGGCAAAAAAGAGAACTGTTTGTCCAGGTTCTCCAAAATTTTCAGAACGGGAGAGGATATTCACACCTGTGCAGTTCCAGTCTGGACGATTGAATATTTTGATTTCACACCTGCTTTCTTCTCCACGATAGACTTCATAGAGTTGTAGGAGTAACCCATGATCAAATACATCTATGATTTTTCCACGGGCAATTAATAATTCCTCAAGCTGCCCAAGCTGGCAAAAAGCAGTTTCTTCCGCATGGAAAGAACAGCTCAATCCGAGTTGGTGGACAAGAAGGAATACAGAAAAGGAGAGTAGTAATTTTTTCATGCTGTGATATTTTTATTAAGACGACCCACACGCTTGAAAAGCTGGGTGACACATGGAAGAACTTATTCAGAGGCAGCTCGTTTATGAAAATGAACTTATTCAACTGTCCTATGTCTGAAGAATATTTTTTTATGTGTCCCCACTGCTGGCAATCTATTTCATTTATTCTGGATCTGAGTGTACATGATCAGGAATATATCGAGGATTGCGAAGTTTGCTGCAACCCCATCGAAGTGGAGATTCAGGTACAAGAAGGAGAAATTACTGGCTTTGATGCGAGAAGCATAGAGTAGTAAGACGATCCTGAAAGGAGTAAGGAATGTATGAGATAAGGAGGGAATGCCGTGATGCCTGAATGCTGCATCCATTTCCCCCTTGGGTGCCTAACAATGTCGGGTTCCAGGTGCTGTATCCCCATCTATTGCGATGATCTTATCCATGCGCATGCGCTTCTGATCAGGCAAGATGATGAACTCCTCCTTGTGAACTGTAAGCGTATCGATAATCCTGCTTGTGATCTGAATAGATTGGCCAGATTCAGCTTGATATTCGATCAAGACTATTTTTTTGAGAATGATGGTCTCCTCAATCTTGTCGTAATAGTTGCAATCGATCGGACGATAGTCAGACATTGGTCAAGGTGGATTGAGTACTTTTTCTCAAATAATAATAACTAATCGCAGCAGCGCCCATATCCGCAATCGGAAAGGCAATCCATACACCTGTCAGATCAAACAATAATGGAAGCAATAGGACAAGAGGAATGAGGAAAAATCCTTGCTTGGTCAGCGCGAGCAACAAGGCTGGCAATGCCTTCCCAATGGCTTGAAAATAGGCACTGCCCAGCAGGCTGATGGCGAGGAGAGGGGTGGCCAAAAAGGCCATGCGGATGGCAGGAACGGTTTCTGTGATCAACTGCACATCACTGGTGAATATTCCTACCAGCGGCCTGGTAAAAATCATGATGAGGGCAAAAATTCCCAAAGCAATAATGCTTGCTGAGCGGATAGATAGATTGATGATGCCTTTGACCCGATCGAAAAGCTTGGCCCCAAAATTATAGCCCACGATCGGAACGAATCCCTGCGTAATTCCAAGAACAGGAAAGTTCAGGAACATCATCAGACGATTGATGATGCCATAGACAGACAAGGCCAATTCTCCTCCATAGGCAAAGAGGGAATTGTTCAGGACGATAGAGAGAACACTGATAGTCCCCTGCCGCGCCAGGGTAACAGACCCAATGGAAGCAATCTCCCGAATGATGGGCCAGTCCGGTGCCAAATGATCTGTGCTGAGTTTGAGGTCAGATTTGCCAGAAACAAAAAACCAGGTCGCATAGGTGGCACTGGCAATATAGGAAATGGTCGTTGCCCAGGCAGCTCCTTTGATCCCCATATCCAGCCCCACAATAAAAATGGGATCGAGAATGATATTGGCAATGGCTGGTGTGATCAGGGTAAACATGGCTACGCGTGGGAAGCCAACAGCCCGTATGACATTGTTGCTCATCATGGCCCATGCCAAAAAAGGAACGCCATACAAGAGGATTTCAAAATATTCTCTGGCTGGCTGAAGAACTCCGCCTTTTCCTCCAAATGCAAAGAGAACCTGATCCATGAAGATAAATCCCAACACCCCCATGAGGATTGCAAGGGTTCCCGTCAGCATCATCTGATTGCCAAAAGCCCGGAATGCCTTGTTGGGCTTGCCTTCTCCCAGCGCGCGACTGATGATGGATGCTCCACCTACTCCGATAGACATCCCAATAGAAGCAATGAGAAAGGTAATGGGCATGACCACCGTAATCGCTGCAATTCCATTGGACCCCACCCATCGCCCAACAAAAATGGTGTCTATGATTCCATAAATGGACAAAATCAAAATTCCTATGGAGGCTGGGATGGCTTGTTGCCGGAGGAGTTTTGGAAGCGGCTCTGTGCCAAACGAATTGCTTTTGTCCATGGGGTAAGCGTTGCCTATCTCAGAAGAAGAGAAAACGAAAAAACAAAGCTAGCATAATCCATGGAATATCCCCTTATATCGGAAGGAAAAGCAAGATTTAACAAGAGGAATTTTCTTATTTCGGAAGAAATGATTTATACAAGCTGATTGGGAGGTGAATTTTCTGAAAAATCTCTATTTTCTTCAAAAATATTTCTTCCTTATAGGTGTATGGACGCATTTGATTGTCTTTTGATCATGAAGCATGTATGTATCACAAGTCTATGGCTCCTCTCTGTTGTCTGTCTGTATGGGCAAGAGACTTCCAATCACGCTCCTTTGTCTGTTGCCTATTTCAGTCAATTTGGCTTCCAGCCCGGGTTGGCAATTGGAACAGCCATTCCCCTGATTGAAAGCGCAGACAATGTCTTTCTGCTTCGCCCTCAGTTGGGCTTTTTTGCGCGTCCTGGAAATGATCGAAATTGGATGCTACAGCTTGCCCTTGGCCGATCCCGGCAAGGGAATAAACCCGGCGCTTATTCCGCCTTCTCCCTTGGCGTGGGAGTGTTGGCACAATCACGTCTGCTATCAGAGACCACTGCCTTGGGGAATGGGGAGAGAATAAGTCAGAAAAGAGAACGCAACACCTATCTTGTACCAACACTCGGCTATGAATATGGTCGGTCAATCGGACCGAAGCTGGGCTGGTACCTTAAACCTTCTATTGGAGCGCGCTTGACCTCTACTGATTCCCCAACTCCCACCTTGATGGTCGAAATCGGCCTCAACTGGTATGCACGATGAGCCATTTGGCAGATCTCTATCTTTCCCCATCATTCAACAAATGAACGCAAATCCTTCTTCTCATGAATAGACAAGACTTCCTGAAAAACTGCACAGCCCTGGGAATGGGGCTTCCTTTTCTCTCCTTATTGATGTCCTCCTGCAAATCAGAAGACCCTATTTTTCCCGCTACAGGAGTGAATTTTTCTGGTAAGGTACTCATCGTCGGGGCGGGAGCTGCTGGACTCGTAGCGGGTCATATTCTTCAAAAACAGGGGATCGACTTTGAGATCCTGGAAGCTTCTGCTGCATATGGAGGCCGGGTAAAAAAGATCGAAGGCTTTGCAGATTTTCCCATAGATCTTGGGGCAGAATGGATTCATACAGATTTGGCCGTTTTTTCGAGACTGTTGCAGGACCCGAATAAGCAGGCTTCTATTGACACGATTGTTTATAGCCCGGATATTTATTTCTGGAAAAATCAACAACTGAAAAGGCGAAAGGTGTTTTCGAATTTTTATAGCGAATACAAATTCAAGAATACCACCTGGTACGATTTCTTTGAGCAGCATATTGTGCCCAATATTGCCGATAAGATTCGCTATGATACAGCTGTAACGACCATCGATTATTCAGGAGACAAGGTGGTACTCACTTCTGCCAAGCAGGAAACATTCACGGCAGATAAGGTCTTGCTCACCGTTCCGATCAATATCCTCAAACAGCAGCTTATCACATTTGAACCAGCGATGCCAGCAGACAAAGCCCAGGCCATTCAAGCCGTGGACATGCCAGCGGGAATCAAGGTCTTTATGGAGTTTTCGGAGAAATTTTTTCCCGATTTGGTCTATGATGGAGGGCTATCTGCTTTTTTGGGAGGGACCTCAGGTGAAAAAATCTTCTATGATGCCGCCTATCGAAAAGAGTCTGACCGTAATATCCTGGCACTCTTCAATGTCGGGGAATCAGCCAACAGATATGTGGACCTGAAATCCGATGATGAGATCATCCAGACCATTCTGGGAGAATTGGATGAGATGTTTGATGGAAAAGCCTCCGCTACCTATATGAATCATGTCATTCAGAATTGGTCCAAGGAGCCATATATCCTGGGTTCTTACTCACATCATGCAGATTATAGCCTGATGGACATTCTCCGGCAGCCACTGGACAACAAAGTCTACTTCTCGGGAGAGGCATATGCCGAGAGTGATGCAACTGTTCACGGAGCGGGTGAATCCTCTTATGTCGCGCTGGAACGAATGCTTAAGTATTTAGACAAATGAATATTTGACAATCGTCTTCCACCCTCTCGCTCTCCCGCCAGCGGGAGACATCAACCCACAAGGCCAGAAATCAACTATTTCCCCCTTTGGAGGGGGTTGGAGGAGGACCAAGATCCTACAATTTAATTGTGTCCCCTTACTTACCTAGGCCAGAATTTGGCTTGTGTTCGTATGTTGTCTCCAGTTGGTGTGGATCTTGTTATTGACTGGAGATTATTCGGGGTTTTTATTTCTATTGCAGCTTTTTTGGGAAGTTATTTGGGGTTTTTTTAATCCTATAGCAACTTTTTTGGGGAAGTTATTCGGGGTTTTTTTAATCCTATTGCAACTTTTTATTCATGGTCCACAGCTTTTCAAAGGCATTCATGTACTTCGTGCTCTTGATAAAAAGTTGCGCAAAAATCAAGAAAATCCCAACCAAGGCCTACCCACATGCCATCCTCCCCGCGGATTTTCGACCAGCCCGCTTGTTTGGTACAAATATTTTGAAAGAATTCATCATTCCCCCTATTCCCCCAAACCCCGCTTACATCAATACTCCATTCACCGACTGGATTTTTGGAGGCAAATCTTTCTCTCCCAACATCTCTTTCAGGTCAATCTCGATCGTGCGACACAAGGCCAACATCGGGATGTCATTGCCCATGCCTTCGAATGGATTTTCGCTATAGTCTCCCACCAGCTCCATGACTAAATATATCCAGCTGACCAGAACCGTAAATGGAATCGACAGCCAGCCGCCAAATCCTTCGAGAGCTGTGCCTTCTGCCAGACTGACGAATTCGGATACCAGTCCAAAAGGCAGCAAAAAGATGAATATCCCGACAAAGATGAAGCTCATGCCACCATACTGTCTGGGCAGAGGGAATTTCTTGATGCGCTCGCACTTGCCCTGATGGGTGTAGAAATCATTCAGGATATTTTGCAGTTCCATATGGCGAAAATCATCGATCAATCCTTGTGCACGTAACTCTTTGAGTCGTTGGGATTGATTGTCGATGATCTGGGTAGCTGTGTTTTGGAAATTGATGACCGTTTCCATTTCGTTTTTTTCCAGGTAGCGGCTGAGTTGTTCTTCTGTTGTGCCGTCATGGAGCAGACCCACCCCGAATTGTTTCATTCGCTTCTTGGTGGTCATTCGGATCAACCTGTTCTGATTAATATGCTCCCAGGGTGTGGGAATCAACAATTGACTTCTCAAGGCATATAACCAGGCGATATGTCGATAGAGAAGATCCTTATGGATGATGGCCAATTCGCCAGTTGAGACAGCGACAGCGCTGGTTTGATCATTGACAAAGGCCTTGGCGGTTGTGGCCCACATGCGGCTACTGTTGACGATGGCCCCCCAGATTTTGCGTGCTTCCCAGAGCCGGTCATAGGCGCTGTTGTTTTTGAAACCGACATAGAAGGCTACTGCTGTACCAATCAGTGAGATAGGCAGCCAGGGAATGCGGAAATCCGCATGATGGGTGAAGGTAAAATAGGCCGCTACGATGGTAGCCCAGGCAGTCATCCAGACCAGATGCCCCCCCGAGAAGATCATGAGGCCACGAAGAGAGAAGTTTTTTCTTACAAACATGATTCGTTCTTGCGATTCAGGAGTTGATTGTTTTCCCCGGCAAATTAAGCATCTCTTTGGAAAAAAAAGAGCCGCAGGGAGGCCTGCGGCTTTTGGGGGGTAACTAAAAGATTCCAGAAGATTGTATCTTTGATTTATAAATATCTATTCAAGACTTGGACGAAGATCTATATCCTCTATGGGACTGTAATGGCCAAGAATTCATGTTGGGACTGATTTGATCTAATTATGTCGAATAAAGCATTACTTTGTACTCCCAATCATTGAAACTCTGAATAAATGGTAAATTTTTTAGAGTCAAAGGGATATCCCCCAAAAAACGAAAACCAACGATTGTTCTCCATCCAGTTTCTATAAAGTCTAACTTATTTCCAAAGGAATCTCTCACCAGGACTAATTTAGCCTCAAAGTCCTGCTCAAATATGGTGCTTCCTTGTTTAGCTGCTTTCGAGAATACTTGGCCTAACTCGATATCAAATTCTGAAAACCCCGAAATGAAAAGGAAAACATCTTCAGAAATTTCAATTTTTGAGACAAATACATTGGAAAAAGATTTAGAAGAATATCTGCCTAGAATATTAATTGTCTTTAACATACTTAATGATCTTATTATTTAGTTTTTCTCTGTGAGTTTAAGGGCTTTATTATAAAATTCATTTAGCTGGGATTCTGAAAGCTTTCCACCCAAATCTTTTACGAAATTATCCAAATCTGAATAACTATTGATTGCTTTAGGAAGCTTTACTCCCATATCAGACAATATTTGTTTTGATTGATCTAGTGTTATTGACCGGGCTTTTAGGGCGAATTCATCTGGAAGCATTCCAAGCCCAACTTCAAGATCATGTGCTAGATTGGCTCCAAATGTTTCAACATCTCCAATATCTGATTTACGTGCAAAGTAAATAACAGGATTTCCATGTTTTGAACTTTCAATGGCATACAAGGTTGAAACCACTGGATCTGTTGAGGTTGGAGTTACTCCGGTTCTTTGGACACTTCTACCTCCAGGATATCCTTCTGTTGTTCCTCTATAATAGATGGGATCAGGAGTGAACTTTGATATTAAAATAAGTTTCTTTATTGAACTAATTCCTTTATCTGCTACTAATCCAGACCCTATAGAAAAAGTAAGATTCCCTGCAGCATATGCCCATTCGTATGTAGTCCAATTAGGGATATCTTGCATTGCTGCAGCGAAAGCATCGACTCTTGGAGTTTCATAAACTTGCACTACAGAGGTAGATAACATAAACTCTTCAATTGTTAATCCTAAGTTAGCCCAAGTCTTGGATTGCCAGGCGTCATGCTTAATAAACTGAATTGTTCCTTCTGCTCCTCCCATCATTCCATCCCAAAATCCTTCTGCTGGATCCCAATCTTGAAAATCATTTATTACTTTTTGAAATGGAGCTCTAATTGCTCCGAAAATCCATCTGAAGTCAAGTGGTTCTAATCCATCCATATCTAAATTGACTATTGGTCCATTTCCTGCAAATTGATATGGCGTATACCAAGGATAAGAGGTGGTCAAAGGATCCTCACTTAAAAACCGAGCAAGCCTTGAATCATATATCCTGAACCCGTAATCATATTGAGCACCTGCTCCTTTTGCCTCATTGTCTTTCTCCTTTCCATTGAATCCGAACCTATATCGTTCTGTTCCGAAACTACGGGATGCCACTTCAGCACCATATGGATAGTATCCTACTCCACTGACTACATCCTGAACATAATATTGCACATCTGTCTGATTTGCATTAGGAGCTTGTCTCTTTAAGTTTGATATGACAAACATTACATTATTTCTATGATCTGAGAATTCGAAATGTCGTTTGCCAATAATATGCGGAGACCCCTCATTAATTGGTGGTTCAAGAGGTAATATTTCCACGGATCCAATTTTATCGAAACTACCATCAGCTTGAAAACCACCATTATTGAAAGCTTTGACAGCCAGAACCTGATTTTCGTGGTCTATGCCTAGTCGAGAAGAGCCATAAATGGAGTATTCTGAGAGGACGAGAATCTCAGCAAACGCATAACCACTGGGAAGAGAAGGATAGTTGTCCAAATTGGCATTAACGAAATCAATAGCAGATAGGTAATATTGTTTATAAGTTGCTATCAATTTGCCATCTAGACTATAGACATATATCGTCCTTTCCCATTTATCTTCAGTATCACCATTTTTGATTAATTTGCCCAAACGGTTTCCATTAGGGCCATACCAAAATTCGATGTCGGGTCTGGGATGTCCAGGAGTTCGGTTAATCTGACGGATTTTGCCGCTTTGGTACCATTCGATGGAGGCAATACCTTCGGCTTTATCCTGGATCAGATTTCCGATATCATCATATACATAGTTATCTCCATTAGTAACAGGATCTTGGTCGTCGATGTCTCCATCATGGTCAGAAGCACCGATGAGATCATGCACATATTTTAGCTGATTGGTACCAGGTGTATAAAAATAGGTCATGGAGTCCATGGCCTGTGCTCCGTCTGATAGACTGGCATTTCGCAAGAGATGGGTGATATTGCCATTTTTGTCAAAGCCGTAGCGGGTGGTCAGATCACCATTGCTACTAAGGCCAGCCCATGAATTCGTACTCTCCAGGTTTGGATTGGTATAGGCATCCTGTCCATTGATGCGATTGAGCTGATCATACTGGAATTTGTACATATTGGTTGACACCACTCCATTCTCATCAGGCAAGGCAAATTGCAAAGCAGCGATGTTGCCATTATATAGGCCCTTGGCTGGATCAGTCGGCATGGTATACAGATTGGAGGGGTCAGATTTAAAATGGTTGGCTTGAGCAATCTGATTGATAGGTACATAGTCTCCATCAAAATATTCGATTGCATAACCGAACTTATTTTGAGTAAAGTACTTGTGTACAGCATTTTGCCCAGTATAATACCCCCCACCATCATAGCTATTTTTACCGATGTCTCGATCTGCTCTGCCTGTGGTGTTATTTACGCCTGCAACCCATCCTTGAATGGTGTAAGCTATATCTGTTGCGGCCAGTGAACCACCTAATTCTGTTCTGGCCAATGGTCCATGCTGGTAAAAAAAGTACTTTGCTAGTGGGTCCCACAAACAACCATCACGGCTGGCCCAAACCTCATGCAATCGGTTATCCTCATCATATTCATAGGTATATGAGAAATGAGAGACTTGGCCTTCCTGAAAATGAATATTATAAACATTGCCATTCAATAAGTCAAAGTCATAATCCAATTTCACATATTGTTGACCTAGATGCTCTAAGACCGGGTAGTAGGTAATAAATTCCTCCACATTCCCATGAATGTCATAGCTATAGAAATAGCTCACATCTTTGCTGTCATCATGCCCATCCTTATAGGCAACACTTTCGACACGCCCTCGAAGATTTTGTTGTCCATCCTTGAACTGGGATTGAACATTGGGGTCTGAGATAAAATCATAATTGGTGAAGGTCTGCTCCCATTTGGGTTTGCCTGTGAGCCATGCAGTCAAAGCAGTTTGATCATTGGCTGTGACAAGGTCCATGGGAACAGTGGATTGGATAACACCTGACTCTATCACCCGGCCGATGGGTCCATACACCAGATAGCTATACTCATCGTTCTTAATCTGCTCGGCATCCTGAGAGACCACAACCCTGTCCAGATTATCATGCCAATAGGACATTTTACCTCCATCTGGGCTGATTTTCTCATAAACCTGATTGGTTGCAGTATAGCGATACTTCGTTGCCAGCGTGTGGCTAGGCACCCAATGCAGCGTACTATTATTGGCATTCCGATAGGCATCCACAGTCGCCCACTCTGATTGTGGTAAGAGAGTTACCCCTTCTGGTGGAATGGTTTTGATCAGATTGCCAGCTTGGTCGTAATAATAGAGCATCCGTTGATAGATATGTTCTTCAAATTCGACTTCGAAGACTTCATTGAGGATCGTCGGGTCCAGGCACTTCTCCACATAATTCTCGATGAATTCAGCGCTGACTTCATCCAGATATTCACTGTATGCTTGAGCTGCCTGGTTTTCAGCCAGGGCAATCAGGTTCTCTACACAATCATCTTCTGGTTCGCCTTCTATCCAGACTGGCTGATTGCATAAAGCAAGCTCTGCCCACTCACATGCGCCCAGACATTCGCTGCTGCCCGTGATGTTCACTTGTTGGGCACCGATATGACCGACTATGGTAAAGCTGGTCGGGGACAGGACCACCAGATTGCTGAAGTTGTCAATCTGGGAGAAGACTGCGGAAGGAAAGGCATCACTGCTGAGAATGACCTCACAATTGACGCCGCAATTGTCCGAAAACTGAATTCGGAGGACTTCTCCGCAAGAGCTTGTGTAATTCAGGCCTGCTGTTCCAAAGGTCGGAGATAAGACAGCCGCAGTTATGCCTGGAGTCGTGCTCACAGCAGAATAATTGCCTGGTGCCAATACAATTGAACTGGGAGTGACTGTTTCAGGAAAATTCGTACAAGCAGGTAAATTTTCGCCGGTTTCGGGCATAAAGATTTCCAGCGTTCGATTACTCAGCAAAGCCGCAAAATGATCTGTGCCAATCTTGTGTGCCAGAATATCTGTATGGCTTTCTGCCTGGGCTTGATGCCAGCTAGGTGCGCCAAGATTGCTTACCTTCAAGATGGAGGGCTGATCGAGGACATTGATGCCGCCTGTCATACCAGGGAGAAGGATGTCTCCATTGTCTCCCAGGACCAATCCCTGAGCCAAATAGCCGGAACTGGCGGGGCTAACAAAGTTGTGGGACCACTGTACAGCGCCATTCAGATCCACCTTGAATAGGCTGGTCCTGAAATCCACCGGATCATCCATATTTCGGACCATCACGGCAAGTCCATCATCATCAGTGGTGATCAGGCTGAAAGTATTGGAGCTGCAATACAGGGGAAATTCCGGGAAATAAAGCGATTGAGGCCATACAGGCACTCCATCTGTATCTAATCTGAGAAGTGCGAGGGCATCCTTCTCATCTGACATGCCACCCAGATAGATTCCATCCTGTGGGGCTAAACTGATGTGTTGGAAGTGGGGTTGACTCACATTGCTGGCGTAGACATTGTCTCCCAGATCCGCAAATTCTTTGGCCCAGACCATACTGCCAGAGGCGTCAATTTTGAGCAGAATCGTTCGGTAATGCCAATCTGTGCTTACTCCGCCATCAGCATAGCCCACCATGATCTGGCCTGTGGACAATTCCACGGCTCCCAGCATGCGTTGGGGAAACAGGCTATGGTCATATTTCTGACTCCAAATGAGGGTGCCATCTGACTGGATTCTGAATAAGGCGACATCTGTGTCTGTTCCATTGCTCATGATGCCCGTGATCAGAAAGTCACCATTCTGCATTTCCTGAAAGCTCAAAGATTCTGATTCGTATTTCCAGCTTCCCCAATCAAAGGTTTTGGTCCAGAGAATGGCATCTTGGGCGTCTAATCTGGAGACCAGGAGTTTGTCGCTAGAGTTTTTCCCCAGCAGCAGATAATCCTGATTGCTGGCCCTTGTGAAGTCATACAACAAGACATTGAATTCCCGCTTGAACAAGACTTCTGCGTCATATAAAGGCTGGCAAGAGAGATCGTTGGTATACAAACTGGATGAATGGAAGCTTGAATAAGGATCAAGAGGAGTTCCCTGACTGACGAGGGTCCCATCTGTGGTCATTTCATTTATCCAGCTGACAAAATCAGCCTGGACTACGGTATGATCACATCCTGCCAAATCAGATTCTGCGATGCATTGTTGCAGAAATTCTTCATACTCAAAATAGGAGAGATTGAATCCCAACTCCTGATTGATGAGTCCAGCAATGAGATCATGGCTGTTGTCATATTGATCCAGACTTGCATAGCTGTCAAAGAATCCAGCAATCGTTTCGCAATCTGTGCAAGCTTTACACGCAATGGAGGCATGGATTGGCACTTCTTCATTGTTCAGAAAAGCGATGGCGAGAGGACCCCATTCTGCTCCGGCTGTCCAGCTAGTTCCATCTTCCAAAAAGGCATTGTTACAATCGCAAGCATTGCTTTGGAAGGTCTGGAGAGGAAATCCATGGACATATTCAAAATAATCGGTTGGATTGCTAATGCCTGTTGGAAGATTGTTAGCGGCTTCGAGATCATTGAATTCTTTCTCCACAAGCAGGATCGATTCACATGCGCATTCGTCCATGATGGGAGATGGCCCTCCAATATTGCCAGACACACTCGAACCATAAGGAGGAGGCATGGTGATGAGGAGTGCATTGCAATCGGGGTCAAAGGAGAGAGCAGGATTGGTCAACAAATCTGGATCGAAGGGATCGGACGTCAGATTCAGTTCGCCTTTCAGAACCTCTGCAAAGGAAGGGTACTGCAAAGGAGAAGTAGAAGGGGAGGGGACTGAACTCGCTCCCATGGGATAATCCGTGTCTCCACAACTTTCTTTACAAATGTCTAAAAAGTGGCCAATGATGACATCTTCGACTGCTGGACTCAGACTACATCCAAGGAGTTGGGTTCGCCAATATTGCTCATAGCTGTCGCAGATGTCCTCACAACCAGAGGTAATGCCAGCTGTTGCGATGGCTTGCGCATTATTGAACATACTTTGGGGATCTTGTGTGATGTCAATTCCACCAAATAGTTCATCATCTGTGGGGGTGAGGCTTTCTTTTCCCGGAAACTCCACACCATAACAGGCAAGTGTTTCGAGAATTTCCTGTTCAAGCTGATTTTTCTTACTGAGATATAAGGTACGGTAATAGATCCACTCCAAATCACTGGTGCAGGATTTGTCGGTGACACTGGCAATGCAAGCAAAAAAACTGGTAGCATCGGTGGCATCTCTACAGTTTGCCAGACCGATCGCCAAATCGATGATGCTATAATCATCCCCATTGATGTTGAACAAGGAGAAATTGATCGCATTCTCCATGGCAGTTTTCTTGCTCCATCCTGGGCTGCTGCTATTCAGGAAGTAGGGATCGGTGCTGATAAGATTGACAGACCCACCAGAGATATATCCTGCTGCTACCGCCTCATCAAAGGTGTTGATGTCCATCAAGTCATAGTCAAATTGCTTGCTATCTCTTGTTTCAAGGCAGCGCTCATAAATGCAGTATTCTGGATGGAGTCGAACAAGCTCCTCTGCCCAACTAGGCTGCCAATTGAGCAAAAATTCATTGAGCGGGAGGTTTTTGGGAGCAACCCCATTGACCAAAGAAATACTTCCATCCGGGTCCAGATAGGTGAAGGTTTGGTTTTGAAAATGATAGTCTGATCCTAATCCTGGGTCAGCGTATGGTGCTGCTGGATCATGAAGATCATTGGTCCCCGTTATATTCAGCAAAGAGTAAGGATCAGGGGCTGTTGGGGTGGGACCTCCTGCATCAAACAAGGCATATTGTCCGCCGGGACTGACATCTGCCAACATTCGATTGTAGAGAGATTCACAAATGCTGGTTTTGTTGCATTCTGCCTTGCAATCCATCATCGCATAATCGTAATCGGCAGAGGTTTGGCCAGAATTATTGGCTAGCCAGGTGCTTTCATCACCAAGCTCTATTAGACAATCATAGCTACAGTAGTCGAGATCACAGATGGAAAAATCGATTTCAAACATATAGTCTGAAACAAAATCATCCAGCGTTTTAATACAGGTATTGTTCTCCGGCTTCATATATTCGGCCAGATAAAAATGAATGGCTTCCTGATTGGCAGTAAGGGTTTTGGTGATGGTATAGGTACCTGTAGGGAGGGTAACCACAGTGGCTGGAAGATCAAAATCTGTGGGATCATTGCATTCCGTATCCAATTGAGAAGTGGGGCTGATGGTCTCTGTATGATCAAATTTTACCACTCCCCAGCTGTCCTGAATCAGGATGTTCAAATCATAGACACAATCAAAGCAAACATCCTCTTTGAGACATTGGTCATCGAATATGGCCTTGTCAAATGAATAGGTGAATGTGTGATCGGTTTCTTCTGGAACCAGATGCTCTGTGACCGATACAAAGGCATGATCCTCCTTGACAAACTCATTGCGATTGAGCAGGTTAATGGTTTTGGTAACAGGTGGAGCGGTATTGGGTAAGGGATTGAGGTTGTCAGGGGCCTCTCCGACGAGTGCGGTCATGATGGTCTGGCCTGAAGAATTGATGACGGAAATGCTTTTTTGACCGTTGGGGTCTTCCACCATCATTTTGCGATACTGGGACGCATAGCCTACCTCAGTCCCGAAGACCTGATTGAGTTCTTCCTGTGAGGGGTCTGCATAATAATAATTGGTCTCATGATCTGAACCCAATTTGTGATGGGGGCCTGGACCAGCTTGACTCCTGACCAAGCCTCTGGGATCAGGATAAAACTTCTGTTGGGAAAAGGGATAGCCCTGCGCATCCGGAAGCCAGGCCTGTGCACCTTCCTGATCTGGATTGTCGGGAGAATAATAGCCACCAGCCGCCGTGCTGGTATTGATGGGGGCAGTATTGAGGGCACAATTGGCCTGATCCAGATCAAAATCATGCCAACTATAAGGCTGTGGCGTCGCATCTGTGTTCAGGTATTGATTGGGGTAAAATTGCAGCAAAGGATCATCTACTGGAACAGGCAAGGGTTGAATCACAGCCCGACCGTGGGCATCATAGATGGGTTCTATGATGATGGCTTTTTCATCTGTATTGTTTTTGGTAACAGTCTGCCTAACCTTAAATCCCTCATCTGCATAACTGACAACTTCTTTTTTCAAGCCATTCTCTGCGAAATTTTGACTGAAAGACCAGTTGAGTCCAGGCTCATGGGCCTGACTGACATAGATGCCAGGATCTACCCCACCGGCGGGATTTTGAACACTGGCAATGACACCGCTCTCAGGAATGCTCCACGCCCCTTCTTGTCGTTGCTCTGGTGCATCCGGACTCCTGCCAAGGCCTCTGACCCGAAGCAGAATATACCCTCTATCTGAGACTACGGATAATTTATAAGAGGTGCCCGTAACATGGATTCGGGTAGCATTTTTTGAGAAGTCATAATTCAGGGCTGCGGTTGGCACAGGGGGAGTGATCGTTCCTCCATAGTCGTTGACATACACGCATTCCAACTCATAGGATTCTGCACCATCAATATCGAACCAATGAATGTCAATATCTCCTTTTCCTGCAACAGAACCAGGCGTGATGGAAGTGAAATAGGAGGTTTCACTCCGGTCAAACGTAAAAATGCGGTTGGTTTTGATGCCGCCCTGAAGTTGTAGATAATTCTCAATGTTGCTCCCTGCAACCGGGACACCATCCACTGTAAGATGGGTAACATCTATCTCCAGATAATACACATCTGAAAAACTTACTACTGATCTCGCTGGAAAGGTGGTTCCACCAGCAGGATCGTAGGCAATGTTGAGCGTGCGGGAATAGGTCTGAACATTGAGGTTTTCATCATGCGCATCGATGCTCAAGACAATCTCTGCTTCATAGGCTGTCGGCTGGAAAGCATCCAGATCCATGCTGAAAATGACCTTGGCTTCACTGCTAATATTCGTAAAAGGCCAGGGAATCGAAGAAGTTGGCTGCATGTTCGACCATTGCTCATCTGCAACGATAAGCGGACTTGTGGCCGAAGGATCTAGTTGTTGCCCAAACCAGAGATTAAACGCAGGGTTATTGTTCTGGGAAAAGGCAGTATTGCTCCATGTTATACTGACTGTCAACAAACAGAAGCAAACAAATCGGGAGAGAATAGAGATGGTTTTCATTGGTTGTTCGATAAAAAGTTGACCAGTCGGTAGGAAGCCAAAGCCTTGACAGGTTGGTATTGACCGTTGATGTGAGAGACAAATTGTGCTTCGGAGAATTGGGCATCAGGAAGTGCTTGATTGATCTGAATATTGGAGAATTGAATCTCCATTCGAATGCTTTGAAGTGCTCCCCCCTCTGTCAGGCTGACTGGATCAGCCTGATAGAAGGTGAAAGACTCAATCACGTAAGTGTCAGGATGAAACACCATCCTGATTCGTTCATATTCATGATTCTCAAAAACAAAATCATAAGATACGCTCGATGAAGTCAGCCGGGTATATTGGATGTCTTGACAATAGGCGACCAGACTATCCAGGTTTGGTTGGTGAAGAACCGAAGTCAACTCAAAGCCGGACTGGATCGAAATGGTTTTTCGCTCATGATTGACCAATACGGCATATTTGCCATTGATGAGCGTTTCCAGCCCGGATATCTTGCTGTATTGGTATTGATCCTGATTTCTGATTGTTCCTGAAACGGTTTCTATGGGTGTATTCCCCGAAAGAGAGCCAAACAATTTATAAGTCACATCTGCACGAAAGCTTTTGTGAGCTTCATATGCCTGATTGATTTTCTTCAAATCCTCTTTGACATCCTGAGAGAAGACAACCGTACTGTTCCCGGCAAGGACAAAAATCATGAGGAGGGTAGGCAGCAACAGATGCCTGATGCTTGTATGAAATTGACTATACATGATGGTGTTTTCCTGATTGTGTTACATTTACTGAGATCTAGGTGGAATGTAGTCCTGTTGGGCTGAAACAGATAAGATTCCATTTTCGGTTTCTTGCTGAATGCCCACCAATTTATTGGCTTCATCGTAGCGGTAGAAGGTGGCAAATCCACGCTCCCCCATCACGGCAGTCAGGATCAGATCTCCCGGATCATACACATAGGTCTGCATGCCTCCGTAGAAGTTGTGAAACCGAATGTCGTCGATGTACATTTTGTAAGCAGCCATGCCAGAATTTGAGAAGATCAGTTCGAAACTTTCGCCAGCAGTTCCATCTGGGATCTCGACCACTATTTCTCTTCTTTGCCAGCCCTCAATTAACTTGCTTTGCTGCTCATCCAGAATGGACAATAAGTTCCCATCCAGATATATCTCAGTTTGCAAATGTGGATACTCATACACAGCCAGTGGACTGCTGTCATATTCTTCTCCCTTGATCCAGAAAGACAAGGAGTAGCGACCTTTTTCTATGGGAGAAAATGCTTTGGCGCAATCACAGGCTTTGATCGTATAAGGAATATCATCTGCCTCCTCAATACAATCTGCTTCGCTAATCATTGTCACCAGACTCAGAGGTTCTGACGGGGTAATTTCCGCACTTCTCAGGCCGGTATGCGCGGCATCACTGCTGATGGTCAGTCCGTCCATTCGGATATGTGCATTACAATCCAGCGCATAATCTTCTGGCATTTCAAAATTGGCATTCATGCTCTCCTGGTACCTGGAGTTTCCGACCAGGGCTACATTCACGCTCAAATCATATCCATACAAGGCGGAAGAGTATCGGCCAAGCGGATCAACACTCTCGACATCATATCCCTGTGGAATGCGCTTGGTGGCTTCAGAAGTCCAGATCCAGTTGCCTTGATTGGCTTCCCATTCCCCGTTGTTGAATTGCCAGAAAGGACTGAAATTTTGAAGCGTTCCTTCCCGCCGAATATCAGAGGAAGACGTAGCGATTGGATCAGAGGGACCTCTGTAATCAAGAAGTGTATAGGTCTTTTTGGCTGACCAATTTCCACGAATTCCTTCTACATACGGATTTACATCATCGCCTTCATTTCCACAGAGAGAGCCCGTGATCACTTCCTCATGACATTCTCTGATTGGGAAACAGTTCATGTCTCCAGTAAATGTAACCACATCGTCATAGCTGGAGTTGCAATCATAAGACACATGGGCATCGATCTGGAATTTGGTGCTGGATACACAAGCATCTGGATCATCTATGACTGGCCGAATATTGGAAAAGCTGCTGAAATGAGACATGCAATAAGGATGTGGCACATCAGGCGTGAGGGAAATCGAACAGGAGGACACCAAACTTCCACAATTTTCACCAAAAGTAATCGCCAGTTCACCCTCGCAATTGCCATTTGGTGCATTTTCTACTGACTGGAATTGAGCTGAGCAGCCTGATCCTATTCCCCCTGGAAAAAGAGCAGCTTCCAGACTCGAACCTGAGAAAACCGAATAAGTAGCCAGGTTGACTATGCTATTGTCCAACTCTCCGTTGGTAAGCAGTGCATTGAGCAAATCCTGAAGGTCAATGGCTTCCTGGGTCAGCTCCACGCATGGACATGTCGTCAGAATAGATACTGGTCCACACAGTTTTTGCCAACGGTCAGAATATTCTGCTGCACCAGTGGCTAATACATCTTGAGGATGAATGCCGCCATTAGAGATCGGATGGGTTCTGGTAATGGTTGACGCTATGCTGGCTCCAGCCATATTTTTCCTGCCCGATCGTATGATTTTTACCTCATCGTATGGACCGTCGGGAACCAGCTGACCAGTCTCATCTATGACCGCAAAGGAAGTAGGGCCAACATCCAACACCCATGCCTTGCTGAGGATATCATTGCCGCCTGATGTTCCTGCTGTCCGCAACATCAGCTCATCTCCTTTGACAAAGTGATCTTCTGGATCCTGGATGGCAGCCAAATGTACATTGTCTGTCCACTGCATGCCAGTATTGATCGCGACTTGCCCCATGCCTTCCTGATAAGCCCAATGCGCTGGATAATTCAGAGAATATTGTTCATCCAGGTATTCATTGGTCGATTTGCTGATCAATAAGGCTCCTGTTTCAGCATCATAGGCCAGATTGTGTGTGGTAGCAACTGCTCCGTCATTTCTGGAAATGATCCTGTCCAGAACCCCTGTACGTCGGATAAGTTTGGTCGTGGTAATAGACCGAAACCGCTTTTCTTCATAAATCGGGGTAGGAATAATGGTTGCAGCCGGGAACGGGATAAAGAAGCCGAGGATATCCAGGTTGCCTTGGGTGTCGAAGCCATCTGTAATGGTTTGCTGTTGTCGACTATCTACTGTGAAGTCCATCTCCACTCCGAGTGAGGCCGTGCCAGTTTGATTGTCTGGATAAATAACAGGGATGTTCTCATTATCCAGCCTGACATGTTTGCCATCTCTAACGGTCCTGTATTCATAGCGCGTTTCTGTAACAGCAGTCTCTTTATTTTCTGCGAATTGAGAAACAGCTTTGGGGACGCCATGCATATTGTTAGTCGTAACGCTGTATCCCTGACTTGCTGTAGTATGTTGTTTCACACCAATTCTGAAAAACTTCAGAATGGGGTTGGGTTTACGGTAATAAGGATCAATGTCCGTCTCTTCCACTATGGTTGGAAAATCCCTGGCAGTATAGTATTCATATTCGGTATGTCCGACGCCATTTTGGGTAACGTCTGTGCCTCCATGCGAATAGGGGAGACTTTTGACAGTAACTTTTGAATATTTGATAGAAGGTGCCGGGAATTGAGATTCCCCCATTGGTTCTTCCAGATAGAAGATGTCATCCAGGGTCAGGGTATTCTTTTTGGTAAAATATCTTGGCTGACGATGAGGAATTTCATCTCCTCCCAGCATAGGCTCATAGGAAGCCACGCCACTACTTTGGATTTCGTCATAGTCATTGGTGATGCTATAATCATAGGTTTGGCCATAGGTCGCGGTGATTCCGCCTCCCATATTGGCCCAGTCGTCATCAGTGAATACTTTGGTCACCCGCACACCTCCTCCAACTTTTTGTCCATCAGGGCAATTGAGCCGGAGCCAGGACCTGTGGGGTTTGAAGGTTCGACAAAATTCCTTGGCTCTCAGGGCTTTGTTATAGCCTTGAAAGATGGTTCTCAAATCCATCAGGAAGCCAGCCAAAGCGCGGATTCCCGATTCGTCAGGGCTAGGAGGGCCTGAACCCGGAAAGATCATTTCATTCAGATTGGCACGAGCAAAGTCCCAGCCATCCCGACTGAATGGATTGGCCCAGGGCGCTTTGTCCTTGTCTTTCATGGCTTTGGGTTCGACCTCCATCCAGCCGACATCCTTCAGGGTATTTCCATTGTCCTGAACACCATAATCCTTGATCTCAACATATCCCGGAACACGCTCATGTTGGTTCTCTCCAGATATGTCCATATCAAAATTGAAGTACAGATATTCAATATCCTTCAGATATCTGCGGAATAACTCATCCCGATTCTGGACTTTGGTTGGGAGTTCAAAGAAGACAAAATTGTGATTGGTGAAATTCCCTGGCCCATCTTCCTTCTTGTACAGTTCATTGCCGAAATCGGGATGATTCATGTCACTGGTTGGACCAGTACCTAGAATTTTGTGCATTTGACCTGCTATTTTGTCTTCCACATAGGCAATCCGGTCAGCTTCATAATTGAACTTCAAATGGCTGCCTCCTGGTGTCACCACACTTGTCAAGCGCCATGCCTGCGCTCTGATGTCTGCATAGCGTCTATTAGGAAATGCAGGAACGTGTAATGGATCAGAGGCCGGAATGACTGTTTGATCGGTATATGGAAATTCCCAATTGGGTAGATCATCTCCAGCACAGCTATTGGGTTGGTAGTTGCCCCAGCGGTCTTGAGATTTTTCCTCATAATCGGGATTGTATTTTGGATCGATCTGCTTGTCATGGTCAGGATCGGCATAATAAAATTCATACGGATTAAAAGGTGCTCGATTGGATGTCCCAAATCTGAATCTGATCTTTTTGAGGGTCAGTTTCCCACTTTGGTCAGGATTGATTCCATTATGCGTATTGATGTTATTGGGTGTCTGCTTGCACAATTCATAGGAATATTCAAATTCCGCTGCCTTGAGTAGGTTTGCATTATCTCCATTCAATTCGCGATCCTTCTTGTTGTACAATTCCATTCGATCTACCTTGAACAGGTTCTTGTTCTGATCGAATCCACCATTTTCACCTTGTACGCCATAACCATCCAATCTGTCAGAATAAATGATATCCAATCTCAGGTTGTCACTCGTGATGCCGGTCAGGCGATAAATCTCTTTGGTGCCATAGGTATAACTTGCTTTGTCATCATCCGGTCTGTTGATATAGCCTTCCATAAGAGTAGCGGAATTCGTTGCATAGGGGGATCGCCAATCATATAGCCCATTGCCTGATTCTTCTCCATATACTTGTTCGTAGTGATACTGGTAGGCAGTTCCCAAATCATCATCGGTGATGCCGTCTCCTGTCAGATCGACATAATCAGATGACAGCACTGCGGTGAGCAGATAGGCATATGCTTTGGTGGGAATTTCATCTGCGGAGAAAAAATCATCCCGACCGAATTGACCGTTCACCTGGTTTTCCAGAATATTCGGAAAAGGATCAGTAGAGGGTTGGGGAGTATAGTCTATCAGACCTGTTTCACAATCCGAGGGAATCCCAGCAGCTGCAAAGGTGACATTTCGTTCGAGGGTATTGTAGACAGGTAGGCCATAGACAGAAATGCCACCCCCATCGTTATAGACTTTGAATTCTGATGGGTGATGGGCAGGGCGGTTCGCAGAGATCCTTGGAATTGCCTGCATGCTGTATTCGCCAGTCGTTGAATTGAGGCTATACCCATTTATCATCGATTCCACGCCTACTTGAGAAGCTTCTTCTCCGTTCAGCATGAACATCCCTGTATTCCGCTTGGCTCGTTGAGTTCGGTGATAACTGTTGGCAGTATAAGGATTGTTTTGTTTGTCTTCAAACTCATTTGTCGCAACAATTTTGCCTCGATTTTCCAGCTTGACCCGTACCGCTTTGGTTCCGCCAACCTTTCCCAGAAAGTCATCAGTAGCATCTTCAACAGGCGTTTCTCCGAATTTTTTGAAAAAATATGGCTCGAAATCTGGTCCTACATCTTTCTTGCTTTGAAACTTCATGCTCTCGGCGAGCTCATTGTCCTTGACCCATTTGCCAGAAGAGCTCTCAGTCAGATTTACCTTGAAACTTGCCCCATTATGTGTGCCACTGGTAACTCCAAATTCTGCACCTAGCGTTTGATCAGCGCTGAGACTGAGCATATCATCATCGAAGACAAGGCCTCTATCACTTCTTTGGGCATGGAACATGCCTACACCAGCTTGTCCGGTAGCAGTATACAGATCATAAGTAGAAAAAGGCAAGGGAAGATTGAGGCTAGCTTCATCAATGAATACCCCATCTTTTTCTCGGTTAAAATCAAGCAGAGCATGGGTGGCATCTACTGTTCTTTCCTGATGGAAATACCCAAAAGCCGGGATGCTACTATGATGATACGCCAGTGCCTGCTCGGTATAATAGCCGGTGAAGGACAAGGCAGGGTGTGCCCCAAATCCAGCGCCACCAATGGTAGCATTCAAAGTGAGGGAGGTGTTGAGGAAAGGAAACTTCTGTTGAGGAGTATAGGTAGGGGTGCCATAACTGACAAGTACCCCATTGGCTGCTCCCTCCCGATCAGTTTTTGGATTCCCGGCTATTCGAGTAGTGAAAGATTCGGGTGCTCCTAGCGCAATTTCTCCTGGCCTGGCATTCACCTTGAGGAGTTGATCCGTTTTGACATTTCTTTTGTAGGAAACATCCAGCCCAAGATACTTCAGTCCTGACCGTGAATTATAGCTAGAGGAAATCCCCATGCCATAGGTTTTGGTAGTGGTGGTGCTTTCTTTTCCTGAAGCAGCTTCTTCTGTCTTCTCAGACTGAACTTGAAAAGACAGGCTGGGTGATACACTGATTCCGGCCTGTGAATTGAATCCAAGGCCCATGCTTGCTGTCATAGACCCTCCAGCCTTATTGGCTGCTGTCAAGGAAGGAACCAGGCTATACTCGGTTCCCCAGCCATTGTAATTGTTATGAAAGGCGCCAATGTTGATGCCCAATCGACCAATCCCAAACATCTGGAAGGAATTGCCTGCTTTTAAGCCCAGCGTTCTGTTGGGTCTCAAATTGAACTCTTTTCGAATCAGGTCCTGTTCCCCATTGAACTCATCCGGGATACCGCGAACTTGTCGCATGATGGCGCCCGGCGTGAAATTCCATCCCATCCCAAGGGAAGAGGATTCTCCCTGATTTCCGGTGGGACCGGAATAGGTGATGGATACATCCTGACCTTCCAAATTGAAGAGGGAGATCTGATAGGCAAGGTCCCCTGTGGAGGGGTCTACCAGGTCGTTGATGCCTGGAGGCGCAAATTGCTCATACTCAGGCATGGTAGGACCGCTGGTCAAGGCATATGCTGCGGCTGGCTGAATCACCTGCCATAAGATGCTACTCATGGCATATACTGCAATGATTCGAAAAAGGAGGCTATGTCGAAAAATATTCATGGTTGCTAGAAATTCAGTAGTGAGTTACCGGATAATGCTGCATCTGAAAAGGAAAACTTGACTGGACCTACTCCAAATTCCTGATCATCGAAAATCAGAATAAGTGGATCATGATCCTTTTTGTGGCTCTCAAAAGCGACCAGACAGCTTGCATATGGAGTCAGTCCGAATGTGTCATCAAAATGATAGAGTGCTGCTTCCAGGCTATCGTTTCCATGAAGGAGATATAGGTCCTCCTGCATCTGATACCTGATATACATCATGCGATCCTCATAGGCTTGCTGGCTGAATATGCCCTGCTTCAGGACTTCTTGCTGGGGGTGGATTGACTCCATTCTGAGTTGGAAATAATAGATATCCGACGCATCCTGATTGGGTGACAGGGAATTGCCCTCTTCAGCGGCATTGGTCTGGCTATCCTTGGGAATCAATCTGGCTGTGAGTCGATAGTCGCCCATCTCTCTGATCTTAAAATATTTACTATCAGTTTTGACGCCTGTAGAAAGATTGCCCTCTGAAGAAAAAATCCTTGGATGACAGGCACTGTAGATCACCCCAAGCCCAAGCATGAGGATTCCAATGATGTATATGGGTTTCATTTTCCTTGGTATGATCGGTTGATAAATTCGATAAAGGCTTCGGTTACATCATGTTCAGCTTGAGCTGCCATGATTCCGCCGCTGCCATTGGCACCAAGAATCAGGTCATATCCCTGCTCTTCCTGGAACTCCTTTGCATATTGATTGATCTGGGTCAAAATTCGTTCGTGATAGGTCTGGCGTTGCTGCTCATGGTCTTCAGAGAATTCTCTATGCTTTTGCGCCAGGGTTCCCTGGAGCAACTGAACTGAATCCTGAGTAGCAGTCTGTGAGGTTCGGACACTTTGAATCTGAAGATCCAAATTATCCAGAACTGTCCTTCTCGCTTCAAAGGTATTGCTCAATTTGGCATCCAGTTCTTTTGTCAGGTCAAAGGAGGCAAATACCTGTTCGGTATGGATATATACGATCTTGTTGGACTGTGATCCGCTTACAAACCATCCGATGAGTCCTCCAACGAACAGGACTGCCAAGAGGACGAACTTCCCTTGAGTGGTGAAAGGAAGGAAGGGAGAATATTGTGATTTCACTGTTGTGCGTTTCATGATTTTGGATAGAAATATTTAAACTTAAGAATGGTGCTTTCTCCTTTGGGATTGGTAACTTCCAGGTGATACATCTGACCTTCGATCAATCCAGAACCGGGTGGGAGATGAAGTGTAAAGAGATTTTTACCAACCTTTTCTAATTGCTTGCCAGAGGTTCGAATTTGCTCCCCACGATGATTGGTTACCACAAAATCCAGTGTTGATTCTCCATATTGACAGTCATGCTTGAATCGTACTTGTCCCCTCGCCGGGTAAAACCCACTATCAAGGCGTTTTCTTAACTCAACAAAAGGTGCGTTGCTGTCGGTTGTCTCTTTTTCTGCCTTGAGGCGAAAGGACCACAGTTCGCTTCTGCCCACAAATCCTGAGCCATCATAGGCTTCGACTTGCCAGGCATAGGTGTGGCCTGCTTCCAGTTTTCTATAAGAAGGAGAATAAGGGATCACGTTTTGGGTGAGATCTGCCCGATCAATCAAGGCAGGCGCATTTGCCATCGCGCTCTGAGGGGTGTGGTATCCCAATACTTCTACGAGCCGAAGTCTATATCTCAACTGACTCGGATGACTCACAGGAGATGGAATGCTCCAACTCATCATCGGCAGGGAAGTTTCCAACACATCCTGATCAAAGGGATATACCAAATGCAAGGGAATATTCAATGCTTGCTGGAACAGATCACATTGACTGAGAAATTTCGCCCCTTTCATGTACAATTCTACACAGATCTCAAGACGTTGTTGTTCGGCTGCTGAAGTTGTGAGTGTTAGTCCATTTCCCAATTGTGTTCCTCCCTCCATTCTTTGGAGATCGATAAGATTGGAGCCGGGATGAAGCAATACTGAGGGTCCACTGACCGTATGAACAAGTCTTCCTTCAAGCATGAATTTGACAGCAAGACTAGTCGTGATGGTCTCTGTAGAATGATTCATCAGGCCAAGTTTCCAAAATCCCTCTCTAGGCATCTGGAGAATGCTGAAGTTGGCAGTTTGGCCGAATGTACAACTCAGGAATAGTCCTGTACCTAAGATGAGAATAATCATTGATTTCATAGCAGTATTAGTTGCTTTGGACAACCCATGGAGGTGTCGTATTAATCGTCAAATCATCTTTTATGGATTGAGTCAGGGAAGCATTGCCTCCTCCTTGTAACAAAATGGTCCCTCCTGTTGGGGTATAGGTCAGGACCATTGTCCCAATTGCATCTATATTTGTCAGTTGGTTGGAGCTCAAATTGAGATCGGTAAACAATACACTCGAAGCCAGACTTGGAAGTATTACCTGGTTCAATTGATTCCCGTCACACTTGATATTCGTTATGCTGGTGCAAGCTGAAAAATCAAGCGTATTAGTTAATTGATTGGCATCAGCTCGGAAAGTAGTTAGGTTCACTGGGCTGTTGGGCATCACTACATTTGTACATTGATTGGCCCAGATATTGAAATATTCCAGAGAATTCGCATCTTTTAGATCTATTGTTCCAGCGATTGCGGCCTTATATGCAACAATCGTTTTACAGTCTTTGATGAGTAAGTTCAAATTGCCAGGGACATTGGAATCCTGATTGTAGGCGACATCCACGCTGTTGAGGTCTTGACTCCCGCTCAAATCCACATCGTTTCGAATCCTGTTTCCGCGCAAATTTACTACTTTGAGTTTTGTGAGTCCGCTTAGGTTAACTTCGGTGATATCATTTCCCTGCCCTTTAATGGTTTCCAGATCAGAGAAATTGGAAAAGTCAAGGTCATGGTCAACTTGATTGGCATCAAACCTGAGGTCTTTGAGATCGGGAGCACTTGTTGGCAATGTGAAATTCTGAACCTGGTTAGACCATATGTTGACATATTTGAGAGAAGTAGCTGTGGTTAAGATCAGGTCAGGTCCCAAAGCGGCCTTATAAGCCTGTAAATTTTCCGTATTGTTGACGATCAAATTGATATTATTTGCATTGACAGGATCTTCATTGTATTGAAGACTGATTAGTTCCATATTTGGACAATTTCCAAAATCCACCGTCCCATTAATTTTATTGTTGTTCAGGTAGGCGCGAAGCAGACTGCTTAGTCCACTCACATTTACTCCTATTAACTCCTGAAAATTGGCAGTGATCCGCGTAATATCATCCGCACAGGCCCTGACTTCTACAGTGAATGGACCTGAAAGCCCGGACAGATCATAGTCATGCACAAAGGTCTGGTTAAGACCTGCATTAACCTGAAAAGCTTCCACTTCATTGTCTCCCCAATTAATCACAACAAGACCGGAGAACTGGCTTGTTTGAGAGAAAGTGAGTACACCGGCAATCTCTCGCTCAAAACTCCAGGCAATAGGTGGAACGAGAGAAGGATGTTCCCCAATCAAATCGCTGAGTTCTTCCACATTGGAGGCAGAGGCAAGCGGTTGTGCAATCGGCTTAAAAGCAGAAGATCGCGCAAACAGGTGCGTTTGGAAGAGGAGAAGCAGAAGCATCCCTCCCAAACTTAGCTGAAGGTGTTGTTGTCTTATCATTTTGCTGTATTGTATTGATTCAATTGATGATTGTGTGTTACCATATATAATTCAGGCCAAACCGGAAGAGGTATTCATTGCGATTGAGTTGCTCAGGTCCAAAATTTTTGTATTGACTTCGTTCGAGCCTGAGATCACAACTGAGCTGTTTCCAGATCGGTAGCATGCTGTAGGCATAGAGTCCACGTCTGTACAGGCCATTGTCTCCTGCTTCATGTAGCAGAGTAGCGCCCATTCCCATGTTCCATTTCCTGAAAAGACTGACATTGGCAGATGCATCTACAGAGAGTGTTTCATTATAATCGAGAGAGTAGTCTGCCTGTAGATAGGTCGCCGAGGCTTGAAGGTTAAGCGCGTTGCGAATACTCAACAGTTGACTGAAGGTGAACATGCTCGATCGATACTCCGTGCCTTCGACCGAGCCTTCGCCAATTTGTTGCGAATACATCAGTCGGGTATTGCCTGTCAGACTTCCGAGCTTGTAGGCATGACCGATTTGTGCGGAGAGCAATGCTTGATAATTTCGAGACAGTAAGCTATCCTGTGTGTGATTCTGTTGGAAGAATGGGGCAACATCCACCTGCAAAGTCGGCAACTTGGGCAGGTTGAGCAGAATTCTTCCCCCGGCAGATTGCACCGTGCTTTGAGAGAGCTTGTAGAGAAATGGGACATCCTGAAACTTGCGATAGTATCCTGAGAGGATCATTTTTCCTTTGAGAAGCTGTTGATCCAGTCGAAATTCTGCTCGTTCCTGATCGGTCAGTAGGAGAGGGGCCCCAGGTGAAAAATAGTCTGGCATCACTTTCTGGTAATGCGCATGGAGACTTGTCTTCCCCTCAAACATCTTCCCTTCTGCTTCTACTTTCCAGGCATCCGAAGTTGTGGTCCCGGCTGATTGTGCCCATTCTCCCTGAAGCCGCCATTTTTTTCTCGCCAAAAAGACCTGGCCTTCTATTCCATACACCCAGGGGACCTGAGGTGTGAGAGCTGACACTGTATCGGATTGATAATTCAACAAAGACACATGCAAGAAATTCCCTTGCTTCCGGCCAACGCCCATTCTGCTGCCAAATATTCGTCCAGAAGGTTGGGGGAACAAGGTGTCGAGGGGCAAAAAACTCCGTCCTAGTTCTCCGCCTGTGAATGCGAGAAAAAACTTGCCCGGTCTTGCAGCTACATCCACCCCGTTCACGGAGATGCCTTCCATCAGAAAGGAAGAGTATTGCGGAAAGCTTGTGCCTATGCTCAACGTTTCTAGCTGGGAGAGCCATTTTTGTGCTTTCCCCAGGATGGGCAATTGCTGCAAATTCCTGGGGTCCTGAAGGAATCCCTGATCCGTTTTCAGTTGTTTGAGTGCATGAAGTTCTTCTCGATAGCTTTGTTCATACACCTGAATAGCCATCAGAGAATCTTTTCTGGATCTGAGTTTGTCGAGTTCTTCTTTTTGACTCATCAATTGATGGAAGGCTTTGCATGCCTCAGGATCTGTTAGGCATAAGGAATCTTTCACCCTCTTGGCAGATTCGGGGGAAAGTGTCGGGATTCTCTTTTCCCAGGATTGCCAGGATTGATCGACCTTGTCGAAGGCTGGGTGATCGAGGATTTCCTCTATCCGATGGAGTTGCTGAACTGATTGAAGGATCTCATCTTCAGACAAATTGGGCAAGTGTCCCATTCGCTGACGGATTTCTTCCCTCCGTAGCTGTTTGAGGTTCTCTACTTGCTGAAGAAGAGAGGCATCAAAGGGTAGACCTGCTGCTCTTTTGCGTGCTTCCTCTCGAAGCTTGGCACTTGCCATTTGCTGCAGGTTGTTCTGCAACTGTTGCCGATCCAGATTGAGACTCACTGTATTCAAATCATACCGAAAGCTGTTTTTTTCTGTAGAGAGAAACAATCTGGCTTGCAGGGGGATCTGCTTGACAGTCAAGGTAGGACTCACTTCCCATCGGAGATAGGAAGGCGATACCTCCTGGAACGGAAAATATTGATTAGACAGTTGAGCTGTCAGGCGCATCGTGCCGGAAAAGGAAACCAATTGCTGCTTCTTGGAAGCAGCAACTTGGTCATCTGAGGGAGAAAAAGAAGTGAATAATTGATTCTGACAGATTTGAGCCAGGACTTGATCATTCCTCTGTGTCAGCATGCTGATACAGAGAACATATTCACCTTCCAGGGGGTTTTCCGGCTGAATGGAATGAAGAAGGGCGATATCTCCTGGCCGAAATGTATGTGTTCCTGTTCCAATTGGGAAAAGGGCGGATTTTCCTTCATATAAATGTTGGCCATCTTTGGCGAGGATCTCAATCGTGAAAAAAACCGGAATCTTGACAGCGGATATCTGATGTACTTCCACATTCATCATCGATTCCAGATTCACAGGCGTGCTAGGAGAGTTCAATAGTCGAAGCTCTACCTGGCAATATGCTGAACCATAGATGATTAGCCAAAATCCCCAAAAAATGACTTGTGTTTTCATGAGATCGTCTTTTCATGGACAGTTGCCTAAAGCTAGCAATCCACCAGGCTGAAGGGAAGAGCCAATGAGCAAAGGTCGCCCCGCAGCCCATAACTGGTTGCAGAGGATTATTGAAGCGATTAGGTTCAGTGGGAAGGGAGACTATGCCATAAATTCCAGGGCTTACCAAAACATTGAGGACTATTTGTTAGTTTGGAGGCCAGGCGCTTTTCCTATTTCTTCTTACAGATCAGGCATGAACAAGCATACAATTGTATTTCTGTTTCTTTTGTTCTTCGGGGCCTTCCAAGTGATTCAGGCACAGGACAGTCTCTTATTGGAGTTGAACACCAACAGGCTTCAGCTTAACAAGATCAATATGTATGTGCTGGGAGGCTGGGCGGTGGGAAATATCGCCCTTGGCGGGGTGATGAGAAGCCAAACGACAGGAACAAACAAGTATTTCCACGAAATGAATATGTTCTGGAATCTGGTCAATCTTGGTCTGGCAGGGGGAGGACTGTATGCTGCCTATACGACTGACCCCGCCGCCTTGGATATGTGGGAATCTATTCAGCAACAGGACAAGCTGGAACGAATTCTTCTCTTCAATCTCGCCCTCAACTTCACCTACCTTACAGCAGGAGGATATCTGATTGAGCGATCCAAAAACGCTAACAACAAACCCGAACGACTCAAAGGCTATGGGCAATCCCTGATTCTGCAAGGTGGGTTTTTGCTCTTGTTTGATGCCACGCAATATTTGATGCACCATGCACAGGCCAGGCCCAAACTTGAATCTCTCTTATCCCATATTGACCTGCAATTAGGGGCTCCTTTCGTGCTTAGTTTGACCATCTATTAGGAGAGACGTGCCTTAGAGACTGTTTGAAAAGCTATCGCTTATTTTTTATATGCGTCTTTTTTCCTCATTCTGCAGCTTTTTTTGTTCCCATAGCACCACTATAAGAACAAAAAAGAGCCTTGTCTGAGAAAAAAATACACCATAAACATTCTCCGCACAGATCTCGAAACAGTCTCTTAGATTTGTGATAGTGAGTGAGATATCCTTCAGTATTGAACCTATATATCCCTTCTTTGTGAAGGACTTTTTTCATGTTTTGCAGACTAATAGAATGTATGGATCTACAATCGTAGATTCTCTAGTTACTTTCTATTACACATAATCATGAAACAACTTTTCTTTCTCCTCCTCATGTGTTTGTTCCATGTATCATTGGCCCAAACCTCCCCCAATGTTCTCACCTTCCAGAAAAGATTGGAAATTCCTTCTGAAGAAATTACGCAGGTCGATCTCATTCGCACCCAGGATCAAGGATATCTCATTCTCGGTAGAGTAAATAATGTTGAGAATCAGTTAGATTATTTTTTGTTCAAATATGACGACAATGACCAACTGGCCTGGGCGCAAAGATTTGATTTGGGCGCAGATGAGACAGTCCTCAAAGTGGAAGAAATCTCAGGGGGCTACCTGATTCTCGGCAATGCGAATATTGCGGTGATCGGAGGATTGCAGTCCAATATATCTCCCTTTCTCACAGAGGTACAAACCAATGGAACGCTGGTCAGTACCCACTATTTTCCAGATGATGATTTTGATGTGGAAGCCTCTGATTTTGTGTGGGACCAGGCGACAGAATCTTTTGCGATTTATGGGAGGCAAATCAATGGACCCTATCACGCATTTACCATTATTCAGGGAAACATCAGTGGAAGTTTGAATTGGCGAAAGACCTATGAAGCCAAGATTCAACATATAGCGAATCCCAATAAGTTTTCATTGGTTGAAGCAAGAGCCAATAGCATCATCCAATCGCAGGATGGACATCTGTTGATTACAGGCTCTATTCAGGAAGACAATCAGCGTCCTGTCCCTATGCTGGCCAAGATTCATGTCAGTACCGGAAATCCATTTTGGGGAAAGTTGTATGAATTCCCGTCTTTGAGTCTGGCGACATCGGGACAGTTTTTGCATGAAAATACTGATGGAAGCTTGTATATCGTAGGGCAGTCCATTGTTCATGATAGTGGGCCAATTTGCATCCTCAAGACAGATGCCAGTGGACAACTGCTGTGGAATAAGCATTACAATATCCTCTATCTCAACGATATGCATAGAGCGGGTAATGCCTTTTATCTTGCAGGAGAAGCTTTATACTTTTCTGGTCAGGAAGGGGTAAATCTGGCCAAATTCGACAGCAATTTTGATCCTGTGTATCAGCAACATATCCAAGATGGAGGCTGTACATTTGGGGTTCCATCAGCCTCTATTTCTTCCAGTGGGAACGAAGTCCGAATCATCAGCGATATGTGTTTCCCTGCGTATACCAGGATGCGCCTAAGCCAAATGACACCAGATGCTACTTCTGTGTGTCCGGTAGACCCATCTTTGTTTTCAAGCAGTAGTTTTCAGATGAATGTGAGAGATTTGTATACCAATATTGAAGCAAGGCCACTGTATTATTTTTCAATTCCAACTACTGCATGGCCGTTTCCCCCAAATGAGAATGTGGAGTGCAGCGGTATTACTTACTACAATCCAGGGGATGAGAGCCTTCGGCAAGCACAATCTATGACGATTTCCCCCAATCCTGTGCAAGATCATGAGTGGCTGGATGTTCGGTCTGCTCTGAGGGTGGAGGGTGCTGCCTTCCTGGAAATCAGGAGACTTGGTGTATGGATGCGAAGTCCGGTCAGATATCCAGTCGAATCGCGTGTGGGAGAAAATCATTGGGAACTTGATGTGAGACATCTGGAGGCAGGAACTTACTCCCTATCCCTTGTGCAGAATGATCAGATTCTTGCGCAGAACAAATTTCAAAAAAAGTAAACAAGTAGGAATCAATTCCATTGCTGAAAAGGAATCCATTCACCCCAATTAAGAGAATTATTGGGGTGGGGCTGGTTACCTTTTGAGACAGCCGATGAACCCATTGGTGTAATCATTTTACACATTCACGTTCAACCCAATTAATTCGCTTAACAATGACAAAGTATGTGCTACGTGTTTTCGGGATCATCGTCTTGACAATGACAGGTGGGTTTCAAGTATCAACCGCTCAACCAAATAAGAAACAAGCCCTTGCCAACTACACCAATGAGGCGTTTGGAACCTATATCCACCAAGTAAGTGCCCAGCAGGTTCGCCCTTCTTCCATGAAGGCCCTGAAAGCCTGGATGGAGAGTGCTGCAATATCACCAGCTGCCAAAAACAACATTCGTGAATATCTGCGCCATGGGAGAAATCTGAGTTCCGACAAAGTCAAGGTGTTTCAGGTATCGAATGCCAGCTATCGAAGCACTGGTAAGAAGGGATCAGTCTTTATGATCTTTGTCCATGTAAGTGCTCAAAATACGTTTCCAGTTCAGGCGGATGTGATCAAAATTTTTGAAACCCTGAAAGCAAATGCAGATGATGACTGCCGTTTCCAATCCGGCAAGGACTATTTCTGTGCCAATGAAGACAATTGCGATTGTGTCAGTTGTACCGGATGTGGCTGTAGTGGATGCGCTTCAGGTGGGGCTTCGGTCCACGATAATGTGCTGGAAACTGTCATTTGGTAAATCAGTTTTATTTTTTTCGGTAAGGTAAGTGTACCCCTGGCAATGATCTTGCTGGGGTTTTGTTTTGCTGGAGTGGGTGGATTTTTCTTATTTTGAAAAAACTAGAAAATTTGTTTATCAGAAAAAAACGATACCCTCATGAGCCTAAATCATATCCCCACAGTAGATCTCAATGATTACCTCCAGGGAGATGAAGCAAAGAAAGCTGCTTTCGTCAAATCTCTGGGAGATTCCTTTTCCGATATTGGCTTTGCCATTGTGGCGAATCACGGTGTGCCCGCCGACTTGATTGAGAGGGCCTATGCGAGTTTTATGCGGTTCTTTTCCCTGGAAGATGCCATCAAACGCAAATATGAAGATCCGACGATGGCTGGGCAGCGCGGCTATATTTCCAAAGGAAGGGAGCATGCCAAAAATCACAATGTAGGGGACTTGAAAGAGTTCTACCATATCGGCCAAATCGTGGAAGACAATGACCCGATCAAGAAGGAGTATTATGACAATGTGTTTCCTGGAGAGGTGCCTGATTTGGGCAAATTTGGAGTCGCCCTCTATCAATCTTTGGAATTTTCTGGCAAACATCTCCTTCGTGCGATTGCTGATTATTTGGACCTGGATGTTGACTATTTCGATGCAAAGGTTCACAATGGCAACAGCATTTTACGGCCTATCCATTATTTTCCAATTGATCGGCCAGATGAAGTGCCCGAAGGAGCCGTGCGTGCAGCGGAGCATGAGGACATCAACCTGATCACCCTGCTGATTGGAGCGAGTGCAGAAGGATTGCAGGTAATGAACACAGAAGGCAAGTGGATTGCTGTGAGTCCCAAGCCGCATGAGATCGTCATCAATGTGGGGGATATGTTGCAGCGACTGACCAATAATCGCTTGAAATCCACCACCCATCGCGTGGTCAATCCTCCTCGTGAACGTATGCATGAGCCGCGCTATTCGGTCCCATTTTTCCTCCATCCGAGGTCTGATATGGATCTGACGTGTCTGGAGAATTGTATTGACGACAGCCATCCCAAAATGTATTCGGACATGACAGCAGGAGAATATTTGAATGAGCGTCTGGAGGAAATTGGGTTGAAGAAATAAAGGAATGTGAATCAAGGGTAGACCAGGCAACGATTATGAATTGAGGTCAGCCAACTGCTCAAACAAGCTTCTTTCTTGTTTGCTGAGCTTCTTGGGCAGGGCAACCTTGATGGTGACATACATATCCCCATAACTTTCGACCTGGCCATATATAGGCATTCCCAGTCCTTTGAGTTTGAGTTTTTCCCCATGTTGGGTTCCTGGAGGGATATTGATTTTCATTTTGCCCCGCATGGTATTGACCTGAACCTTTCTGCCCAAAACGGCATCATACAGACCTACAGTAAGTGGCGCATAGAGATCTTCTTCCTTGACTTCGAAACGCGTTTGGGGTTTGATTTTGATGGTGAGATACAGATCTCCATCTTTTCCTCCATTTTTTCCTTTGGCACCCTGCCCACGAAGCCGGAGCACCTGCCCGTCCTTGATGCCGGGGGCAACTTTCAACCTGAGTTTCTTCCCTTCATAGGTCAGTACATCTGTAAGACCATGATAGGCTTCATCAAGCGTGATCTTGATATTGGCTTTTTGATTTCTTCCCCTCCTAGGCCCTTTCCCTCTTCCGAGGACATCTTCAATAAAGCTTGCGAACAAGGAACTTACCTCTCCGGTTGTGCTATGCGAATTCCCGCTTTGTGGTCTGCCAGCGCCCTGGAAGGCATGCATTCTCGCTCGGAGGGCATCATACTTTTGCCGATTCTCTGAATCTAGCAGGATTTCCTTCGCTTCAGAGATTTCTTTGAAACGATCCTCAGCTTTCTGATCTCCTGGATTCGCATCAGGATGATATTTGACAGCAAGTTTCTTGAATTGTTGTTTGATCTCTTCTTCACTTGCACTAGGGGAAACCCCCAACACCTTGTAATAATCTTTGTACTGCATCGGATTCGAAGATACAGAAAAATGAATAAATTGTGCCCCATATGCTGAAGTATCTACTCATCGCCTACCTATTGGTTGGAGCCCACATCCAAGGGAATTGTCAGGAATCCTCGGTATACACCTGCGACAATGGAACTGTACATTTTCTCTCTGATGCGCCACTTGAAATGATTGAGGCCAGATCCAATCAATTGAAAGGGGTCATCAATGCCACAAATCGGGAGTTTGTTTTTTCGGTGATGATCCGATCCTTCGAGGGATTCAACAGTCCGCTACAACGGGAGCATTTCAACGAAAACTATCTGGAAAGTGAGCAATATGCCAAGGCCCATTTTACAGGAAAAATCATTGAGCGGATCAATATTAGTGAAACAGGTACCTATGATATCCGAACCAAAGGGATTCTGAATATTCATGGAGTCAAGCAAGAACGAATCATTCGATCTCAGGTATCTTCAGGACCAAACGGGATACATATCAAGGCATCTTTCACGATCCTGCTAGATGATCATGAAATACGAATTCCCAAGGTAGTGAACCAAAAAATTGCCCAGGAAATCCTTGTAAAAGTGGAAGGCATCTTTGAATTGGAACCCTAGAGAGTGTTTTGATATCTGTGCTGAAAATTTTTATGAGGAATAAAGACACATACAAACAATCAGTGACAGATGTTCAAACAATCTCCTGGAAGCCTCTATTCCTCTGCGGAAATCAATGGGACTGCTACGCGAAACTGATCTTCCGTAGGACTGATCTGAATGTTGCCTGCACCAAGGAGTTGATATCTTTTCCTGATGTTTTCCAGCCCAAGTCCCGTGGAAGGAGATGGACTTCGCTTTTTCTGAATCGGGTTCATCACCTCCAGAAAGCAGTTCTCTCTGATACTGAGTTCGACCTTCAAGGGTTTTTTGTGAGAAATGACATTGTGCTTAATGGCATTCTCGATCAGCATTTGCAAGGTCAGGGGCGGGATCAGGAAGTGTTGATATAAAGCAGGGATGTCCATCTTTACCTGTAGGCTCTCCCCATAGCGTTCGGTGAGTAGGAAGAGATAGTTTTCCAGCAAATCAAGTTCCTCCTTTAGTTCAATAATGGAAGTATCTCGATAGGCGAGGATATTTCGAAAAAAGTCCGACAATCTGTTGACATAATGCACGGCAGTGGTAGGGCTTTCTTCTATGATCGCATTCAGGGTGTTGAAACTATTGAATAAAAAATGCGGATTGACCTGATTGCGGAGGGTTTCGAATTGAAACCTGATTTTTTCCTGTTCCAATTGCGCTTCATGTTGGAGGCGGATTTCCCTGGACCGAATGTACCAATAGGCAAGTCCGAACAGGCACAGACTACACAGGGCATAAAACCATGTCCTTTGCCAAAATGGGGGACGGATTCTGAAAGAATAGGAAAGAATGTTGGCCTTGTCAAATTGCTGATTGACAGCAGATTTGAGTTGGAAAGTATATTTTCCTGCCCGGAGTTGAGGATAGGTAACCTTGTGATCCAATGTGTGTTGCCAATCCAGATCATGGCCTTCCAGTTTGTAGGTATAGCTCACCTTTTCTGGATGTTGGTACCACAAGCCTATAAAATCAAAACTGAGGTGATTTTGGGCGTAGGAAAAACTGTGATGTGAGGTATCCACCTGTTCTCGAAGAAAAATCGACAGACCATCCAGGCGAGTTTCGGGCTGACTCCGGAAATCTCTGGGAAGCGGTTGATAGCGAATGATACCTCTTTGAGTCCCAATCCAGATTTGGCCTTTGATGTCCCGGTGCACAGTATTGAGATCCGGATGGAGATTTCCCCAACCTCGATCTTCCCGAAAATAGATGATGGATTTTTGAGCAGTATTCAAGAGATCAATGCCTTCTTCATGTAGCAGCAACAGATGTCCCTGCCGATCAGAGATGATGGCCGAAGGAGACAAGGAGCTAAGTCCAGTCTCTTTTGCCAAGGGGTGAAACTGCGAACCATCAAACCAGAAAATCCCTTCTCCCGGACTTGACATCCAGATTGTACCGGATTCATCCTCGGTGATAGAATAGATGACTTCTCTTTTTTGGCTATCCGCCATTCCAAACATTCTGAGATTTCCCTGATCAAGGACAGAAATCCCTGATCCATCGGTCGCAAACCAGATTCGTCCTTTAGAATCCGGGAATACCTGGTAGACATAATTGGTCCCTAATCCATTGTCAACTGTCGAATTCCCAGCATTCAGCTGCTCCAGTTCCAATTGAAGACTGGATCGATCATGGACATGACGGCCAGAAAATACCCCTCCCAAGGTAGCGAGCCAGATCAGACTGTCTTGCCAGATCATAGACAAGATGCTTCCCTGATCCATTCCTTGTGCAGTAGATACAGGTGAAAAATGTTCGCTTCCTGGATGAAAGACATACAATCCGTCTCCAAAGGTTCCCAGCCAGATATTGCCATGAGGCCCTTCTGCCATGCTAATGATCCCTTCCTGGCCACCGCTCGGTAGTTCGAATATATGGGAGGGCTCAGCAGGTTTGGCGGGATCAGACAGCAGACAAAGCTCGCGTCCGTGTGTGACCCATAATCTGTCTTTGGAGTCAGAGAGAATACAGGGAATATTTGCCTCTGTCAGTCCGTTTGGTAGTGGAATCCATTCCAGATAGGGAAATACCGATTGCAAGCCTGCTTGATCACCTGCTACCCAGACATTGCCTTCCCTATCCTGAATCATGGAATAGATGTGATCGTTTTCATAACCAGTGTGGCGGCAAAAGTGTTGATTTGCGTACAGATTGCTTTCATCCAGAATTACAATCCCCTCTCTTTTGGTTCCTACCCATACATCCCCACCAATTTTCAATATTTGCTTCACTTCTCCAAAGTCCCATGGCGAAGGAGGAAGCATCAATCGAGCATGCCTGGGGTCGTATTTGAGCACACCTGACTCAAAGGTCCCGATCCACAAGATCCCTTCCGCATCGAAGTATAATTCTTGCACAATTTGATCCGGTAATTCCCTTGCTGCTGGAAATAGAAGAGCTTCCTTTTTTCCGGCTGACAGTTTGCAGATATTGATTCCCTGATCAGTTCCGATCCAGGCATGTTGGTTGGCATCCAGGGCAAGACAATAAACTTCATCACTCAGCAAGCCATCATCTGTATTGTAGTTGAACAGTCTGCCATTTTGCCAATAATACACCCCCTC
Organism: Bacteroidota bacterium; assembly: GCA_039029315.1. GTDB lineage: Bacteria > Bacteroidota > Bacteroidia > J057 > J057 > JBCCCJ01. Next base: position 37,990 of record JBCCGK010000032.1, on the reverse strand, counting down.
TCCATAGGTCGCTATCCACAGGACGCCTTGTGAATCCACCAGCATTTTCGTGATTTTTGCCTCTGGATGTCCTTCTTCTATCTCAAAAGGGACCAGACGCTTTCCGATCATCTGAGAGAGTTCTCCAGATTCATGTCCAACCCATATCTGGCCATTCAGTCCCTGGCAGATGGCTGTGATCGAATGATTGCGAAGAGAGTCAGACAAGAGAACAGGGAGCGGATCATTGCCATCATAGCGATACAAGCCTTCTTTGGTCCCAAGCCAGATGAAGCCATCTCGATCCTCGAATAAGGTTTGTGGGTAAATGCGCGTATTGCTACCTGCGAAAAAATGCGATTGAAAAAAGGTGGACTTGGCGAAATTACTTGTTGTTCCAAGTATCAGAAGATAGATCAGGTAAGATTTCTTCCAAAAGGGGAAGAGTGGAATAAATATGTTAGCCGTTTTCCTCAATGTGTCAATGATGATAGCCTCTCAAAGAAAAAAACTTTCTTACAAAGGCAAAAGAAGATCGTTTAATGCGGATTCGTTTGTCCTGAGGGGGAAGAAATCCGGACTGAATAGAAGGTCTCATGTTGCTTCCAAGGGGTGTGCTTTGTAGGTTTGTTCAGATGAAACAACGATCCAGACATAAGTTACTAGACAAGATCATCATCATAGATGTAGAATCAACTTGCTGGAAGGGGAAGCCCCCAATGGGTGAAAGAAGCGAAATCATCGAGATCGGGTGTTGTTTGCTGGATGTAAAGACAGGGGAATTGACCGAGAACCAAGGAATTTTGGTGAAGCCAGTGAACTCCCGCGTGAGTGATTTCTGTACAGAACTGACGACCTTGACACAGAATCAGGTAGATGCTGGGATTTCTTTTCAGGCTGCTTGCCGATTGTTACAGGAAGAATACCTGTCAAAAAATCGTGTGTGGGCAAGTTTTGGAGACTATGATCGGAAGCAATTCGGCCGACAGTGTGAAGCGACAGGAATTCCATACCCATTTGGCAGTCGTCACCTCAATGTGAAGACCCTGTGTGCCTTGAAGCATGGATGGGACAGGGAAGTAGGCATGGCAATGGTATTGGAGCGATTGGATCTCCCCTTGATGGGTACACATCATCGGGGAGTGGATGATGCCTTGAATATTGCCAAGATTCTCTGGACCTTGTTGCAAGAGAGACAATCTTAATTCAACTGTTATTCATGGATATCCTGATAATCGAAGATGAGGCAGCAGCAGCCAAGCGCCTCCAAAAACTCATTCAGAAACTTCTTCCTGCTGCCAACATTTTGGGAGTATTGGACAGTGTGGAGGAAGCTGTCGATTGGATAAAAGCGAACCCGACGCCTGATCTGATGATGTTGGACATTCATCTGGCGGATGGATCTTCTTTCGAAATCTTCCAGGAGGTAGAGATTGACTGCCCCATTATTTTCACCACAGCTTATGATCAGTATGCAATTCAGGCCTTCAAAGTCAATAGCATTGATTATTTGCTCAAGCCCCTCAAAGAGGAAGATCTGGCACATGCCTTGAACAAATATCAAAAACTTCGACAGGAATCAGCCTCTCCAAGCTTTGATTACACCGCATTGCTTGAAGCTGTCAAACCCACATCCAGCTTCCAAAAAAGAATTGTCATCCGATACGGACAGCATATCAAGGCGATTGATATTGCTGAAGCTGCCTATTTTTTCATTGAATCCAAGGTGTCAATTCTTCGAACTTATGGTGGGAAGGATTATCCAGTAGATCACAACCTGGATCAATTGGAAGGAATTCTGGACCCAGCGAAGTTTTTTCGAATCAATCGGAAATGCATCGTCAATATTGAGGCAATTGACCAGATGTATACCTATTCCAAATCGAGGGTTCGCCTGCTGCTAAAACCCGCCTTTGATCAAGAGACAATCGTGAGCTCCGAAAGAGCCTCCAGGTTCAAACAATGGCTCAAGGGCTAGAGATTTTTCATATTCAGGAGATCCGCTTGGATGCTGTGGGAATCAACTTGGCAGACAGTTGCTGGATGTGTGTGATGCATTCAGAGAGAATCCAGGGAATTAACAGGATGAATCAGGCGAATATCATTTTGCCAGGCATGGACTCCCGCTTCTTTTGGGAGTTTTTATGGCTTCTTTATGACCCCCCTTTTCTACTTACTTTCCTCTTCAAGAGGCGGGGTGGGGGAGAATTTTCAGCATTTTTCCCGACGCACCGAAGTGCTCTCGATTTGGTCTCAGGAAAGTCCATAAAGCACCCTCTTCCCAAAAACTGAAAAAAAATATTGAGCTGAACATGCACTTTTTTCAACCAGCTTGTCTATAAAAGCGAGACAGATACCATATGGTGATGGGGGGAAGGGATGACAAAAGCTACATGGCCTTTTTCTGCTAAGCTGATGCTTCGACGGTTTACGTTGTCATCCCGACCTTCCATTTATGTCTTCAGTTCTTTGGATGTACATGAAGTACCATCACTTAATACGTTGGAATGAAGTTTTGTGCCTATTGTGTTGGCCTGACAGGATTGGGGGTTGTGTTGTTGGGATTGGCAGTATACCAGAAAATTGTGAGACCAAAATTTGCATTGTCCAGAACAATTATTTGTGTAGAACCTGCTCAAACAGAACCAAACCCTATTCCCGAAAGCCGTGTGCCTAGTTTGCGTCCTGTTGCGGATCGATACAAGATCAGCAGTCCATTTGGGGTGCGTTTACATCCCGTGGTCAAGCGGTACCGGATGCACCGTGGCGTGGATTTTCCCTCACCCACCGGGACCCCTGTACGAGCTGCCGCAAGTGGAACAGTGCAGGATATGGTCGTAAAAAAGGGCCAAAGTACCTATGGTAAATATGTCATGCTATGCCATGATGATGCGTACAGCTCCTTATATGCGCATTTGTCCAAAGTTCTGGTGAAAGCGGGACAAGAAGTTGTCAGAGGAGACACAATTGGACTTTCTGGCAATACAGGACTCAGCAAAGGCCCGCATCTGCACTTTGAGGTCTTTCATTATGACAAGCGGATTGATCCGATGCGGATCTGGGAGCAGAACCTGACACCTGTGCCTTCAGCATTTTCTTCCAACACCTATGCCTCAAACCCTTAGAGAGTGTTTGGGAATGTGTTCTGAGAATTTTCAGGGTGTATTTTTTTCTCAGACAAGGCTCTTTTTTGTTCTCATAGTGGTGCTTTGGGAACAAAAATAGCCACCGGATGAGGAAAAAAGACGCATACAAAAAATAAGTAACAGATTTTCAAACAGTCTCATAATTAACCTGATAAAGACATGACCGAAAGCTTCTATCGAAAAAAACTCTTTCGCCTGACAGCAAAGTTGGGAATGATTTTCTTGCTCTATCTCATGTTCGTTGTAGCCATTGCCAAGGCATCTGACAAATCGCCACTGTTGGAAACCTTTATCAATGATCAGATGGTTGCCTATCCATTCGATGAAGATAATCTGTTCAAGCTGTCTGCTTATGCTGAACTCAAGGGTCGATATCATGCCGAAACGAAGTCTTTTGTGTTGAATTTTGGCAAGCTGGGAGTTTTGTCATTTTTCCCTGATCACTGCTTGTTGAAAATTGGGTCAGATGGATACCTCAGCCTGAATCAAGAATCTTTTCAGGCCAGACAGGCAATCGAACTGAATATGGCCTTGAAGAACTTGTTTGAACAAATCGATCTCTTGGCCAACCACGGTGCGACGCGCGAACATATTCAATTTGTGAATGAACATCTAGCTCGAAAAAATCTTGACCCCTTTGACAAAATATACACGCGGCATTTGCTACTCAAATACGGGAGGTACCATTCCACTCAGAAAGCGATGTTGTTTCATACAGATTGGCTGCCAAAACCGATGCAGCAGGAAGCCTTGGCAGATTCCTACAGCCTCTCTCTGGGAATGAAACTCGATAGTCTGACACTGAAAGGATTTTATCTCGGAACCGGAGGAGAAGTATTTGTTGAGAATGCTGAAGGAACTTCTGCTTATGCAACTGGAGAATTGACGGAATCGAATGTGACAGCCTTCAAACTGTTTGTTCAGAAATTGTTTACACAGACGGTCCACTATCTGCCAGGACCCACTGCTTCAAAAGCAGTCCCAAGCAAAACTGTTCGTCCGCAATTGTATTCACCGGATGGATGGATTCCCATGATGCTCGGGATTCTGCGCTCTCATGAAACCAATATCGGAGACTCTGATGTCATCCGCTATTTCAAAGATCAACCTTGCTATCCACATATATATGCCCAAATGACAAAAGAAGAACGAGAAGCTGCCGATCGCTCTTTGGGCAGGTAAACACAGAAGAGGGAACGGCAAACGGTTTGGGGTCGCCAAACTGCTGATGACAAACTGGCCTTGGAAGACAATTCAGATGAATGTGCTGGCCAGTCATCATTTGTCCAGGATCAAAAACCGTATGTCGTTGTCCACACATCATAATACTCGTCTCACTCATCATCAACTGTACACCTTATAACCCAAAACTATGGATCTGATCTTAATCATCGAACTCTGCATTGTAGCTGTGATAGTGGCTCTGCAAATATGGATTGTCAATCGAAATCGAAAGGCCATCCAAACCCTTGAAACGATTTATCCTGAAACCAACCAACTTCGCCTGATCAGTGCGACAGAGGTGGATGAGGAAGAAGACACAACAGGCGTATCTGATACCATTGAACTGGTAGAGGAGGATCCAGGATTCAACGAGACCTTTTTATCCATTCTCAGAACGACCAATACCTACATTCGCCGGAACAGGGGAGAAGCTGATTTTGAGATCCTGAAAGAACTGGCGGAAAGAAAATTGACCTCTCATGAACAACGGATTGAATCGAGTATAGCCTTGCCTTTGTACATCGGCCTGCTTTGCACCTTTACCGGAGTCATCATTGGCTTGATCAAGATTGCCAGTGTAGGGGTAACCGATGCGGCCATACAGTCGTTTCTCGGAGGCGTTCTGATTGGGATGATCGGCAGCGCAGTAGGCCTAGGATTGACGGTTCTGAGCAATCAATGGCTGAAAAATGCGAAAGGAATCCGGGATCAGAGACAATATGGCTACTTTCATTTTCTTCAAACCTTTCTGCTCTCGCCCTTGCAAAAAGATGGTTTGCCAGCGCTGACGAACTTGAAACAAAGCCTGACAGCCTTTCATGACGGATTCGTTGTGTACCAAAAGCATATGAACGAATCTTTGGGAGAGACCCTTCATCTCTTCAGTGATTTGCAGCAAGTGTTTACCCAAATCAGAAGTCTGGAGAGAGGGTTGCACGGAATGGGGCATTTTCTTCAAGCAAATGATGGCCTGATTGAAAAACACCTTGCCTACATCAGCACATATACCAGGAAAGTAGATGAGTTTGCCAAAAAACTGAATACACATTTTGGCCTCGTGAACCACCAGGATTACCTGACCCCTACCTCTGTCAATGGCACCTCAAATGGGCACGCCTATGCTGGCCACCAACAGAATGGTCACGGGTCTGGAATGTTTGCCACCATCACAGAGACAGAACGTTATGCCTATGCCGAAGCCCTGAACAAAGACCTCAGTCAAATTCGGGGAGATATCGAATATCTGCAAGCCATGAGCCTGGAAGTGAATACCCGCCTGCTTGACAAGTTGAAGCAGGAAGCGGTTCACCAGCAAGAAATGAGTGCAAAATTCAGAGAAATTAGCCATCGTCTGGATGATGTCATGGGAAGACAGGAAAACAGTGTGCTGCATTCCCCGGCTTTCAAATTCTTTATCTACATCGGAGCAGCAGCATTTATGATTGGCATCGTCAGTGGAGGCATTTACCTTATCAATACCCTTGCATCATGAAAAGAGAAAGCGGACAATTATTCTGGGTTAGCTATTCAGATTTGATGACGGCTTTGTTCATCCTGGCGCTGGCTCTATTTGTGTTGAGTTATAAGATGTTCAAGATCCATCAGGCTGATTTGTTGCGAGCAGAAGAAGAACTACAACTTCGAAGCACAGAATTGGAAGATCAGCGATTGGCATTACAGGCTCAGCGAAAGGCGCTCGATGCCCAAAAATTTGCCGCACGAGAGTTCAAAAAACGATGGTCGGAGGAAGAAATTCATGTGGCTTCCCTCATCGAAGAACTGGAAGTGGAACGCTCACGCTTATCTGTCATGGAAAATGAATATAAAAAGCTTCAGGAAATACAAAAGTCTATCGAGCAACTGGATGCGAGATACTTTATCTACCAACCAGCGTACAAGCGTCATGTCCTTCATCCCCAAGTCCAGTTTGTGAAAGGTTCCAGTGTTATTGCCCCGCATTATAAGAAAATGCTGGTAGGCGCAGGGCGTGCCCTTAAGCTGATGGTGGATCGACTGGACCCGGATGACAACATCAAATATTTACTGGTAATTGAGGGAATGGCTTCCTCGGATGCCTACTCGCGCAACTATGAATTGAGTTATGAACGGGCCTTGTCTCTCTATCGCCTGTGGGAAGAAGAAGGGATTGTCTTTGACCCGAATCGATATGAGATCATGATTTCGGGGAGTGGAGAAGGTGGAGTAGGCAGAGACAAGAAAGAGGAGACCAATAACCAACGATTCTTGATACAGATCGTCCCCAAGATCGGGGAATTACAAGCGATACAAATGAGTTAACAGAATCTGTCCGGGATTGTGTACATGCCTTGGCCGGAATTGTTGTACACACCTGGAACAAGCAGGTTTCTTAGCTGGGTGACAGTAGGTATGCCGGAGCAGAAATGCTTCGGCTACGCCTATTTTTGTCGTATATTAGCCCCGCTTGTTTACCTTTTCGTTTTTCAATGGATAAAGCAATGACTGATCAGGAGGCCTTCAAACAATTACGTGACGGCTCAGAGGAAATTCTGAAGACTCTCTATCGGAAGTACCGAGGAGAGTTTGGGCAGTGGGCAATGAAGAAACGGGATTGTTCGCAAGAGGAAGCGCTGGATGCTTTTCAGGAAGGTATGATTATATTATATGAAAAAATACAATCGGGGCATATAACAGAATTGAGAAGTACCTTAAAAACCTTGCTCTTTGGAATCGCCAAAAATCGCCTGTACAAACATCTTCCCAAAGAAGTGAAGATGACACCTGAAATACATAGCGGCTTACCCGAAGAGGAGGTGTCAACATGGGGAGAATGGGAGTCCAATGAGTTGGCAGAGCAACTGGCCAGGCTGGTAGCAAAAATGAAAGCTCCTTGCGATCAAATTCTGTACTTTTTCTATTACAGAAATTTCAGCATGGAATCCATTGCAAACAGGCTTGGCTACAGCAATGAGCGAGTCGCAAAAACGCAAAAAAATCGCTGTATGAAGCGATTGAGACAAATGGCAACAGGGATACTTGATTAGTTTCTAATAGTAAAGGGGATTAACAATGTCAGAGCAAACAGAAAGCTATATTGATCTCTATCTAAGTGGGAAATTGTCAGAGGAAGAAAAAAAGGCTTTTGAGGAACGAATTGAGCAAGAACCCGAATTAGATGAGCAGGTTCGACATCAGAAAGCACTGATTGAAGGCATCATGCTTCACCATCGCAAGCGTTTGAAACAGATGTTTGAAGAAGAAGAATCTCAATATAGTTCGGATGCGTCCACCACCTTGGATTCTGAACCCACAATCAGACGGCTGTCTCCCCTACAGTGGAGTCTGGCCGTAGCCGCTGGACTCGCTTTACTCTTGCTTATCTATTTCCAAATGGGAAATAGCGCCACTGACCATCAGAAGGTATATCAGCAATTTGCACAACATTATGATAGCGGATTGGGAGAAAGAAATGCGCAAGACAGCTGTGATCTGAACATGGAAGGAGTACAGTTCTACAACATGAAAGAATATGAGTCGGCCATTCCTGCACTGAAACGAATACTTACTCAAGAGCAGGCATTGACCCGTTGTGGCATTTCTCCTGAAGACATACAGCGATTGGTAGGTATCAGCGAATTGTTTGCTAATCAGGTAGACAATGCGCTCCTCAGCCTGAAACCACAAATCGCACAGAGCGAAACCTCTCGTTGGTACTATATCCTCGGATTGTTGAAACAGGGAAGGTCGAAGGAGGTTCAGCAAGCACTTCAGAATTGGTCGTCTCCATCGGCATATTATCAGACCAAAATTCAAGCTTTGCAGCAAGCACTTTAGTGGTTCCAGCCATAAGTTCTTGACAATCGAAGTCTAGTCCTTTTGCACGCCCCCTGCCTTATTTTTTCGTCAGATAGCTCGCTATCTTCCTCAAACATGCGTTGGAGGAGCATAAAAATCCTGCGACTTTATAATCAGAAATTTAAGTCTTGAACCACCAGTCATCACAGATTCGGGTGTTGGGAAGCCTATCTTCAGGGAAGTGGGCGAGGAACTCGTATTCTCCCAATACTCATTGAAGCTCATAAAACGCTCACAGTATTGGGTGACATACTCATCTCTTCCTCCTGAACAGGACGGGCTTCGGTAATTTGGGAGCTCACATCAACTATTTGATTCGATAACCTCCCAACATACCAAAAAATGACATTCATAGACCGATTATTCCTTTTTCTGATCTTTTGTTTGATTTGTGCTTGTCAAAGTAGTAAACCCTCTACAGACACAGCCGAAACAATCAGCATGTGTGCCCCCAAAACAACGGACATTGCCTGGTATGGATCAGGACAAAAGGCTCCTTTATTTGAGGGACTTGACGCCATTGACTTCCCCATTTCCACGGATAGTCGAGAAGTACAGGCATATTTCAATCAGGGACTGCTTCTCGCTTATGGCTTCAATCATGCCGAAGCAGCCCGCTCCTTTGACTATGCCACACGGCTTGATTCTTCCTGTGCCATGGGCTATTGGGGATTTGCTTATGTGTTGGGGCCAAATTACAATGCAGGCATGGAAAGCGACAATTATGAGCGCGCCTACAAAGCGATCCAACAGGCTGTTTCGCTTGCTGACCAGGTCAGTGAGAAGGAACAAGACCTGATTCAAGCCATGGCCAAACGTTATTCGCCTTCTCCTCCTGAAGACAGGAGTGCCCTGGATAAGGCATATTCAGATGCCATGAAAGAACTGGTGAAAAAATATCCCACTGATACTGAAGTCGCTACCCTTTATGCCGAATCCTTGATGGATATGCATCCCTGGGATTTATGGGACAAGCAGGGACATCCTAACTCCTGGACACCTACAATTTTGGAAGCGCTCGAATCGGTGATTCATCTAGACCCTCGCCATCCGGGTGGTCATCACTTTTACATTCATGCAGTGGAAGCTTCCCCAACTCCAGAACTTGGCTCTGCCAGTGCAGAAGTTCTCGATGATGATCTGGTACCCGGTGCAGGACATCTGATCCATATGCCGTCTCATATTTACATTCGGACTGGCGAATACCACAAAGGGACCCTTGCAAATATCAAAGCAATAAAAGCTGATAGCAATTATGTGAGTCTTTGTCATGCCCAAGGAGCTTATCCATTGGCCTACTATCCCCACAATTACCATTTTATGGCTGGAACAGCAACCCTGGAAGGCAATAGTTACTGGGCGTTGAAGGCCGCAACAGAGGTGAGGAATCATGCAGATCAGGAGGTCATGCAGGAACCTGGTTGGGGAACCCTCCAGCATTATTATACCATACCGTATTATGTTGCAGTCAAATTCGGCAAATGGGACGATATCCTGAACATGACAAATTCCAATCCTGAATTGAGTTATCCTGAAGCTGTTCGACATTATGCAAGAGGAATGGCCTACCTCGGCAAACAAGAGCTCAATCTGGCCAGAACAGAACTAACAGCGCTCCAAGAACTAGCTGACCTGGATGAAATGAAAGAAGTAACCGTTTGGGACATCAATTCTGTCCACAGCTTGATCCAGATTGCACAACTTGTCCTGGAAGGAGAAGTACTAGCTACAGAAACTTCCTATGACCAGGCCACAAAGAAACTTCGGCAAGCCGCGGATTTGGAGGACCAATTGAATTATGACGAACCCCCAGACTGGTTTTTTTCTGTCAGGCATCATCTGGCAGCAGTACAGATAGAGGCTGGGAAATATGAGGATGCCATCCTGACGCTAGAGGAAGATCTGAAACGATTGCCAAATAATGGTTGGGCTCATCATGGATTGTTGCAAGCCTATCGAGCTCTGGGGATGACAAAACAGGAAATGGCTATCAAAGACCTGATTGCGGAGAGTTGGGCAACCGCCGATGTAAAAATTTCCTCTTCAAGAATCAAATAGATTCGGGAGTAGCCTCCTATCCGAGCATGTTTTTCAAGGGGGAATGCGGGTAACCTTTACTGAGCTATTGGAATCAATGTCAATCATTTATCGCGAATTGTGTATCTTTGAGGTTGGTAAACCTATCTGACCACATTGATCTTGCTACTTTATGTTTGTGACTTAATTCTATTGCTCATGCGCCTGTTATCTATTTTTTTTCCCCTACTCTTTATGTTAAGTTCTCTTTTTGCACAAAAAGATACTGGATATCAATTACCCCCTCAAGCACTTCAGGATCTTGTCAATGCCCCTCAGACTCCTTCTGTTTATACCAATAGCACTGGAGATTGGTTGGTTTTGATGCAAAGGCCCGGTTTTATCTCTATTGAAGAACTCGCACAACCAGAGTTGCGACTGGCCGGATTGCGAATCAATCCCAGAACCAATGGTGCCAGCCGCTCAACCACTTATGTGGGCTTGACATTTCGAAGTGTGCTCTCCGACACAGAAAAGATGGTTGAGGGATTGCCAGAAGATGCCCTTATCCAGAACGTACGCTGGTCCCCTGACGGTCAGAACTTGGCCTTTACCATCCAGAAAGTTGCCGGGATTGAATTATGGGTGGCGGATGTGAAAACCGGATCAGCACACAAATTGACAGAACCAATCATCAATGATGCCCTTTATGGCACTCCCTATGTTTGGCTTCCGGACAGCAAAAAGCTAATCTACAAATCTGTCCTGGCGGATAGAGGTCCTGCGCCAGAACAACCACTTGCTCCCAATGGCCCCATCATTCAGGAAGCCAATGGCACGGAGGCACCTGTCAGAACCTATCAGGATCTCCTCCAAAATGCCCATGATGAAGCATTGTTTATGTATTATTCGACTTCCCAACTTCATCTTGTGCAAGTTGACAACAAGCATTCCACTGCCTATGGAGAGCCTGGAATTTATGATGATTTTTATCCTTCACCTGATGGACAATATGTATTCACAAGTAGTATTCAGCAACCCTTTTCCTACATCGTTCCGATGTATCGCTTTCCACTGAAAGCAGCGGTCAGAGATTTGGACGGGAACATCATTCAAACTATCGCTGATCTTCCCTTAGCTGATAACATTCCCAAGGGATTTGATGCAACCACTGTAGGCCCTCGCGGCTTCCAGTGGAGGGAAGATCACCCGTCTACACTGGTATGGGTGGAAGCTCAGGATGGGGGCGACCCTGCCAGAGAATCGGAGATACGGGATCAGATATTTTATTTGCCAGCACCCTTTACTGGAGAGAAAATAGCAGGAATCACCACTTCCTTGCGTTTTCGGGGAATTGATTGGGGAAATGATGAGTTGGCTATTGTCAGGGAATATTCGCGGAAAACCCGAAAAATGCTCACCAGTACCTTCGTGCCTGGTGATCCAGCAAGCAAAACGGTGTTGTTCGACCTCTCTTCTGAAGATCGTTACGGAAACCCGGGATATTTTGCTACCCATACCAATGAATTTGGTCGGGAGGTTCTTCTGATGGACAAAAGCGGAAAAAAACTCTATCTGGAAGGAACTGGGGCCAGCCCGGAGGGGAACCGACCATTTGTGCGGGAATTCTCCCTGAAAACCAGGAAATCCAAAGAGCTATGGCGGTCTCAAGCGCCTTATTATGAAAATTCTATTCAACTGCTGGACATAAAAAAGGGATTGATCCTCACTAGAAGAGAATCGCCTACAGAACCTCCGAATTATTTTTTGCGAGATCTGAAAAAGGGAACACTCACAGCATTGACCCAAATTGCTCACCCATATAAAGAGCTGAAAGGAATCCAGAAGCAAGTGGTTACCTATCAGAGAAAAGATGGCCTGGAGTTGAGTGGGAATTTGTATTTGCCAGAAGGATACACTGCGGAGGATGGCCCCCTGCCGACTTTCATGTGGGCCTATCCCAGGGAATTCAAAAGTGCCAAAGCCGCAAGTCAGCGACAAGGATCACCCTATTCTTTTGTCCGCTTGAGTTGGGGGTCAGCGGTTCCATTTGTTACCCAGGGATATGCAGTATTTGATGGCTTTAGCATGCCGATTATTGGGGAGGGAGATGCCGAACCCAATGATGGATTCAGAGAGCAGCTGGTCATGAATGCGGAAGCCGCAGTCAATAAGTTGGCAGACATGGGCGTGACGGACCGGAACAGAGTGGCGGTTGGAGGGCATTCCTATGGCGCATTTATGACGGCGAATCTGCTGGCTCATTCCAATCTATTCGCTGCTGGAATTGCCAGAAGCGGAGCCTATAACAGGACGCTGACCCCTTTTGGCTTTCAGGCGGAGCCGCGAACCTATTGGGAAGCACCAGAAATTTATTACAATATGTCGCCCTTTATGCATGCTGACAAAATCAATGAACCGCTCTTGATGACGCATGGAGAAGCAGACAACAACTCAGGTACCTTCCCAATTCAAAGCAAGCGATTGTTTGCCGCAATCAAGGGAATGGGAGGCACAGCAAGATTGGTCATGCTGCCACACGAAAGTCATGGCTATCGTGCCAAAGAGTCTATCCTGCATATGTTCTGGGAAATGAATCGATTTCTGGATACGCATGTGAAGAATCGAACGCTAGCGAGTGAAAGTGAGCAAAAAGTGGGAGAAGGCGAGAAGTAACAAAATGAGAAGTCAGAAAAGTTTGACCTGGAGATCGATACACCCCTTCTCCTTATCGAACTTTTCTGACTTCAGCTTCCTAATTCAAATCTCTTTTCACCATCAGTCTGTCTGCGACGAACCAGAAGATAAGCAGGTAGAGAAGGTGGATTCCCAGATGATCCAGAGGAACAAAAGTTTCTGTTTCCATCAGGACATATTTTGGAAATGGAAGGGGGATCACATTGCCGATTGCCTTGATCGGGAGTAAGTCTGCCCAAAAGGGAATGTTCCATTCATATTTCATGAAGGCTACCAATATCGGCTCAAGGAAATAAATATAGAACATCAATCCAGCCAGGGTGATGCCGGGACGTTTGATTATTAAGGCCGCGATCATGCAGAACAGCTGAAAGGCAATCAGATGAAGGGTGTAGGCTGGGAGGAATTCAATATTTTGAAGAATGAAGGGAAGACTTTTCACTGGCGAGAGAAAAAAACCTGTAATCAATCCAACCAGACCAACAGCAAGACTCATAACAATTGACAGGACGGTCACAAAGCCTATCTTGCTGAGAAATAATTCTCTTCGACTCATCCCATCAATGACATTTTGTTTGATGGTCCCATAAGTGAATTCGTTGCAAACCGAGATTACGGCTATGAATCCAAGAAAAATGGACAAAAATGAATAAGTCCAGGTCAGATTTTGCCAAATATCCACAAAGTCAAACAGGGGAAGCTGATTAGGCGCAATTCCTATTCTGAAAGGATTGTCTCCAATACTTGTCAGGTAATCCAGAAACAGTTTTACGCTGATAGGAATGGCGATCAAAACCACGATGAACAATCCGCTTAAGACCCAGAAGAATTTGGTGTTTCTGAGTTTGAAGAATTCAATTGAAATAAGTCTAAGCATAGTTTGTAACGATTTCCATGAATTGTTGCTCCAAAGTTTTTTTAATCGTATTGAGGTGACCGGCATAGATGCCGGATTCTGCTAGATGCCGGTTGACATCTGCTGGACGAATATGTGTCTCGAAAGTTACTTCCAGTTTGTCTCTCAGGATTTTGTGAGAAATGTATCCCGGTGCTCTTTGCACAGATTCCAGGGCCGAGCCGAGATCTTCAGCTCCGATTTCCAGGATGATATACTCCTCCTGCTCTGGATTGACTTTGCCAGTATGGAGGAGATGGCCTTTTCTCAGAATCGCAAAGTCTGAACAGACCTTCTGTACCTCATCGAGAAGGTGACTGGCAAGGATGATTGTTTTGCCTGTTTCTGCGATGTCGAGGATGAGTTGTCTGATTTCAGCAATCCCTTTGGGATCAAGTCCATTGGTTGGCTCATCAAAGATCAGTACATCCGGATTGGCCAACATGGCCGAACCGATGGCCAGCCGCTGTTTCATTCCCAGTGAATATGTTTTGAAAGGGTCATCCTTTCGATCCAACAGGCCCACTTGTTCTAGTACGGGGTGAATTCTGTCGGAGGAGACCTCTTTGATTTTACAGGCGAGTACAAGATTCTTGTAAGCGGAGAAGGTAGGATAGAAGTTGGGTTTTTCCAGAATAGCACCTACCTTTTTTCGTTGATGGTGAGTTGGGGTTTTCCCAAACCAGCTGAATCCGCCACTGCTAGGGGTCGTAACTCCGAGGATCATTCCGAGGGTCGTGGTTTTGCCGCTTCCATTGGGGCCGAGCAATCCGAAGACAGTCCCGGCCTTTACGTTGAGATTGAGTTGGTTGACAGCCGTGATCCGACCATAGGTTTTGTGCAGGTTGTGTGTTTCAAGAACGTTCATGTGTGGAAATTGGGATGTCAAAAAAGGGAACACAGAGGCAGCGGCTCACAAAGAGAACTCCCATGGGCCTCTGTGTTTCCGTGTCTCTGTGTTCTGTAAAAGGTTACTTAGTTATCTTTCAATTCTTCTATGGGCAGTACATCTTTCAATTTGTCCATGTTAAGGCTGGAAAAGGCATGAAGATATTTCATATCCACAGAACCTTTCATTTCGATCAGACCTGCTCTCCCTTCTATAAAGAGGGTGGCCACCCAAGAGGATTGTCCGCTTCTGTCTTCCAATTCGTAGATGTGACATTTGTAGTCCTTGTTATCAAAAGACATGATGGATTCAAAGCCTTCTCCCTGTATGCCTTTGTCCAAGTCAGAAAAGGTCGCTTTGGCAGTGGTTCCGATTGAGTCTGTGGACAAAAACCGGAGGTGATCCAAATCTCTGATCAGCATGTTGAAGTCAGGATTTTCATCTTGATTCAACACCCGAATCAAACTTTGGTATAAATAAAGATTGTAGCCATCAGCAGTCTCAATAAAGTTTTGGACGGTTCTACTTTGGCTAAATAGAGCCAAAGTCATAATCATGGCTAGTATGAATATGCTGAATTGTTTGATCATTGTCCTACGTGGTTAAAGTGTTCAAATCCGTTAAGGGCCATCTTCTGGCTGAGCGCAGCGATTTGTTGAAGATCCAAATCACCAACAAGACTAAGGATCATGACATTTTCTGATTGATATCCAATCATGAGGAGTTCGGAGATTGTCCCATCATCTTCAGTAATGAAGAACTGGAATTCCTGCCCGGAATCCCTGACAGACATCAGTTCTTCCATGCTGCTGGCGGGTTTTTGAACAATTTCGTCATAAATCCCTCTAGCTTCCAGGACATCACTTCCGATGAGCATTTTCATGCCCTTGAGTTTCGAAATGGCATCTACCAAATGTTTCTCAGCCGGATCATTCATGTCAAATTCTGCAAAGATGCTGAACATCCTGCCGGAAACGGTGATTAATGAGAATCGATCATCTTCTTTATAATCTTCAAAGTATCGATCGACGCCGCTGCTTTGTGCCACCATCTCAATGGTGAAGCACACGGTCAAGACAAAAAAAGTTAGGATTGTTGTCAGTTTCATATCTCGTGTTATTTTTTGTTTTCTACTTCTGATTTCACTTTATGAAATTCACCGAGTAACTCGGCATGTTCCAGACCTTCATTCATATTGGCCGAAACAATCAGTAAGGCTTTTTTGACTTCCTGATAAGCGATTTCTGAATCTTCGAAAGTGTCAACGAATTCGGAGACAATCTCTTCTTCCTGAGGCTGCGTCATGGTCTGAATTCCCCATGCCATTCCAAGCAGAAGCACAATGCCAGCTGCAATTTTGGTGAGCATGGCCCATCCAGATTTCAGACTTCGAACAGGCGCTGGCGGTTGAATCTTCGCAAGCATCTGTGCATCAAATTCCTGGTCAAGCGTAGTGGCCGAACGGTAAGCCTCAAGGCTTTGCAAATACTCAGCAAGAGAATTCAGTTCCGGAGGCACCGGACCTTGTAACAAACTCTCCTTGAGTTGTTGTTCCTCCTGTTCGGTGCTCTTGCCCTCCCAGAATTTTTCTGCAAGCTGATTAAGAATATGAGATTCCATGTTGATTTACGCGTCTGAATCGTCGTTGAACTTGTTTTCTCGCCCGGTGAAGGAGCACTTTGACATGACTCATGCCTACATCCATGATGTCAGCGATTTCTTTATAACTATATCCTTCTACATCTCTGAGTTGGATCACTGTTCGCTGCAATTCGGGTAGATGAGAGATGATTTCCTGTATGTTGTTGATCGACTCCTTGCTTTCTGTTGCTTCGAGGGGAGTAGCCGATCCTGCTTGTAGATCGTATTGATCTGTCAATGGCAGGTGATTTCTTCCCTTTTTTTTCAACAAATCCAGGCTTCTGTTTTTGGTCAGCGTCATACACCAGGCTTCTGGGCTTCCAAATGATTCAGGATCATCGATTTTTTCCCAGGCTTTCATCATCACTTCCTGTACCACATCCAGGGCATCCGCCTCATTGCCCATGTATGAGAGGGCAAATCTGAACAATTTGTTCTTCAATGGGAGGATGATTTGTTGGAATTGCTTGGTAGTCACTGTTGTGTGGGAAAATGAATGAAGAGTTGGAAAAGAACGAGAAACTTTAGTGAAGCATCAATTTTTTCTTGATGGTTACGCCATTTTTATTGAGTTCCAGTATATGTAGACCAGAATTCAAATCATTGGTTCTTAGGCCTAGTTTCACATCATTCAAATCTATACGGCGAATGACGGCTCCATTGACATTGTAGAGTGTGGCTGTTCCTCCCTTCATCTCATCCGGGATCTCCAGATTTAGTTGGGTGTTGATTTTCGCAGGGTTCGGATAGACCTTGACTTCCCCGACCTTGTGTTCGGATAGTTTTTTCATTTGGTCGAATTCCTTTGTCTGTATCCATTTTGACATTTTGGAGAGTTGGCTAAGATCCATGTTTCCTGTTAGAGAAAAAATCAGGAACACCTTTGGCGCCATTCCAACCATAACGAGTTCATGCACAACGCCTTTGGTTTCATCAATGAAGAATGTAAAGTTCCCATCCTCATCATTCACACGCATCAGTTCTTCAAACTCTCTGCTGACCGTGCGAATGGCGCGATCATAATCAGTCTGGCTATTGTCCATTTCGTGGCCGACAATCATATCGAAGGTGTTGATGGTACGGACAAATTCCAGCATTTCCTGCATATCATCACTGTCATCTTCCAATTCCACGTAAGATGCCAATTCAAACATTTTGGAGGTAACGTGGATATTGGTGAAGTTGTCTTGTTGATACTGCTGAAAGTGTTGGTCAATGACATTCTGTGCGCCAGCGAAAGCAATCGACAGAATGCTAATAACAAGAGAGACAATCAGTATTCGTTTCATGTTTTGATATCTTAAATAAATATTAAAGAGTAATTGTGTTCCAGTGCGCATCCGGATGTTCAGAAGGGAGACGAACGGAAATGGGCTTTGTTACAGATAAGAGAAAAATAATGAAAGAAAGTTGGAGAACTCTGTTTCGCTTGGTCGTGATTGATCCTTCAGCCTTGTCTTATCAGTCTTGCCAGCATCCTCGACAAGGAAGCCAGCTAATGAGGGCTCACTTTGGAAAGGATGTCAAAGCTTTTGTATGTTTGATCTATGTATAGAGGCCCTATTCAAGCAAGATTGAGGAGAGAAATGGACGGACAGCCTCACTTGTATCCAGAGACCTCTATCTGGAATTGCACTTGATGATTGATCAACGAATGCACGCAATACAGGCAGGAAAAAAATAACTGTCAGGCCTATTTCATGAAAATTCTGCTCATACAAACGGCTTTTATTGGAGATGTGGTCCTCGCAACGCCCCTGATTGAACGATTGAAGGAACAATTCGGGGATAAGAGTAGCATTGATTTTCTTTTGAAAAAGGGGAACGAATCCCTGCTTGACGGGCATCCTTATATCAGACAAGTCCTCATATTTGACAAGAAAAAAGGTAAGTATCGACATCTTTGGCATCTGATCCGACAGATCCGATCAGAATCTTATGATTGTGTCATCAACTTACATCGCTTCTTCAGCTCGGGCTTGATATGTCTGCTCTCTGGAGCCAAGGAGACCAGGGGATTTCAAAAGAATCCTTTGTCTTTTGCCTTTACCAAATCTTTTCAACATATCATCGGACAGACCCATGATCCACAGCATGAAGTAAACCGAAACCTCTCTCTCCTGCAAGGCCTTGCTTCCTCAGCCTTTTGTCGCCCAAAACTATATCCCTCAGAAGAGGATTTCCAAGTTGTCCCGGCAGAACAGGACTACCTCTGCATTGCGCCAGCTTCTATTTGGTACACCAAGCAGTTTCCCGAAGACAAATGGATGAAGCTGATCCAGCGACTTGCCTCCTCCTATCACATCTACTTATTGGGAGGGCCATCCGATCGTGCGCTGTGTGAACGAATCCAGCAATCCACTCATTCCAGGAAGGTGGAGGTGTTGGCAGGAGAACTCAGTTTTCTGCAATCAGCTGCCTTGATGAGCGGAGCACAGATGAATATAGTCAATGATTCGGCTCCTTTGCATTTTGCTTCTGCAATGAATGCACCAGTAACTGCAATTTTTTGTTCTACTGTTCCAGCTTTCGGATTTTGGCCACTGTCTGATCAGTCTGTAGTTGTGGAGACACAGCATCAATTGTCTTGCCGACCGTGTGGCTTACATGGCAAAACTGCCTGTCCTGAAGGGCACTTTCGCTGTGCAGAGATCGAAACGGAGCACATCCTTGCAACAATAAGCCGGGAATTCTGAGAGACTGTTTGAAAATCTGTCGCTAACTTTTTGTATGCGTCTTTTTTCCTCATTCTGCGGCTTTTTTTGTTCTCATAGCACCACTATGAGAACAAAAAAGAGCCTTGTCTGAGAAAAAAATACACCCTAAAAATTCTCAGCACAGATTCCAAAACAGTCTCTGAGTTGTTCTGGCATTGCAGACATTCATCCGTATGCCAGCCATTCAGAAAGATGAAAAAAGAGACAGAACAAAACCATAAAATTAAATCTTTGTGGTCTCTCTGTCAGCGTTTCTGTTTCCAAACATTTTCGGGTAATTTTGGGGGGTGAAATACTGTCTAATCTATTCCTCTATGCGTATTCAATTACTCTGTCTCTCTTTTCTTCTTTTTTCCCTTTCTCTCTCCGCCCAAATCGTTTCCCTACAACCCGCTACCGCTGGCCCAAATGATGCAGCGACCCTGGTCTTTGATGCTACACAAGGCAATGGAGAGCTGATTGGAGCTAGTAAAGTCTATGTCCATCACGGGGTGGTCACAGATGGACCCAATGGAACCAACTGGGCGCATGTCATTGGGAATTGGGGAATGGATGATGGCATAGGACAAATGTCTCCAGTTGCTGGAGAGACCGATAAATGGGAAATCAGCTTTTCGCCCAGTATCAGAGACCATTTTGGGGTGCCAGGTGGAACAAATATTTTTCGTTTGGCCTTGGTCTTTAGATCCTCGGATGGAAATACCAAAGGTACAATTGCCCCCGGAGCCTATGGGTGGGGAACGGTGACAGCCAATCAGGATATCTATCTGAATCTGAATTCTGATCATTTTGTCAGCATGACCAATCCAACAGCTTCTCTCTCTTATCTGAATCCGGGAGATTCGCTTGAAATCTCTGCGGTATCGTCTACCGGAGTGGATCAAATGACCCTGACTGTGGACAATGGGAGTGGAGCGACCGTGCTTGGAAGTGTGAATTCCGGGACCAGTATCAGTGAGTTCTTTGTGCCGGATTCTACTTCGGTTCTGGACATCAAGGTCGAAGCGATTGTCGGAACAGATACTCTGACAACCAATCTGACCCACAATGTTGTGATCGTACAGGCGACAGTGGTTCAAGCTCTTCCCCAGGCTCTGCTTCCCGGTATTCATTACGATCCCAATGATGCAACACATGCTACACTTATTCTAGAAGCACCCGGAAAAACCTATGGGTATCTGGTCGGAGATTTCTCAGACTGGTACGTCCAGGACAAGCATCAATTGAAACAAACACCTGATGGTGAATTTCTCTGGACCGAACTGACTGGACTGACCCCTCAGCAGCCTTATGTATTCCAATACTGGATTGAGCAGGATGTCAAGATCGGTGATCCGTATGCAGAGCAAGTGGCTGATCCCTGGAATGACCATTTGATTGATGGAGTGACCTTCCCCAATGTTCCAAACTATACACGAACAGAATTTCATACAGCGACAGTCCTGCAAACAGGAGGAACGGCCTTTTCATGGGCTGCTTCGGAGGATAGCTGGCAACGGCCGGATGTTGATCATTTGGTGATTTATGAATTGCTGATTCGAGATTTTCTGGCCTCTCATAGCTATACAGATCTCATCGACACCCTGGACTATATCAAGAACCTTGGGGTAGATGCGATAGAGTTGATGCCCTTCAGTGAATTTGAAGGCAACGAAAGTTGGGGCTACAACCCGAGTTATTACTTCGCTGTAGACAAATATTATGGAACCAGAGATCAGTTGAAACAATTCATACAAGCCGCTCACCAAAAAGGACTGGCTGTCATCATGGATATGGTCATGAATCATGCTTTTGGGCAGAATCCAATGGTGAAACTATATTTTGATGAGCAATCCTTTAAACCAACAGCCAGCAATCCATGGTTCAATCAGGATCATGTAGGGCAATATCAATGGGGATTTGACTGGAATCACGAATCAGGATATACCGAGCGGTTTTTGGATCGCCTGAATGCGTTTTGGATGGAAGAATACCATATCGATGGATACCGGTTTGATTTCACCAAAGGATTTACCCAAAATGCACCTGGAGGCAGTGTAGACGGATACGACCAGTCTCGGATAGACATCATGAAGCGAATGGCTGATGAAATATGGGCAGTCGATCCACAAGCCTATATCATTCTGGAGCATTGGGCTCCCTATGCTGAAGAACAGATTTTGGGAGACTATGGTATGAAAATGTGGTCGAACAGAAGTTATGATTATGTGCCAGCAACCATTGGCAATCCCATTGGTGGATTTGGGGGGATGGATCGACAAGAATTTGTGAGTTTTTTCGATAGCCACGACGAAAGAAGAATCGCCGAACATGCCATTACTGAAGGGTGGAGCAATGACTTGTACCGGATCAAGGACCTGCCCATCATGTATGAGCGGATGAAAATGGCTGCCGGGTTTACCTTTTTGATTCCCGGCCCCAAAATGCTGTGGCAATTCGATGAGTTGGGCTATGATATCGATATCAACTTCAATGGGAGGGTTGGCAATAAACCATTGCCGTGGGGGCCAGGAAGTCTGAGATATTATGAAGATTCCCTTCGGTATCATATCTATCAAGCCTATCAGGGAATTTTGCAGATAAGAAGGAGTCTCAATCCAGACTTAATGGCTCAGGCGACTACCTCCCACAAGCTGGATGGAAATGCCCGAAGGCTGGTGTATGATATGCCGGGGACGGATCTGGTGGTAGTCGGAAATTTCGGCCTCAATGATGCCGTGCTGCCGCCTGCATTTACCCAAACCGGGACCTGGTATGAATATTTCTCTGGTGATTCCATCGAAGTGCTCAATGTCAATACGGCACTCGTGCTCAAAGCAGGAGAATGGCATATCTACACCTCTAATCGGATGGGAGACGGAATGCCCGGAGTTGTCGAAGTCTATGACAATCCCGTGAGCATTTCTCCATTTCCCTTTACCAAGAGCGATCAGATTACTCTGACCTTTGATGCCAAAAAAGCCTTTCCGAATGGTACTTCCGGTCTGGTAGGAGCCAACAAAGTCTATATGCATTCCGGAGTGGTAAAAGATCACCCGGATAGCACCAATCTGACACATATCATAGGAACTTTGATGGATGATGGGATAGGAGAAATGACTGCCATTGGAAATGATCAATGGGAGTTGACATTTACTCCCACAGATTATTATGGCTTGAGTGCTGTGCCAGACATCTTCCAGCTTGGGATGTATTTTCGGGATGAAAACAATGTTGAACTTGGCTATGGGTTCCGCAATCAACAAATTTTTGTGCCAGTTGCCTCCGATCGGCCATTCGTAAGCATCGAGCCAGCAAGCTTTAGTATTGACGATGAGATTACCATTACTTTCAATGCTCGTAAGGGCAATGAAGAATTGCTTGGCGAAAGCAAAGTCTATATGCATTCCGGGGTGGATCTTATGGATACCAATACGCCCTGGATTACTGGGTGGCAAAACGTCATTGGTAACTGGGGTATGGACGATGGAGTGGGGGAGATGCAAGCCTCCATGCTGGGAGATGACTTGTGGGAAATTACCCTTGTTCCACGAACATATTATGGACTTCAGAATGGCGATGTGATGCATTGGCTCTGCTCAGTCTTTAGAAGTGCAGACGGCAACAAAAAGGGGACAGGTACCCCAGGTCCTATTGACAATGGAATTATTCATACCAATCTGGACTTCTTTATTGAGAATCAATTCACTGTCCATCTCGATGAATTGTTAGGAGAAGAAACGATCTCCATTTTTCCCAATCCGGCAACTGATCAGATCCATCTCCATCTGGAAAAAGCGATGGGGAATGATCTTTTGGTAAGAGTAACGACCGTCGATGGCAAACTGATTCGCCAGATGAGTCTGGATTGCCCAAGGACGCCCTGCCCATCTGCTGTGATAGACATCAGCCAGTTAAGTGCTGGATTCTATTGGCTGCAGATTGTGGGAGAGAAAGGAATGCTGACACACAAGCTTATCAAACAATAGACTATCTAGATCTTTCTGGCTAGATTGTCGTTTATGAAACGATTGATCCTTTTGTGCCTCTATGGCCATCTGTTCTTGGGAATGTGTTGGCCACAATCCATGTCAGGTGTGCTGGAAAGCTACCTGAATCAATATATTGACGATCTGCCCACTAGCAATGGCGATGATTTTGATCCTCCCTCCCAGGCTGAACTTCTCAGCTGGGAGAATGTCATTAAAAAGATGTTGTCCAATGAGTTGGCAATGGCGAGGACCATCGCCGATAGCTTGAATTATCAATTGATAGAATTCCAGGACACACTGCCTCATAGTGCAGGGATCTATTACCTCCTGGAGGAAAAAAATCCCCCCAAACATTTTTGGGGAACCTATGTGATTCATAGTGATCCTTGCAGGGCCGATCTTGTGCTGCAAGCGCCGCATCCAAAATTTGATACCAATACTGGAAAGGAGGCTGTATATGCTTTTGTCAGATTGTCGGCCAGAGCCTTGATGCTGAGTGGAACCCACAGATGCAATCACAGCGATCAATCCAGTTGTGATGGATCGACCTCTGTGTGCAATTCTGGCTCTGGTCCCTACAGAATCTCTGATATGGCCCACAATGAACTGACAGCTTTTCACACAACTACCCAAGCGATAGCCACCCTGATTCCAACTTCCAATTTTATCCAGCTCCATGGATTCGCCAAACAATCGACAGACCCCTATGTGATTCTGAGTAATGGAACACGAGATACCCCACAAACAGACTATGCAAGTCTCCTCAAAACAGAATTATCTGTTCAGGACCCCGTCCTTAGCTTCAAGATTGCTCATATAGATCAGAGCTGGACCAGATTGATTGGCTTTACCAATACACAAGGAAGATATCTCAACGGAAGCGATTCTCCTTGTGATACAGGGGCTGGTAGCACAAGTGGTAGATTTATTCATGTTGAGCAAGAAAAAGGCAGGTTGCGCGAAGATGCCAGCGGCTGGAAAAAAATGTATGAGGCAGTGTCGAATGTTTTTGTATGTGATCCCTCTACTTCCATTCAAGAAGACCTCTCTCAGACGGATGTTCAGGTGTATCCGAATCCATCCCTGGATAGGAATCTATGGATAAAAGGAACGAACATTCAAGGGATAGCTCTCCTGGATGTCAGGGGAAAATCCTGGATTCGGCATAAATTCCAAGGAACAAATCTATATCAGCTGAAGGTGCGGGAGCTTCCACCTGGCATATACCTGATTCAGTTAACAATGGGCGGGCGAATCATTCAAAAAAGAATAATACTCATGTGATAGATCAAAATGGTAGCTGCAGATTACTTTTTTCAGGTAAAAAATTTGAACTCTTTTCTCCATGAAGAACAATTTGGTGGTAGTGCGGACCACAAACCCTGGTCGACTTGCAGATTTTTATCAGCTGATGGGCTGGAGCTTTGAGTATCACAGGCATGGAAAGGGGCCGTTTCATTATTCAACAGAAAAGGATGGATGGGTGTTTGAAATTTATCCTGCAAAGAAAGCTACTCTTGAATCCCATTCGGTTCAGCTAGGGTTCGAACTGAAAGGAATGGATCGCTTTCTTGAAGCAGGGGTAGAACTCGGAGGTGTACTGCTTCGCTCTCCTCACATGACTGACTATGGAATACAAGCAATTATCAAAGACCCAGATGGCAGGAAACTGATTGTGAAGGAAGAAGGAACTTATCAGGAGGTGGGACAGATCGCCTTGACAAAAACGAATTTGGTGCGAGGAAAAGGGATTGAATTGTTGGGAAATAGCATACATGGAGAAGCTGAAGTTGGAGATTTCTTGGAGTTTCAAATAGACAAACAATCCTACCTGACTCGCATAACAGAATTGAAGCCTGAAACACCCTCTTCTACACCAACCATTGGTAGAATGAGAATTCGAGCCTTGAAACAAGACTATCAAACCATACACTCCTGGAATCCTTCTTCTTCTTTCGCCACTATATTTCGAATAAAATGAAACCCTTTTGCTTATTTGGAATTCTTTTGTGTCTTCTGGCTTGCCAAAGCTGGGAGAGCATTTCATTTACTAAGCCACCAGAGATCATCAGCAATGCGCATTCTGCTGCTCCATTGACAGCTTATCTGGATTTTTCTACAGACAAGCCCTACCAAAAAGTGATTGTTTCCTTATCAGATGGAGACAAGACATCCGCATTGACTTATGATTTTTCTGAGAAAACGGAGAATGGATACCTGCTCATGCTGATGAAACCCAATCATCGCTACAGCATCGAGATACAGCTTGAGAATGAACAAGGACAACAAACAACAATTGGATCGCCAGTATTCTACACCCCTCCCCCCTTGCCTGAGGGAGACAGAGAATTCCCAAGGATTGTTGTGGGGCAGTTGGAGGCAAGTGAGATGGAAGGAGGGCTGACACTCATCAATCCCAGAAGGCAAATCCCGCGTTCCGTACCAGATGCCAACAAACTCAATAAGTCTTTTGGTATGCTCGCCATGATCAATGCAGTTGGAGAGGTCTTGTGGTACTACAAAACAGACTCCCGAATCAGTGATTTTGATCTGCTCCCCAATGGCCATATTTCCTATATGACTCAAGACAGTCGAATCCGGGAAATAGATTTTGCTGGTAATATTATAGCACAATGGTATGCCAAAAACCGACATGAAGGACCAGACCCGGAAGCGATTCCCGTTGATGCGTTGACTTTCCATCATGATGTGTCTTTGCTTCCCAATGGGCACCGCCTGGCACTCAGTTCAGAATATCGGGAGGTCGAAGGCTATTATTCAAGCGGAAGAGATGCCAATGCTCCAAGAAAAACCCAACAAGTGATGGGAGATATAGTAGTAGAGTTTACCCCAGATGGGGAGATTGTGCATCAATGGAATTGTTTTGATCATCTGCCAGTCTACCGAATTGGCTACGAAACCTTCAGTGGGTATTGGGAAAGGCGTGGATTTCCCGGAGTGATAGATTGGAGTCATGCCAATGCAGTAATAGCTGTTCCTGGCGAAGAAGCCTTTCTGGTGAACTTTCGTTATCAGAGTGCGATGATTAAAGTGGATAAGAGCAGTGGGGACATCCAATGGATTTTCGCAGAACCTTCAGCTTGGGGAAAGGATTTGGAAGAGAAACTCTTACAATTACCGCCTGGAGAAGCCCCCTGGCATCAGCATTCTCCACATTTTACCAGAAATGGAAACCTATTGTTTTTTAACAACAATAACTATCAGGCAAGACCATTTGAGACGACTGTGGATATTCGAAAAAGTCCAAGCTTTGTGGTAGAATATGAGATAGACCTTGAGAAAAGAACGGCCCGGAAGGTCTGGACCTCTGAAATCGAGGGAGAAGAACCCATCATCAGTGTTGCAATGGGGCGTGTCAGTGAATTGCCCCAGACCGGAAATATTCTGGCAGGATATGGCGCCATTGTCTCACAGGCAAATCTCGATGAAATGGATTGGTGGAACAGAGCACAATTCCGGATGTGGACCATGGTCCGAGAGTATACACACACCTTTCCAGCAACCGTGGTCTGGGAGCTGCGCGTGCTGCCTCGACATGAAGAGAGTCCAGTAGGATGGACCTTGTTTGGGGCTGAGCGAATTCCATTGTCTTTTTATTCTGAGACAAGTTCAGATTGATGCGTTCTGGATTTCCCTTGTTGATTACCACTACTACATACTTATATAGATCAGATGAATCTGCGTTTTATAATTATTTTTTCAGCTATTCTTATCTGTGCTGCCTGTTTGACAGAGGGACAAGCACAGGATCGACCCAACATCATTTTCATTCTGTGTGATGACCATAGATGGGATGCAATGGGAAATATGGGACATCCATTCCTACAAACCCCCCATCTGGACCGCATGGTGAAAAATGGTGTTCGATTTGACAATGCTTTTGTGACCACTTCTTTATGCTCTCCCAGTCGTGCCTCTATCCTGACTGGCTTGTATGCACACAATCATGGTGTGGTAGACAATTATCATCCGGTGGACACCACATTGACTTTCTTTCCGCAATACTTGCAACAAGGAGGCTACGAGACCGCTTTTGTGGGGAAATGGCATATGGGCGATTTGGATGAACCCCAGCGTGGCTTTGATCACTGGGTCGCATTTAGAGGGCAAGGAACCTACTATCCGGATGGACATGGAACCAGTAGAGTGGTTCCTCAAACCAGATATGATGGATTCAATATCAATGGCCAGAAGCGAGTCGCTCAAAAAGGATACATCACAGATGAATTAACCGACTATGCGCTGGAATGGCTGGAATCCAGAAAAGACCAGAAAGATCCTTTCTTTTTGTATATCAGTCATAAAGCTGTGCACTCTGACTTTGTCCCGAGAGATGAAGACAGGGATACCTATAAACACGAACATTGGACACCTCCGCCTACTTTTGCCAACACCACAGAGAACAGAGAGGGAAAACCTCGCTGGTTATTGGACCAAAGAAATAGTCGACATGGGACAGATTATGGATATAATCTGGACAACTTTGAGGTAGATACCTACTACAAGCGATACTGTGAATCCTTGATTGCTGTGGATGACAATGTTGGTCGAGTACTTGACTACCTGGAACAAGAAGATATGTTGTCAAATACACTGCTCGTCTATATGGGGGACAATGGGTTTCAGTTTGGAGAACATGGATTGATAGACAAGCGGACGGCTTATGAAGCCTCCATTCGTGTTCCGCTTTTGATGCATTATCCTGATCGATTGGTTGCCAGTTCGAAGGTGTCAGAAGTAGTAGCCAACATTGACATCGCAGCTACTTTGCTGGATGTTGCCAATGTTCCGGTGGAGGAAGCTATGGATGGTCAAAGTTTTTGGCCAATCGCCAGAGGAGAAACAATTGAGTGGCGCTCTGCTTTGCTTTACGAATATTATTGGGAGTGGAACTACCCGCAGACTCCGACAGTGTTGGCTGTCAGAGGAGATCGATTCAAGTTCATTCGATATCATGGGATTTGGGATACCGATGAGTTGTATGATGTCCGGAATGATCCCGACGAACAGCGGAATTTGGTCAGATTGCCAGAGTATGTGAAGGAAGTTGAGCAGATGAAAACTGAATTGTTCAAGCTTTTGGAAGAAAGTAATGGCCTGAAAGTCCCTCTGCTTCCTGACAGAGGAAGACAATTTTTCTATCGAAATAAGGACCAATCTCCTGAAGGAGGCTTTCCTGCTTGGTTTTATAAAAAACCTACTCCGGTTAAGAAGTAAAATTTCTTGGGGAGTTGTGCTAAGAAATTGCATAAAACGACATTTGAAATATCCATTAATAAAATTATGTATGTGCAAGACTTCAGTTTTCACATATATACACTATGCGATTTATTCTTATTCCCATACTGCTTCTTGTTCACTTCAGTGTTCATGGGCAACATGATTGTTTTGCAACAATCGATGCCACGAACAATGGGTGTGATGTCTCTTTTATTGGATATGCTGGAACAAATGGAACCGTCCTGTCATGGGATTGGGATTTTGGCGATGGACAAACCGCCAATCATCAGTTCCCCTTGCATACCTATGCTACATCAGGGACCTATGCCGTATCCTTGACAATCCAAACCAGTGATAGTTGTTTCACCACCCAATATGATACCCTTTATATTCAGGCCTGCAATGTGAGTGGCTGTGTGGCGAACTTCAGTTATCAGGGAGATAGTTGCAAACTACAATTCCAGGACTTGTCTACCCCAAGCAATGGCCAAACCATTACCCAGTGGTTTTGGGAATTTGGAGATGGAAGCTTTGGCCTTGGACCCTCTCCTTTTCATCAATATTTAGCTGCTGGAAGTTATGATGTAAAACTATTTATTTTCGATAGCAATGGGTGCAAGGATAGCAGTGTTCAAACCATTGTAACGAATCATTGTTCAGGGAATCCACCGACGCCCTGTTTCGCCGATTTTACCCATCAGGGAGATAGCTGTAAAATTTCTTTTCAGGACATCTCCTCTCCCAGTACCGGACAGATCATTACTCATTGGTTATGGAACTTTGGCGATGGCACCCATGCAAATATTCCAAATCCAGTGCACCAATATCCCGCAGCAGGAACCTACACGGTCACTCTGAATACCCT
This sequence comes from Bacteroidota bacterium, assembly GCA_039029315.1. Lineage (GTDB taxonomy): Bacteria > Bacteroidota > Bacteroidia > J057 > J057 > JBCCCJ01. The sequence continues at coordinate 8,875 of JBCCGK010000032.1, read as the reverse complement.
GGATAGCAATGGGTGTCTGGACAGTGTTGTGAAAACCGTTGTTGCCAATCATTGCCCGCCTCCCGGACCTTGTTTTGCAGACTTCAGCCATCAGGGAGACAGTTGTACAATCTTTTTTCAGAATCAGTCTGGCCCTGCTGGCCTGATCACCCATTGGTCCTGGGACTTTGGAGATGGCACCCAGGCACATCATCCGAATCCGGTGCACCAATATGCGGCTGCTGGCACCTATTCGGTCAAACTCAAAATCATGGATAGCAGTGGTTGTCGGGACAGTGTCGTGAAAACCGTTGTTGCCAATCATTGCCCGCCTCCCGGACCTTGTTTTGCAGACTTCAGCCATCAGGGAGACAGTTGTAAGATTTTTTTCCAAAACCTCTCCGGACCGAGCAGTGGTAGCCTGATCACCCATTGGTCCTGGGACTTTGGGGATGGCACCCAGGCACATACTCCGAATCCAGTGCACCAATATGCGGCTGCTGGCACCTATTCGGTCAAACTCAAGATCATGGATAGCAGTGGTTGTCGGGACAGTGTTGTGAAAACCGTTGTTGCCAATCATTGCCCGCCTCCTTCCCATTGTCATGCGAATTTTACGGATGTGAAAAACAAGTGTGAAGTGGCGTTCAGAGATTTGTCCACCTCAAGCGATTCTATCATTTCGTGGAAGTGGCGATTTGGTGATGGAGCTGTTTCTTCACTTCGGCATCCGATCCATCGGTATCCAGAAAATGGAAGATATCAGGTAGATTTGATCATTACCACAGCTAGTAATTGTCAAGATACTGTCAGCCAGATGGTTAGGATAACTGACTGCCAACAATCATGTAAGGCTGATTTTGAATATGAGATATCCAAACTGTTGGTTTACTTCCAGGACATGACACTGGAAAGTGTCGAAAACTGGGAATGGGAATTTGGAGATGGAGAGACCTCATCTCAGCAGAATCCGATTCACAAATATGCTGAGGAGGGAACCTATAAAGTTGTTCTTCGAATCAAAACTACCGATGGTTGTATTAGCTGGATTCGACGAAGGATTGTGATCAATGATTGTGAGAAGAATTGCAAGGCAGATTTTGCTGTCAGAATGAACAGCAATTGCCAGATGGAATTCTCAGATTATTCTAGCTCATCTGACTACATCAGCTCATGGCGCTGGAATTTTGGTGATGGGCAATCCTCAACCCAACAATTTGCCACCCACACCTATGATTCTGATGGGGTATATGCTGTCATGCTGGAAATCACCACGAATAGTGGATGTATCAGCCGGGTAAGACATCGAATTCGGATTAGAGATTGTGAAGGAGGAACAAACAGACCCCTGGATCAGACATCTGCTCTCAAAACCAATCTGGGCAGAAAACTGCTGTCTTCACCGGTGCAATTGTATCCCAATCCTAGTAAGGGGATCTTTCATCTTGAGGCAAGCTTCACAAGGTCCATATCTGTCGAATGGGAGATTGTCGATATCCGAGGACAGAGATTGGTGCATTCTGAAGTTGGCGGATCTATCGTAGAATTAAGACAACAGATAGACCTCAGCAAGATGGCTGAAGGGGTGTACTTCTTCCAGCTTCGAACAGAAGAAGGATTGATGTACCGACAAAAAATGATGAAGCAATAAAAACCAGCAAAACCCGTCAAAGGAATAATCAGATTTGAAGATCCTTTGACCATATGCAGGGACTTCGGCCTTCGGTTGAGGTTCCTGCATCTTTTTATCAAAGAACCATAGTTTTTTCTGCTCATGTCCCATTTTCCGTACTTTTCTGCTTTCTTTAGGAAAAGATTCGGACATTATGAACCACACATTCCGACTTATTCTTGTGATTTTTTTAGCAGGAGAATGTATTCATTTTTCAGTTGCTGGAAGCCTTTTCTCCCAATCTTCCTATTTTCCCCCGATAGAGGGAGAATGGCAAACCCTCTCGCCACAATATGCAGGCTGGGAGCAGGAAGGCCTGGAGCGAGTAATTAGCTATTGTGAGAATCAAACCTCATCAGGACTCTTGATTATACAGAATGGGAAAATCCTCGCAGAGAAATTCTGGAATATAGAAGAGGAAAGGAAAAAAAATGCCTTTGGAGCCTTATCTGTTAAGACCGAAACGGGTTTCATTGAAGATGTGGCCTCTATCCAAAAAAGTGTGGTTTCACTTCTGATTGCGCAAGCCATCCAAAAAGGATTGTTGAAGCGATCTTCTTCAGTCAGCACCTATTTGGGGAACGCTTGGTCCAACAGCACGAAGGAGGAAGAAAGAAGCATTACCATTGATCATTTGCTGAGTATGACAAGCGGCTTGGCCAATGATCTGACCTATTTGGTTCCTGCTGGGAGCAAGTGGGCGTATAATACCAAGGCCTATAGCATATTGATAGATGTATTGGAAAAGGTTGGAAAACAGCCGATCCGGGAACTTACCAAGGATTGGTTGACAGATGCGATTGGCATACAGGATAGTTATTGGGCAAGGCGGCCAGAAGGTTTTGACAATCCGAATGGATATTTGGCCACAGCAAGGGACCTGGCGAGATTGGCCTTATTGATTCAGCATCAGGGAAAGTGGGGGAAGGAGGACATCATTGGCAATCCAGATTTCATTGCAAAAGCGCTTCGCCCCTCTCAGCAGATGAATCCTTCCTATGGCTTGCTCTATTGGCTGAATACCAATCGACAGAGAATTCCGGCAGCACCGGCGGATATGATCAGTATGAATGGTCTCCTGAATCGATATGTCTTCCTTGTCCCCAGTCTTGATTTGGTGGTGGTTCGTTTGGGGAATAGAACTGAAAAAGGCTTTGATAAGCAATTGTGGGAATATCTGATGCAAGCCATGCCCAAGCCCCAGATCAACCCCAAAGACATTCGTTTTGTCAGGCAGGGGGTAAAGCGGCTTATTTTTGATCCTAATCAGGCAATTCCCCTGGCAGAGTTGGATCCTGCCAATGTCATTGGGCTTTCCGCCATGCATCCCACCCATCTGTATTCAGAGAGTTCTCCTTCCATCAAAACCAGTGGACGGCACCTCATATTCGAATCGGAGGAAAATCAACGAATAGAGTCAAGCACCTGGTTTGGAGGATTTAATCCATTTGCCACCTATACGTTGGAATCCGGCGGCTTTTTTGGAGAAGGCTCTGTTGGATTTGAGTTTGCGGATCAGAACAAACAAAACCGCCTGATCGTTGCGATAGACTATGTGGAAAACAAATTGATGGACCTCAGGCTCAAAATTATCCAGGAGGGAGAATTGCTGGTTGACAAGTCCATCATGACTGTGGATTCCAATTATCACAATTTGGCAGGTCGGACAATGATTCTGCAATGTTATGGAAGCGGGATGACTGTTTTGGCTCAAACCGGAGGCCTGCCGGTAGTACTCGGACAGACAGACATAGCCCCCCATATGGATATTCGGGAGAAACACTATCTACAAACGTTTCAGTCCAACTTGTATGTGGTGTTAAAAAAAGGGAGAGTAGGAATCCGAAAGGTAGAATCCATCCTCTCAACGGGTCTGGGACAAGCTGATATTCGAGCCATTACCCTACAAGACGGAAGCCCATTGATAGATCAGGGGAGACTGTGGTATACCATGTCTATTCGAGGAAGAGCTTTGCCGCATCATATACAGGGCGTATTTAGCATGAGTCCTTCCGTTTTTGATGTTCGACTGGAGGGGATCATTGTATTTGATCGGGGAGATGGTCTGTTGAGGAATGAAATTTCCTCTCATATTTTTTATGACGATGAGAGGAAAATGTGGAAGGGCTTGACAACAGGATTTAGCGCCTTTGCCTTTCCCGATAAGGAAGAAAAGCAGATTTTGGCAGTAGAAAGCAAGCGAGACCCTAGATTTGGATTTTCTGTTATGCGGGCCAGACCAATGGGGATTGTGGGAGATATTGAGGATTCGCATATTCGGTATGACAGGGAAGCGAAAAAATGGAGACTGCTAACGTGTGAGAATCTGGATGGATACAAGGCAGTGATGATGGAGTCCGATCAATGGGATGCCAATTATCAGCGCATTGCAGGGCCCGTTAGCCACAATTCTACTGGAACCTCTATGCATCAGATTGGCAGACAGTGGTTTTGTTTTTCTGGAAGTAGCGAGCGTAACATTTTTATCTATACCTATCCGGATCTGAAAGAAGTTGGGACCCTGAGTATGGATCTGCCTCCCTGGAATGAAAGCTCCCGGACCAGAGTGTGGCCCAATGTTTTGGCACTTCCTGAAGGGTATCCTGCTCCCTACATCGCCTTGATGATGGATCGTTTTAATTTTCCTGGGCTAAAAGGACCCAACTGGACCTATGGCGCACTTTATCTGTACTATGGATATGATTGACTCGGTGCATAGGCATGGTTTTGTTTAAAAAATCATCAAAAAAGTCAGTACAAAACTAACTTGCTTTTTGATTCAAAAAATCAAAGACTTGAAATGAAAGTTTTTGATAATGAGGGCTTTTTCTTAAATTACTTACAGCTTTGTTCAATCCTCTTTCCATTTTTGACGGATGAGACTCAACAAATCCTGCAATGTGACAAAACAATTTAAATGATAGTTTGTTAAATGATTGTGTTTGTACAATTAAACAAAATCATTCATTGGCAAAGTCTGTATTGATCATCGGTTCTGGTTTTTCGAGTCTCTCAGCAGCAGCATGTTTGGCTCAGGAAGGCTATGATGTACGGGTTTTTGAAAAAAACAATCAGATTGGCGGTCGAGCACGTCAGTTTAAGGCCCAGGGATTTACCTTTGATATGGGACCGAGTTGGTATTGGATGCCAGATGTCTTTGAGACATTCTTTGAGCGATTTGGCAAACAAGCCAGTGACTATTATGAGTTGATTCGCTTGTCTCCCTCCTATCGTGTCTATTTTGAGAACAATCAAACGGTGGATGTGCCTTCCAGCGTCGCAGAACTCAAGCAGATGTTTGAGGCATTTGAAGAAGGAAGCGGGAAGGCAATCCAAAAATTTCTCGATGAAGGACAATACAAGTATGAGGTCGGCATCAAGGATTTGGTCTATAAACCCGGACAATCTCTCCTGGAATTTGTTGACTGGCGCGTGATGAAGGGCATATTTAAACTGGATTTATTCAAATCCTTCCATCGATATGTGCGCAAATATTTTCAGGATGACCGAATCCTGCGAATCCTGGAATTCCCCATATTATTCCTGGGTGCCATTCCACAAAATACCCCAGCCTTATACAGTCTGATGAATTATGCAGACCTGGAATTAGGGACCTGGTATCCAATGGGCGGCATGCATAAGATCGTCGAGGGGATGAAAGCTGTTTGCGTAGAGCAGGGAGTAGAGTTTTTCACTGGGGCAACTGTAGAGAAAATCGAAACCGCAAACCATCGAGTGAAGCAAGTCATCATCAATGGGGAGATTCATGAAGCAGATGTGGTGATTTCCGGAGCCGATTATCATCATGTGGAGGCCAACCTACTGCCGGAGGAAAGTAGATCCTATTCTGAATCTTATTGGGACAAAAAGGTCATGGCGCCTTCTTCTCTCATCTTCTATTTGGGAATCAACAAAAAACTGGAGGGCTTGAAACATCACAATCTCTTTTTTGACAGGGATTTTGGCAAGCACGCGCATCAAATCTACCAATCTCCCCAATGGCCTGACGAACCCTTGTTCTATGTCTGTGCCCCGTCCATCACAGATAAGAGTGTAGCACCTGAAGGACATGAGAATCTGTTTTTGCTGATGCCAGTCGCACCAGATCTGGAAGATACTGAAGCCATCCGAGAACAGTATTTTGACTTAATGATCGCTCGCCTGGAAGAAAAATTAGGAACATCGATCAAAGATCATATCATCTACAAACGGAGCTATGCCCACAAGGACTTTACATCAGATTACCATGCCTACAAGGGCAATGCCTATGGATTGGCCAATACGCTAAGACAGACGGCCATCCTCAAACCTTCACTCAGAAGCAAAAAAGTTAACAATCTCTTTTATACAGGTCAATTGACAGTGCCAGGCCCTGGGGTTCCGCCAGCGATCATATCAGGGCAGGTGGCAGCAAGTGAAATCATGAAGACCTTCTCTTAATCCTCTACAACTATTTTATTTGGAATCGAACTGTTATGAAAGAACTATTTGACAGTCTGTCTGCACGATGCAGCAAACTCACCACAAACAAATACAGTACCTCATTCTCGATTGGAATTCGACTGCTACACGAGGACTTCCGCAAGCCTATCTATGCCATTTATGGATTTGTCCGATTGGCAGATGAAATTGTAGACTCATTTCATGAGTATGACAAAGCCAAATTGCTGGAAAAATTGACGCATGATACCTATGCCGCGATTGAAGATGGAATCAGTCTCAACCCTATTCTCAATAGCTTCCAGTTTGCAGTACGAGAGTACAAGATTGAACCCTACCTGATCGAGACTTTCTTGAAGAGTATGGAGATGGATTTGTATGAGCAGACCTATACAAGGGAGGAATATGAATCCTATATCCTGGGGTCTGCGGAAGTTGTTGGCCTGATGTGTCTTCGGGTATTCACAGACGGAGATACTGAATTGTATGAAATGCTCAAGCCCTATGCGATGAAGTTGGGGGCTGCTTTCCAGAAGATCAATTTTCTTCGAGATATGAAGGCCGATTTTCAGGGATTGGGAAGAACCTACTTCCCCAATGTCGACATGACACGATTCGATGAGACCACAAAGGCAAGCATTGAGAGAGAAATCCGAGAGGACTTCTATCAAGGATATTTGGGAATCAAACAACTTCCAGCAAAATCCAGATTTGGAGTTTACGTTGCTTACAGGTATTATTTGAGTCTGTTTAAGAAAATCAAACAAACACCCTCTGCTCAGATCCTGACCGAGAGAATCAGGATTCCCAATGAACAAAAATATGCCTTGTTTGTTAGATCATTTATCAAACACAGATTACACTTAATTTAGGCCCGTGAAAGAAGAACTCGTCATATTGGTAGACAATCAAGATCAGGAGGTTGGTGTGATGGAAAAAATGCAGGCGCATAGAGAAGGCCTTCTTCATCGTGCTTTTTCTGTCTTTATTTTTGATCAGCAGGACAATATGCTGCTGCACCAGAGAGCTTTCGAAAAGTATCACTCTGGAGGTTTGTGGACCAATGCCTGTTGTAGCCACCCCAGACCGGGAGAATCAGTACAGGAAGCTGCGGATCGTCGCTTGATGGAAGAAATGGGCTTTCATTGTAGCCTGAACCCATCTTTTAGTTTTATTTATCAAACTGAATTCGACAATGGGCTGACGGAACATGAACTCGATCATGTATTCGTTGGAGAATTTGATGGTGAACCCAGACCAGAACCCAGTGAAGTAGCTGCCTGGAAGTTTGTTTCCCTGGAGTACATACAGGCTCAACTCAAACAGCAGCCCCAGGACTATACGGTCTGGTTCAGGATCGCTTTTGAAAAATTGATGCAACATTCCAATAAGCTGAAACAACAATGAGTATCCTATTGCCAATCATTTATGTCATAGGGACCTTCCTCTTCATGGAATTTGTTGCCTGGTTTGCACATAAATATATCATGCACGGATTTTTATGGTATTTGCATGAGGATCATCATGTCCATGAACCAGGCTTTTTTGAAAAAAATGATGCCTTCTTCCTGATTTTTGCTATTCCAAGCTTTCTGCTATCATTTTTTGGCGCCCAAGCTGGATTTGATATGCGGTTCTGTATAGGCGTTGGGATCGCTGTATATGGACTTGCCTATTTCCTGGTTCATGATGTCTTCATTCATCAGCGATTCAAATGGTTCAGAAATACGGATTCTGCATATTTTAGAGCACTTAGAAAGGCCCACAAGGTTCACCACAAACACTTGGGCAAAGAAGAGGGAGAATGTTTCGGGATGTTGCTCGTTCCCTTCAAATATATGAGAGAAGCCAGGAAGATGATTGCCGCTCAATCCCGCAAGTGAAGGCCTATTCTCTGAATTGTCTGCCTCTGTGAAAATAAAATTGTATTTTCCCTTCATTAATAAGAATCAACAATGAAGGAACTGACATTCACGGGAGGAGCAAGAGTCGGAAGGCTTAATGCATCTATGCCTTTGGCCAAGTTGACCGTTACCCCAACACGTCTTGAGCTTAGGGCGGCGGTCATTGGAAGTTTTTCATTCCGTCCTGAAGATGTGATTTCCATCCAGCCCTATGTCCAAATTCCTGTACTTGGCCAGGGAATCAAGATTGTTCACCGGGTAAAGACTTATAAACCCAAAATGATCTTTTGGAGTTTTCAGAATCCCGAATCCATGATCCAGAAAATCAGAGAGACCGGATTTATGGATGGCGTATCTTCTACTTTGACCAAAGAAGATCAGGAAATTCTGGCCCGCCAACAGCAAGGAGGATTCCCCTTGAAAGTTCTGGCAGTCCTGGCCATTGCAGGCATTTGGATGTTGTCCTTCATGATAGATATATTCCGCTTTGTCTCACATCCAGAAGGAACCATCCCTCTTGGACCCGGCGTGATGACAGGATGTGGTCTCCTCATGGGCGGTGCCATTCTTGCTCTGGTTTCGGCTGACTTTCGTAATCTGATCTTAAAAGAAGGAAGGGAACTGAAGGACATTCGATGGATTGCCTACATTGTTCTGGCTGGATGCGGAATTACCATGCTTGCCATATCTATTGTCATGCGAACTTTGTGACAAAAACTGAACAAAGATATCCTATCTATAAGTTTGACTTTGGCCAAAATGGGAATTCAAATTTCTTTCATACACTTTTATCAGTTTAGGCGAGCTGGCCCCCAAAATTCGGTGAACTGGGGCGGATTTGTGAGTTGGGCTTAGAATTTTGGCGGTTTTTGCGCAACTT
>JBCCGK010000031.1:0-102103 GCA_039029315.1 Bacteroidota bacterium | reverse complement strand
GTGCCGAGCTTCAGCGTTAAGAACGCACCGCTTTGATCTCTCTCGGATCTTGAGACCACGTCCGGGCCGGCGGTACGATTAAAGGTAATCTTGATGATTTCATCCCTTCTGAAGGTGCCAGGTTTCAATTCCAGCATGGTACGATTAAAGGGCTTTTGGGGGGCAAGCTGGGGATATGTATTTCATGTTTCAATTCCAGCATGGTACGATTAAAGGGCGACAAAGGAAGATGTTGACGCCTTGCGAAATGAGTGTTTCAATTCCAGCATGGTACGATTAAAGGAAAATGTCTACCGGGCAATCGGTAAATACCGTAAAGTTTCAATTCCAGCATGGTACGATTAAAGGTACGGGTATCTGGTGAATTGACAACCAATTCATTAGTTTCAATTCCAGCATGGTACGATTAAAGGCTTCTAGTTCCTGATCTTTTTCAATTGTGTGGTCAAGTTTCAATTCCAGCATGGTACGATTAAAGGTAAAGATGCGGGAAACAAGCTTCTATCTTCTATTGGGTTTCAATTCCAGCATGGTACGATTAAAGGCAGTCCATTGACAAGAAACCCGCGTATTTGGGGAGTTTCAATTCCAGCATGGTACGATTAAAGGACATCAGACACTATTGCCCAGGTCAGTAAAGGAAGTTTCAATTCCAGCATGGTACGATTAAAGGCCGTCAAAAAATGACAGAAAATGTGCAATTGTGTGCTGCAAATACACCTGTGAGACCGCATTCACGAGGGCAAAAGTCGTCGATGTCCAATCCTATGATTTTCCCGGGGGATCGACAAGCTCGTTTTTATACGTCAAAGGACGGTTTTGATAAAATTAGCACAAAGTATTCAGGAAAAAAAATGCTTTTGAAGTGGGATCGACGACTTTTGGCAGATCGATGGATAGTTGTTCATGGTCGCGAACAAGTGCTTGCAGGATGGGCTATCTGGCAACAGTGCGTCTGAATCTATGCCAAAAAGAAAGCACACAGAACCCTTGACCACTGTCTTACTGTTCAAGTGCATATTCCTGCAAGAGTTCCAGGGGAACAATTTGCAGGCTTGCCTGATGAGTGGCCGAAAGAAGGACTTTGGGAGCTTTTCCAGCTTCATAGGCTTCCAGCCATCGCGCTGCGCACAGGCACCACCGATCGCCCGCACGTAAACCCGGAAACTGAAATTCGATTCTTGGCGTGCTCAGATCATTGCCCCTTGATTTGGAAAAGGCGAGGAATTCGTCTGACATAACAACACAGACCGTGTGCACCCCGCGATCTTGTGGGCCAGTATCACAACAGCCATTTCGATAAAATCCTGTAAGTGTGGCAAAACTACATGGCGTCAATGCTTCTCCGAAAACATTGACAGAAGGATAGGCATTCATAGACAATGGATCAAACGACTAAAGTGGCAATATCAGCAATTTTTGCTCCACAAACCATTCCCAAATCCTGGGGCGACAAGCCAACTAACATCCCTCTGATGCCAGCATTGACATACATGAGATCCAACTCATTGGCTGAGGCATCAATAAAAACAGGATAGGGTTTCTTCATACCAATCGGAGAACAGCCTCCGCGGATATAGCCAGTCAGGGCTTGTAATTCTTTGACTGCGGTCATGTAGACGCGCTTGTTTCCACTGACTTTGGCCAGGGCTTTCAAGTTCAGCAGTCTGTCTCCCGCCACCACCGCCACAAGCGCAGGCATATGACTCCCCTGCAAGACCAGAGTCTTGTAAATCCGGGAAATCAGCAACTCATTTTCCTGAGCGATATACCTCAGGTCCAGATTGTCTGGATCATAGGTATAGGTGATGGTCTCATAGACAATCTTCTTTTGGTCCAGTAGGCGGAGCGCATTGGTCTTTTTCATCGGAAAACAGAATTCAGCACATAAGTAAGTAGGGAGACAATATTGAATGAAGAATTATGAATATTGAATGGGCTGTCAGACAGCGAGTTAGTAGAAATTAATTTCATGTCTAATTGTGTCCAACTGCTTGCTTGCTTCCAGGCATAATTGTCTTATCGTGCCATTTTTGACAAGAAGATTTTCCGCAGAAAAGAGAGTCTATGATTGACAGGATGGTTTTCGCCTGATTCATCTTGAAGATTCTGTAAATCCTGTCCGATTGTGTCACCCGCTTCCCAAAAATGTCTGGTAGAATGAAATCAAAAGTAATGCTACGGAATGTTATTCAGCTGAGTTTGCATTATCGTAATAAATCCTGACTCTGAATCAAACTGATTCCAGCTTGCTGCATTTCATTCAGGGCTTTCGAGACATCCCCCTCTTGCAGATTCACCCCCCGACAAGCATCCTCGATGACATATGTGCGGAATCCAAGATTCTGTGCATCCAATGCTGTCGCCTTGACACAATAATCTGTTGCCAAACCGACGATATAGACCTGTTCCACCTGTTTTTCTTTCAAAAAATTCCCCAATCCAGTGCTTTTTCTTTGTCCATTATCAAAAAATCCACTGTAGCTATCAATGTCCATATCCGTCCCCTTATGAAAGATATGCTGGATATGCGAAGTGTGTAGCCCAGCTACCAATTCTGCACCGAATGATTCCTGTACACAATGCACTGGCCAGAGGACTTGTGGAAGCCCATCGAGTTCAATTTGCTGACCAATCTGCCCTTCAGGATGATTGGCCGCAAAACTTTTGTGATCGGCTGGATGCCAATCCTGGGTCGCAAGGATGAGATCAAAACTCTCCATCAGCCGATTGACAAGCGGGATGATTTGGTCGCCTTCTTTTACTGCAAGAGAGCCGCCTGGAACAAAGTCGTTTTGGATGTCTACGAGGATCAAACAATTCATGAAATCTAAATTTGCGTATAAATTACACAATTATACGAAATATTCTACTATAAGTTGTGCATGGCGAATTTTGAAAAAGAAATGCGCAGAAAAAAGAGTCCTTTGATGCGAACTCCCTCTGATCTTTTGTATCACATGCCATTCAGGGATTTCTTAAATTTTCCTCAACTTCTCAGCCGCAGCAACAAGGGTTTCTTCTTTTTTGGCAAAACAAAATCGGACTACTCGATGATCTGGTGGGTGGTGGTAAAAGGCAGAAACCGGAATGGCGGCTACTCCATATTCACGAATCAGACGCTGAGCGAAGACTGCATCTTCTTCATCACTGATATCTGCATAGGTCATCAATTGGAAGTATGTCCCCTGACAAGCCAGGGGCTGGAATCTTGAGCCCTCCATCAGTTGAAGAAAGAGATCCCGTTTTTGTTGATAAAAATCTTTGAGGGTGATGAGTTGTTCCAATTCTTCTTCCAAATAATCAGCAATGGCATGTTGGAAGGGAGTGGAGGTGGAGAAGGTAACAAACTGGTGAACTTTGCGAAATTCCTTCGTGAGTTCTGCCGGAGCCATGCAATATCCGACCTTCCATCCGGTGGTGTGCAAGGTCTTTCCGAAGGATGAAATCACCATCGATCTTTTGGCAAGTTCTGGATGCCGAGAGAGACTCTGGTGTTGCTTCCCATCGAACAAAATATGTTCGTAGACTTCGTCACTGATCAAAATTATCTCCGTGTCCCGCACAATCTCTGCAAGTATTTCGAGATCAGAATCCTCCCAAATTGTCCCGGTAGGATTGTGTGGCGTGTTGATAAGCATCACTCTGGTTTTCGGATTGATGGCAGCCCGAATTTTTTCCCAATCCACCCGATAAGTTGGATAAGTCAGGGGAACCCGAATCGGGATTCCTCCACTCAATTGAATGGCCGGAATATAAGAGTCATATGCTGGTTCGATCACAATTACTTCATCGCCTGGATGTACCATTGCCTGGATAGCACACATCAAGGATTCTGTCGCTCCACTGCTAATTGTGATTTCTGTTTCTGCCTCATAATGAGCCTGATACCACTCGTTCTGCAAGTTTGAGAGCAGAGATCGCAGCCGGAGAAGACCCGGCATAGGGGCGTACTGATTATGGCCATCGGACATGGCTCGCTGGACTTTCTGAATCAGTTTTGGATCACACCCAAAGTCAGGAAATCCCTGGGAAAGATTGATGGCATTGTGCTTGTTGGCCAGGGCAGACATAACCGTAAAAATGGTGGTTCCTACCTCCGGCAATTTGGATCTGTTGAGAGAAATATGGGGCGGCATATAGGGGAGATTCTTTGAAAATGTGGAAAATATGTGATTCAGTTTTAATGAGTTAGATATGGCAGCATGAAAAGATATTTGTATATTTCCACCCTCATTGATATTTGCTTGAAATAAAATTACAATTTTATTATCAAACCACACTAACAACAAATCCTTTGCACTTTCAAACCCCTAATTGTATTCACATGTATTCTGTTTTTGGAAGAGGCACACGTTCTCTCGTTCATTTCCTCGCACTGGGAGTTGTCCTCTCTGTGCTCGCCTCATGTAAACCAGATGGGTTTATCAATAAGGTCAAGTACCGTGGAGAAAAGTATGTTAACACCTGTGAGACCTTTACCAATGAGGTAAACCGACTGGTTCAAAACAACAATGACGCCTCCAAGCTTCAAGTGAGTGAATATGACAACAGTGATTTCGACTATTTCTATCTGGAACCAGGCCAGTTTGAAATTGTCGGCGATACACTGATGTTCCGGCTGGATCAAGATCTTGCCTATGCACACTATCTGGACAAAGGTGTTGCTGTACATGTCAACGCATCTTACCAATCACCCGAGAATCTCGCTGCAGGACAGGGAGGCGATTTGGGAACATTGATCATTACCAGAGATTACTACATTCAAAACTATAAGCCGTTCTTCCTCTACAAAATCCCCCTCGCGGGCAAGCAGGTGGAAGGCAAGCAGATTTCTCTTTCTTTTGCCATAGCTCAATATGACAAAAACGGAAAGCTCAAAAAATATTTCTGCGAGACAGATGCTACCCCCATCGGCACAGCACAGCCTGCCTGTTGCAATGCTGCCAACTGGCAAAGCACCCTTCTCCAATCCGTCATTGCAGTTCCTCCTATCAGCGCCGATCAGGAGGATTTTGTGTATAAAGGCTTTACAGGAACCATCGATGTGATGTTCCAGGAAAGTTCCTCAGCCCTGAAGGACGATTCTACTTTCTCTGTCGATATCATTCAGACTCACATTGAAAAGTATAAAGGAAAGGCCTACAACGTGAATTATCTCGACCTGACCGGATATGCCTCTCCTGGTGGAAAAGAAGCCTACAATCAGAAACTTTCTCAGCGCAGAGCCGATGCCTTGAAGGAAGGCCTCAAAGCCCTGAACGGACATATCGAAGGCCTGGAACTGAATGCTGTTGGGAAAGGGGAAGACTGGGACAGAGTCAAATTGTTGACCAAAGTGAGCAGTCTTTCACCACAACAAAAGGAAGAGACACTCATAATCTGCAATGACGAATCTCTAACCAATGACCAAAAGGAAGCACTCCTTCGAAAAGTAGCCTTCTGGGATGTGCTGGTAGAAGAAGTGCTGATCAAGGCGCGACACACCTTTGCATTCATGGATTTTGAGTACGGAGGGAATCTTCCTGAACTGCCTCGCTATACCGAGCGGCATCCAATCACCTCTCAGAGCCTGGAGGATGTGGCAGCGACGATCATCAGTGCCAAACCTTACACCGAAGGCATGAATGTAGACGAAGGATTCACCACTGTGGATGAAATTCTTAGAGAAAAAGCTTCTCCGAACCTGTATGCAGTTCGGGCTACCTATCATCTTGCCAATGACGATATCCAGAAAGCAATTTCCGATCTTGAGACTGCAGGACGATTTAGAGATCAAAATGCCTCAAAATACACCCAGGCAGTACAAGGCTATCAGGTATTGTTTGCTGATAACTATACCGCTGATGAGAAAAAATCCATGTTGCAAAACATGGACAAACTGGCCAAAGACAATCCTGGCGACCGCACCATCTTTTTCAACCGTGCTGTCTTGATGGACAAGGTAGGAAATGTAGGTGGTGCGCTGGCAGAATATGATGCCCTGCTGAATGGGTACGAACCAACACCAGTTCAACTGAACAATCGTGGGGTTGCTCGTCTCAAAGCCAACCGCGTCTCTGAAGCAGAAGCTGATTTTATGGCTGCAACTCAGGCAGAACCCAATCTTTCCGAAGCATGGTTCAATCTTGCTGCTACCGCTGCCTACAAAGGCTTCACACGCAAGACCCTTGAATATCTGGACAAGGCTGTCGCCATCAAGTCGGACTACAAAGACATGATCTTCAACAATCCCGTATTCTCGGTGATTTCTGAAGACCCAAGATTTGACAAATACAGAAACTAATCGATTCGTCCTTCTTTGAGGGACAAGGAGACAATAATCAAGCAGAGGGATTTCTTCAATCGGAGGAATCCCTCTCTGTTTGTGGCCCTGGATAAGCATTTCCTCCTAAAGTCTACTAGCATGAACTACATCCAAAAAATCCGCCAAAAACTTGGACATGATCCATTCATTCATCCGGCTTGTCGAATCATTGTAGAAAATGAAGCAGGAGAGATTCTGATGATTCGCAGAACAGACAATGGGCAGATCGGCATTCCGGCAGGAGGGCTGGAAGAGAGAGAAACGATCGAAATGGCGATCAGGCGAGAAGTCAAGGAAGAAACGGGGCTTGACTTAGGAGAAGTAGAAGTTGTGGGAATCAGCTCCCATCCTGAGCTGGAATCGGTGTCTTATCCCAATGGAGATCGCATCCAGTATTTTACAGTTGAATTTTATTCAAGCGCATGGAGTGGAACTCCCAAACCAGATGGTGAAGAAAGTCAGGAAGTCTTTTGGGCTTCACCTGATTTGATCTCCCATCTGTCCCCGAACGAGCAATCCGCTTTTGCCAGCCTGGAATACTATCGCCAGACAGCCAAGATCCGTGTGAACTAAGTTTGACTTTGTCCAAAATAGGAATTCAAATATCCTATCAAGATCTCACCTGCCATTTTTCAATTCAGTAGGTGGGCATATTTACAAATGCTTATTCTATTCCTCCCCCAGCCCCCTCCAAAGGGAAATCGTTGATTCCTGGCCTTGTGGGCTGATGTCTCCCGCTGGCGGGAGAGCGAGAGGGTGGAAGATGATTAGCAAATATACATGTGTCCACTTAGCTAGAATGAATCAATATCACTCTAAAACAGCGAAGTTCATTCATTCAAGAAGACGATTTCCAGAGCATATGGGAGGATTTTTCTCCCATAAAAAATGGCCAAAGTCAAACTGAGATCTGTGCTGAGAATTCTTATGCCATAAATCCACTTTCCTCCGCCTGACGAAGCAACTTGATCTCCTTTTTCAGTTTTCTCACCTTGGATTTCTTTTTGGTTTTCTGAATTTTTTCCCCAAATCCAGTGAAGCGCATGTCAAAGTGCATCATATCGCCATATTTGCCCCCCCAATCCAGTTTTTCCGCACCCATCGCCATAACGAGACGCTTGTCCATATCCATGATGCCACGATGCTTGAGTTCTTTTGTGGCCCTTTTTCGAGACCATTGCTTGGCCATGACCCGGCGATCCTCCTTGATTTGTTTTTTTGCAGATCGTACAGACATTTTCTTCCATTTTCTGGACTCAGAAGCTGCCAGGGCT
Source organism: Bacteroidota bacterium (assembly GCA_039029315.1). GTDB lineage: Bacteria > Bacteroidota > Bacteroidia > J057 > J057 > JBCCCJ01. Next base: position 94,522 of record JBCCGK010000031.1, on the reverse strand, counting down.
GCCTGCAATTGCTCGTCATCATCCATTAAGGAGAAGTATCGCTCAAAAGACTTGTCCAGGTTAGCATAACTATCGTAGATCTCTTCCAGTTCTCCCAAATTGCTGACTTCCTTATTTGCGTTTTGATAGCGATAGTCATCGATGATACTGGTGTTAAACAAGGCGTCCATACGGCGAATCACTTTTTTCAATGGTTTTTTCTTTTTCTTTTTCTGGGTGATCCAGGGATTTTTGCGAAGATTGATATCGATGGCCAATCCAAAGAGGTGCATGGATTGATATTCTGCCTTTTCTGGTTTGAGACCTCTGATGGTCGCAAACTCCTCGTCAATGCCTAGATATCTTCCTGCTTCGGCAGGATCACTCAGAGAGGGATCGACCAAATAGAGTTGCTCGCATAGTTTTGACTCTACGGTCTTGAGCACCCTGGCAAATTCCGGACGGATTTTTCTGGCTCTTTTGCCCAGAAAATTGATGCTCACCATCTCCTGAAAATACTGTTCTGGTTTGTCATAGCCGATCTCCGCTAACATTGTTCTTACCATATCCCCTTTCCATGATCCCAGATCTTTCATGGTATAGGGAGCGGCTGTCATGTCAGCATCTGTCTTCTGGCTTTGTGTTGGGTCAGAACTTTGGAGTTGGAGGGCGGGCGGTTTCAGACTGTTGGCAGAGGTGTTCTGCTCGTTTGTCTGATTCGCGTTGGCGAGGTCCTTACGAAGGACATCATCCTTGGAAGCAGTGGATTTCATGGGGGCAGCGTATTGTGTAATCAGGTTGTCTAACAATACGCTGACGTTTGTCAAGGGGGAAATCCATTTTTTATGAGAGAAAGAAACCAACGAAGGCTCAACTCATGCTGGAATGAATTCCGAATTGGATGATCCAGGACAGGACAAAGAATATGCTCATCCACCCAAGCAAGGTGGTCAGCCTGCGCTTAACAGGCAGATCCCCCCAAATCATCTGAGAAAGGGCTTTACGTGCATAGGCAAATGCACTGAAAGCAATGATCCCATCGTCAATCCACCCGACAACAAGCAATACATCCGGGATGAAATCCACAGGCAATACCATATATAGGAGAGCCAGTCCTGTGGCAATAGAGGCAGCGATGTTTTTGCGCAGGACAACCATTGCACTCCCAAAGGATCGGAAGCCGACAGCCAGCCTCCAGAGCAACATGCAAATGAATGCCCACCCAAAGATGGACCAAAAATGAGACGACAAATAGGGAAACGCTTGATCGATCATATATGGAAATGATATCTTTGTGTAAAGATCATGCTTAATCTTCAAAGTGAAAAGATGCGAACAATCATTTGGTTTCTTTTTTTTCTTGTTGGCCTCTCATGGCCAAAATTAGCAGCGCAATCCCCCTTTTATGCCTATCACACCAAAGTGATTCATACCTCTACTGATTACTTCGGAAAATATGCAGATCTGATCGTTGTCATCGGACAAGGACATCAACTGGAATTTACGCGACGGACTCAATACCTCCCAAGATGGGTGACACCCACGGGTACCTTCATGGTCGATGATTTTTTTCCTGGAAGAGATTCCGACCATGAATTTTCCTATAATTATGTTCGCCTGATAGAGCAATCTGCTGAAAAAATTGTGGTTCACTGGCGATACATTCCCGATATCGATGCCATTGATCGAGCGAATGAGAATCTGAATCCAACTTTTTTGGAAGGATTTACCTCTGCGGTCCATGAGATATTTACCATTTATCCCACTGGCAAGGTAGAACGAGTCGTCAAAGATGCGCGCAATTCCAAATATCACAGTTGGACGAAGCAGGGCTATGCAGATCGACAGCTATTGGAGTTGACTGAAAAAGGAGTCGTTCATGGAAGCGTCGAATGGGGAGACAAATCATTGACACCAATGTCCCCGGTAGATAAGAGCCGAGTCGTAGATACCAGAACGCTGTCTTCTCCCATTCTGACATGGTCCTTTGATGAGGGAGGGGGCGATTATCCAGAAGAACTGATTGAGGATTTGCCCGATATCCTGACATATGAACCCGAAACCTTTATTGACCATACGATTGAATCCAGAACCCTTGCCTTTCATCCGATTCGGGGGCATGGGGCAGTCTACAAAAAAGGCGTTTCCGGGACCTCTTTGGGATTTGATGGATACTATACTGGCGTATTTGTGCCAAAAATAGCTGCGGAGCAGGGAACGACCTACTTCAATGAAAACGGGCATCCAGAATTGACAGAAGCCATGAGTTTGGAAGCCTGGATCGCCCTGGATGTATATCCCTACAACGAGGCCCCGATCATTCATCATTCTGAGAATTTTGGTGAGAAAGGATTTTATTTTGGTGTGGGGCCCTATGGGAAGCTGATTTTTAGGGTGAACGGGCAGGAGGTAATTTCTGAAGAGCCAATTGACCTGTATCGCTGGACATATGTTGCCGCCATATATGGAAGGGAAAGCATGAGTATTTACGTTGATGGGGTGTCCATTGCTACTACATCAGCTCAAGGGCACTTTGAGCAGCCGGATACTGACTTCATGGTTGGCCTGAATACCGAGAAAGAAAGGTGTACCGACTATGTCAGAGGTCCCATGCAAAACATTCCTTTTCTGTATGGCATTCAAGGACTCCTGGATGAGGTGAAAGTGTATGATACGGCCCTTTCACCGAAGCAGATCAAGACCCATTATCAGACCTTTGTTCCTAAAGACCTGCATTCTCCCCTTGAAAAAGCCGTCTTGCCTGGAGAAAATGGAGTAGGGGAGACATTTGGGGCGACTTACAAAACACTCCAACATCACGAATTGTGGGACAAGATGTGGCGCTTACCGGAGCAAGCAGATATTGTCGTCAAGTTTGACCACAATCCAGCCAGTGTGGTGTACTGGCATGGAACCAATTTTGCGGCCAATTGGGTGACTGATAACAACCGTTGGATGGCAGACCAAAGCTCAGAAATCTTTACCAAACATGGATGCTCAGAGCACATGGCTGATAAGCAAACCCGTCATAGTTATGCCCGAATCATCGAAAACCATGAGGCCAGGGTCGTCATTCATTGGAGGTATCCCTGTGTGGATGTTGGCTATACCTGTACCAATAGAAGAAACTGGACAGATGAATATCACACCATTTACCCTGATGGTACCGCTGTTCGCACAGTCGCTTTCAACAATACCAAAGCACCAGGCTTTCAGGACATACAGTATTTCACCAATCCTGGAGAGACAGCACTGGATGTCATCCATCTCAATGCCATGACGGTCGCAAATATTGCTGGTGAAACCCTGGAATTGGTTTGGGAGAAACCCAACAAAAATCCCCCTCAACAGCTGGAGGATGCAACCATTGAATGGATCAATCCAAAGTCTGATTGGAAAGTCTTCACGATTTTTCAGGGACCAGGAATCACCACTTGGGGACATGCTGAGCAATCTTCCTATACAGATGATCCCTTTGCTGGTCCTTGGAATCATTGGCCAGTGAGTCTGTTGCCTTCGGATGGTCGCTATGCCATTGGGCATGATCGCGTTACGCATTTTGCCGTTGGGGCCAATGACAATGCGCCTATTCATGGCGGAATGATCCACTACGGATTTACGAACCAAAGCGTCGAGACTGTGATCCCGATAGCCAGATATTGGCAGCGTCCTCCTGTTCTTGTACCCCAAAAAGGAATCCAGGCAGCCGACTATCTCAAGGAAGAAAAAGCCTACCATATCGTAGGCGATGGACAAAGCAGTCTTAGGTTTGCGATTCAGGCTGATGCCAACTCTCCCTTGATTCATCCAGCTTTTGTCATAAGCAATTTTTCTCCTGCCAAACTGTCTCTCACTATCGATGGACAACAAATAACTGACAAGAATGATCTAAAAATCGGGAAGGCCTATGATGTGCAGGGAAACCCCCAGACGATCATTTGGCTCAGAAAGGAGACTTACAAGACTGTCAGCATGACTGTCAGAGGCTTGGATTGACTCCCAGAGATTGGGTGAATGATTTTTATGGCTCTTTTTTCCCTTTCTTTGTTGCAAGTATCCTCATTTCGTTTGGCTAGCGTTGGGTTCTTGCAGCTCGAAGATCAACAAAATGGCCCATAATAACTTGCTCAACCCAAACAGCCGATTCTCGAAGAAGAAAGCGTTGTGGCATATTTCGATTTTGAGAAATAATGCGATTTTTCTGCCATTCTTTTTTTACGGCTCAGGCAAATGATCAGGAGGGAGATTGTTGCCTGATTCTGCAATAGGACTTCCTCATTTCTCCATCAGAATAGAGTCATTTATTTCATGAAAAATTGATATCCAGGGAGAATGTTTACTTTTGTGCGATCAGATCAGTAACACTATCGGAATGAAAAGTCAGCTACGTCAAAAGAAGGATGCTTCCTATATCTATAAATTAAACAAAATTAATGTTCTCAATCTTATCCGGGAATCTACTGAGATTTCCAGAGCTACAATTGTAAAAAAAACCAATTTAAGTGCCCCAACCGTAACCAGAATCGTAGCCAGCCTCATAGATGACAAATTCGTGACAATGGTCGGTGAAGGAGATTCTACTGGCGGTAGGCCCCCCAAATTGGTCAGATTTGTTGGGAATCATAATTTTGTCATAGGAGTAGATGTTGGGTCCACCAGTCTTCGGGCTGGAATTGCCAATTTACATGGAGACATTCTGACGGAGATAGAGACGCCCACCATGCTGACCGGAGGATTTGATGTCATTATTCAGCAGGTTGGAAGATTGATCAACAAACTGATCGATCGTTCCAAACTGGAGCGCCACAAGATTCTGGGAGTGGGCTTGGCTGTAGCGGGACTGATCAACAAGGGAAATGGCCATGTAGCTTATTCGCCAGTGTTTGACTGGACAAATGTAGATCTGGAAAAGGAATTGAGTAAAACCATTGATTTTCCGATTTTTCATGACAATGTATCTCGCGTCACAGCTTTGGGCGAGTTGTTGTATGGGATCGGGAAACGATACAAAAATTTTATCAGTGTCAATGCAGGCTTTGGGATAGGGGCCGGCATCATCATCGATGGAGATCGGTATTTTGGCAGCAAGGGATTCACGGGCGAATTGGGGCATATTGTCCTGGACAGAGAGAGTAGATATGTCGGAAAAGATGGAATCAAAGGATGTCTGGAAGCTCTTTCTTCAGGCTATGGAATCGCAGAGATTGCCAAAATACGCTTGACAGAGGAGTCTGATACCGAAAGTCTCATCCTGTCTTTGGTCAATGGGAATATTGAAGACCTCTCTGCCAAAGAGGTGATTGATGCTGCCAAAATGGGAGATCCACTCGCCACAGAGATCTTTGAGGATGCCATGCACTTTTTCGCCATTGGATTAGATGTGTTGATCAAGTTGTTCAATCCATCTGCCATAGTGATGAGTGGAGGATTGACAAGGAGTGGGACCATCTTCTTCGAGAAACTAACTGAATATTTAGGCCTGAGTAGTATGTTGCCCGTCGAAAACAAAATAGAGCTTTTGCCGTCCTCTTTTCAAGATGATGCCACCTTAATGGGTGCTTTTTCGTTGGTTATATCAAAGGTACTGATGTTTGAAAATAGTGTAACACCAGAAAAGAAGCTCCTTGAAAAACTATCTTGATGCCAACGAAAAGAAGAATGGTCTTGTTTGTGCTCAAGGGGCAAGATCTATGGGACCAGAAACGAGCCTATAGCACCGATATGAGTCTGTTTGGGCACTCCTTTGCCTAAAATATAGATGCTTTATTGTCAAAAAAGAAGAAGCGATATTTTTCATGAACTTGTCTAGGATAAAAAAACTCTTACTTTTGTACTATTAGAAAGTATGAAATCCTCTATTCGTAAGTCTACTACTAACCTAATCTAACATGTATTATGCTTGAAAAAAATCTCATGAAGTGTAAAATTTCGTGGCTACTCGCTATTTTGATGAGTCTGCTTACAATCCAAAGCTTTGCACAGGGACAGATTTCCGGGACTGTTACTGATAGCGAAACAGGGGATGGGATGGTTGGCGTTACAGTCCGACTCCAGGGAACCCCAACAGGAACCGTAACAAATGAAAGAGGACAATATGCTATCGAGGCACCTTCTGATGGCGTGTTGATCTTTTCATTTATTGGAAGAACTACTCAGGAAATTACCATTGGAGGGCGAAGGAATATCGATGTCAGTCTGGTCGCAGATGCAACCATTCTGGACGAAGTGGTTGTGATTGGATATGTTTCCCGAAACAAAAAGGATGTGACTTCCTCCGTGGCATCTGTTGATATCCAGAATATGGCAAAGCGCTCCACTGCTGACGTGACCCAGGCCTTGCAGGGCAACGTAACAGGGGTGCAAATCTATGCAACTGACCAATCTCCTGGTGCTGCATTCAACTTCAACATCAGAGGGATTAGTTCTCCTGAAGGATCTGCGGCTACTCCTCCACTCGTGATTGTAGACGGAGTGCAGATTTCTGGTATTCAGAATGTCGACTTTGAAAACGTGGTAGGAGCAGGGGATGGGATTCGCCAATCTACTGGTTTGGAAAACATCAACCCCAATGATATTGAATCTATTGAGATTCTGAAAGATGCTTCTGCTGCGGCCATCTATGGATCACGTGCTGCGAATGGGGTGATCATCGTGACCACCAAAAGAGGTCGTAAGGGCAAACCACAAGTAACCTACAACATGACTGTTGGGACTCAGGTGCCTTTTCAAGGCCCCAATGTGGCCAATACGGCGGAATATATCCAGATCATGCAAAGTATGTATGGAGATGACCTCGCTGAGGCTGAATTGGTGCCACAAGCTGCCCTCGATTATATCGCCAATCCTGGACAATTTTCTTCTTACGATTGGTATGACCTGGTCTACAACAACGCATTCACCCAGACGCATGACCTCTCTGTATCTGGTGGAGGCGACTTTGGAAGCTACCGAATATCTGCTGGCTACAAAGATCAGGACGGGATCGCCCTTGGAACAGGATTCCAACGAGCCAACCTTCGCGCCAACAGTGATTTCAACATTAACAAAAGAATCAAGGTAGGCCAATCTCTGGCAGTATCCAGAGGAATTACAGCTCCTGAACCATATGCCTTTAGCCGATCCGTCTATTATAAGGCAATCGCACAGGTGCCTTACTTCTCACCATATGGAGTCAACCCTGATCCTGCCAATGATCCCTCCGCTGATCCAAGAGTGAGATCCTTCTATTGGGGGGGCGGAGATAACCCGGAAGCCTTGATCAGAAATCCCCTGGATTATCAGCAATTCTGGAGCAAGCGTATCTCGCAGGACAATATACAGGCAAACCTGTTTGCAGAGGTGGAATTGCTCAAAGGCCTGACCTATAAAGTCAGTGGTTCTTACAACCAAACAGATGCCTCCATCAACTCCAGGACGCGATCTCTGGTCCAACCCCAGGAATATTTCAACTGTGAAAGATGTATTGAAGAAGAACAAATCAGAGATGCGAACTGGAACATAGACCATCTTCTGTCCTACAACGGAACCTTTGGCAAACATTCAATCAATGTGCTGGGAGGATATGTCTTGCAAGAGTTTAGCGATCGATATCTGGGCGGATTCAAGGCAGACTTTTTGTCTGATGTTACGTCTACCCTGGATGGGCCTGGCGCAAATCCACTGTTCACCGGACTGTCTGGAAACAATTCAAAGAACAGACTTGTGTCTTTCATTGGACAGGGATTCTACTCCTTTGACAACAGATATTTGTTGACAGTGAATTTCCGTAGAGATGGATCTTCAAGATTTGATCCTTCAGTCCGATGGGGGAACTTCCCTGGGGTCTCTGCTGCATGGAGAGTCTCAAACGAAAAATTCTGGGAAGGCATCAAAGGAACAATCTCTGACTTCAAAATCAGAGCTGGTTATGGTGTGTTAGGTCGCCAAAATAGTGGTGTATATCCCCCGCAGGCCACCTTGAGCTATATTCCATACTCATTTGGCGGAACCCTGGTAGATGGTCTCATCACACCAGGACCGATCAATGCCTTGATTACCTGGGAGGAATCCAAGACTACCAATGTGGGAATCGAGTTTGGATTATTCAATGACAAGATCTCCGGCTCAGTTGAGTATTTTGAAAGAATCACAGATCGTCTTGTATCCAGCCTGATTATTCCAGGGTCAGCAGGTGGCGGGGAAATTCCTAATAATGATGGCTTGATTGATAATACCGGAATTGAAATCGGACTTCAGTACAACGAATCCATTGGAGACTTGAAATTTCGAATCGGACTGAATGCGTCCTATATCAATACCGTTCTCACTGCGATTCCTGAAGATGTCATGTTTGGAGAAGCTCCAGAATGGGATGTGCCGCATGTCATAGAAATTTATGAAGGCAGAGCCCCCTCTGAATTTTGGCTGATCAAGACCGATGGCTTGTTCCGTTCGCAAGCCGAAATTGATGCGCATGTAGGTCCTGATGGAGAATTGATCCAACCTGAAGCGCAGCTTGGTGATATCAAATTCATCGATGCCAATGGAGACGGAGTCATTACGACAGAAGGAGACCGGCAATTTGCAGGTTTGGGACGTGCTCCCTGGTCCGGTGGACTCAACATCAATGCTTCCTACAAAGCATTTGATTTTTCCATGAACCTCTATGCAAACTTCGGACATCATGTCTTCAATGGCCCCCGATATCTGATCGAGCAGCCATATGGATATGACAACTTCAGTGCTGATCTGCTCAATGCCTATGATGAAGTGAACAATCCCAATTCTGATATGCCTAGGAACAATCCATTTGACATAGATGAAAACTGGAACTCCAATCCCGCAACAGACAGATACCTGGAGAAAGGAGATTTTGTGAAAGCTTCTCTGACGGAGATCGGATACAATATCTCTCAGGGAGTTACTGACAAAGTCGGGATAGGATCTGCCCGAATTAGCCTCGCAGCTCAGAACTTGTTCACCATTTCTCCTTATACCGGGATTGATCCTGAGCAGGGACGAGATGGATGGTTTAGTGCAGGAATCGACCGAGGTACCACCCCTCAGTACCGAAGCTTTTTGTTGAATGTGAGTCTTTCCTTTTAATTAATAGAATACAAGTACGATGAAATTATATACCAAAATCATTCTTTCACTTCTTGCACTCTCATTTGCAGGATGTACAGAAGAATTTTTGAATCTTACTGATCCGAATGCCATCACCTCAGCCAGTTTTTGGTCTTCGCCAGGAGATGTAGAAGCTGCGATGGTGACTCTATACCCAACCTTCAATTCCGTATGGAATGGCGCCCCAGAAGCCTCCAATCTGAGAAGCGATGCCGTGGCATTGGCCGCACCGGACTTCGCCCAATTTAATCAGTTTTATACCTTCGTCAATACTCCTATCAATGGTATATCTGATGGATTCTGGTTCGATTCCTATACCTTGATCTTCCGAGTCAATACCATGCTGAAGGAAATCGAGAATATCGAATTTTCTTCTGCTGAAATGAAAAGTTCGCTCATCGCAGAAGCGAAGTTTTTCAGAGGAGCAGCCTACTTTCGATTGGCGCATCTCTATGGTCAGGTGCCAATCGTATTAGAGCCAGCTGAATCAGAAGAGCAATTCAACAATCCCAAAGCTGGATCGATAGAAGAAGTCTGGGATCAGGCAATAACTGATCTCACGGAAGCCAAAGCTGGATTGCCTGAAGATCAGGACCTTCCTGGTCGGGTGACCAAGGGAGCCGCGATGGGATTTCTGGGTAAGTTGTATCTGTATCGTGCCGGATATCTTGGCGATAATTCATACTATGCAACAGCTGCCGCGGAATTCAAGGAAATCATCGATATGGGCAAATATGCCCTGGTCGAAACCTGGTTGGACAACTTCTTGTCCGAAAACGAGAACAATGTAGAATCTTTGTACGAAGCGCAGTATGATGTCTTTTCTGGATCGTATTCAGTAACTCAGCCTCGGCCAGGAAATGCGAGTGTACCAGGAATCTCTGGAGAGATTATTTCCAAGCCTTCCGAGTGGATTTTCAATGAAATGTCTAAAGAGATGAATGTCAATGGAGAACTTGACACTCGTCTATTGAATACTCTATATTTTGAAGGAGGATTGTCCCTCTTCGGTGTCGAATTTGCAGACTTGGGAGATGGATTGGTATGTGGTGATGGCGGCGGCGGCGGTGGCGGCGGCGGTGGCGGCCTCGATTGCTGGGAAGAAGACCTGACAGGAGAGGATGGATTCTGGGTAGGTGCAGTTGCTGAGTTAGTGCCCAATGCCAATATTGAAGGAGTGTTGCTCATGGGCTGCTGGGACCCGGTAGAAGAGACTGAGTATGAAAATATCATTGTTACCATGGACATAGGATGCCGTGTTGTATTCAATGCCTGGGATGAGGAGCTGTTAGGAAATGGGTGTGATGCCAGTAGTGATGGCGGGAACTTTGACGGATGGTTCAGAAAATACCTCCCGGTCGATTTGGCATGCTATCTGGATGGGCCAGCCGTGAACAACGAAAGAATCCTTCGCTACGCAGATATTCTCCTGATGTATGCTGAAGCCCTTGCTATGTCTAGCGGATCTCTGGCGGATGCAGCAGATGCAGTGAATCAAGTACGGGAACGAGCAGAATTGTCAACCATGACCTTTGGCAATACAGATGAATTGATGGATGAAATTGAGCATCAGCGTATCATGGAATTCGTCATGGAAGGAACCCGTTATTATGACCTGATTCGATGGGGTACTCTCGTCGAAACCTTGCAGTCACATGGATTCCCCGATGGCGCCTCCAACATCAACTTTGAGAAGCATAAATATTTCCCAATTCCATTGGGAGAGGTGAACTCAAATGAACTTCTGGACCAGAATCCACTCTGGAACTAACAGTCCTTTAGGCTGATAGCCAGATAAGCCCTATTTTGAACGCAAAGACGGTAAGACTCAACGATCAGTGAATTCCTACCCGTCTTTGCGTTTGTTTCTTGACCTGTCTACCTCCTTATGGTGTTCCTGCTCTCTCCTCAACGATGGCTATTGAGCCTCTTTTTGTTCATTCCACTTGGGCTGAGCAGTCAGAGTTTTGAGTTGGTTCAGGAATTTTCTCATCAAAGTCAGCTGACAAATTCCACGGGAGTTGCTGTTGCAGACTATGATCTGGACGGAGATTTGGATCTCTATCTGGTTGCCTCAGAAGTATTTGACCCAAATAATGAACAAACATGGAGTCGATTGTTGCGCAATGAGGGGGGAGAAGGCTTTACGGATGTAACTCAGGATGCTCGCCTGATCAATTGGCAAGCACAAACCAGAGATGGAACCAATGGCGCTAAGATGGGCGCAAGCTGGGGAGACTATGACAACGATGGCTATCCAGATATTTTCCTTTCCAACTATGGCCTGGATGAACTTTGGCACAATGAAGGAGATGGAACCTTCAGGAATGTGAGTCAGGAAATGGGCGTGGAAGGCTGCTTCTATTGTTATAGCTCGAATGCCGTCTGGTGGGATTACGATTTGGATGGAGATCTGGATCTGACCGTCAGCGACTGGATCAAACCCAATCGGATGTATCGAAATGATGGAGCTGAAGGATTCACAGATATATCAGAGAAGACCAGATTGAATGACAAACGGCACACCTTCTCTTGCTTACCGATTGACCAGAATGGAGATGGATGGCTCGATCTCTATATCATCAATGACAATTCCGACAATCGATTTTTGAGAAATAAGGGCAATGATGTGTTTGTAGAAATAACGGGACAGATCGGCTTGACCAATAATGGAAATGGCATGGGGGTAGATGTCTGTGATGTTAACAATGATGGACTATTCGATATCTATGTCACCAATATTTTTTCCTACCTCCCCAATCCCTTCTTTGTCAAAAAAGACGATGGTCGCTTTACAGACCAGGCTGAATCGCTGAGGGTCCACGATACAGGTTGGGGATGGGGCGCGCGCTTTTTTGATGTCGATCACGATGGAGATGAAGACCTATATGTGGTCAATGGCTTTGACTCTCCTGTAGCCGAAGGCGACCAGAACCGATTCTTCTTGAATGCCTCTTCGACTTTTGAGGATATCTCGGAAGAACTAGGCGTGGACGATCCTGAAAAAGGGATGGGACTGGAAGTGTTTGATATGGATATGGATGGAGATCTGGATATGGTCCTGGGAAATCGGGATGCACATGCAGTCTTGTATCGACATGCGTTCAAAGGTGCTGGGTCGAATGCGAATTGGATACAAATCCAGTTGGAAGGCACAAGAAGCAACAAGAATGCTTTTGGCGCAACGCTTGCGATTCATTTCGGAGAACGAGTACTTCACCGCTATCATTCCGGGGTCAATCTATTTGGCCAAAGCATCAAAGCTGTTCATGTCGGATTGGCTGAACATCATCTGGTGGACCGCATTCAGGTCGATTGGCCAGGAGGGCTGAAAGAAGTATTTGGCCCATTTGCTGCCAACCAGTTTGTGGATTTGGTGGAGGGAAATGGAACACGAGTCATTCCAGAAACCCCCGATGCTACTTCCACTGTTTTTCCCACCCCCTTTCAAGATCAGTTATGGCTTCGATTGGGGGAAGACATTGAAGGCGATATTTCTCTTCGTCTGACAGATATTGGCGGGAAAACCATTCTGAAAGAAACCTATCCAGGTCCATTCGGAAAAGATCTCATCACCCCTCTGATGATTGATCCCCTGCTTAGTCCAGGATTCTATCTGTACCATATTCTGGGAGAGGGGATAGAAAAAAAAGGAAAACTACTCAAACAACAATGATTGATGATGATGGAAAAGTTGTATTCCTTCCTGCTGCTTAGCAGTGCATGCCTTCTGCCTTATGGAGAATTGACTGGCCAAAGTTTCGAACTGCTCAAAAGTTTTGAGCAAGTCAGTGTGATCGAAGATGCGAATGGCGTGGCCGTTGCAGATTATGATCAGGATGGTGATTTGGATGTATTTATTGTCAGTATTCACCGCTACGAAGCAGGCAATCGACAAAGTTGGAGCAGATTGCTGCAAAACAATGGCGACAATCAGTTCAAGGACGTTACACGCGAATCCAATCTGTTTGCTCCCAATTATAGCCTGAGAAGTGGCTGGATGGGAGATCGCATGTCAGCCAGTTGGGGCGATTATGACAATGACGGATATCCAGATCTGTTCCTGGCCAACAATGGAGAGGATGAATTGTGGCACAATGAAGGCAATGGACAATTTCGGAATGTGACCGAAGAAGCTGGTGTCAAGGGATGCTATGATTGCTATAGTTCCAACGGATTGTGGTGGGATTTTGATCTGGATGGGGATCTGGATTTGTACGTGAGTGATTGGTTGAAGAAAAATCGGCATTATCGCAATGAAGGCAACGGCAAGTTTGTAGATCTGAGCATAGAGTCAGGCCTGAACGACACCAGCAAAACCTGGGCAAGCATTCCCCTGGATGTGAATGGCGATGTATTGCCAGATTTGTACGTGGTGAATGATTTTGGCGCCAATTTTTTGTTTCTGAATCTTGGTGATGGGACATTCGAGGAAGCAACCGGGGCCTATGGCCTCGAAGATGACGGGGATGGAATGGGGGTGGACATCTGCGACTTCAACCACGATGGGAGATTCGATATCTATGTAACCAACATTTTTCGTCATAGACCCAATCCATTTTTTGTAGGACAAGAAGATGGGATGTATGTGGATAAGGCAAAGAGTGTTGGGATTGAGGATACCGGCTGGGGATGGGGAGCGCGATTCTTTGATGCGGATCACGACATGGACGAAGATCTCTATGTGGTAAATGGCATGACCCTCAGCGCTGGAAGAGGGGACGAAAATGTCTTTTTTGAACAGATTAAAGGAAAATTCCACAACATATCGAGAAGTCTTGGGGTGAACAATGCGGCCATCGCCAGAGGGTTGGAAGTGTTTGATTCAGATTTGGACGGGGATCTGGACATGCTTGTCGGGAATCGGGCAGCCAAGCTGAGTTTTTACCAAAATACCCTCATAGAAACACATACAGAAGGCTCAAACTGGATTCAATTTACACTCGAATCGACTACAGCAAACAAGGATGCCCTTGGCGCATCGGTTCGGATCACCTGTGAGAATACCCACTATTATCGCTACCATTCCGGCGCCAACCTTTTTGGCCAAAGCATCAAGCCGATTCATTTTGGCTTGGGGAACAATCTGGCAGTGGCAGAGGTGGAAGTCACCTGGCCCAAGGGCAATAAGGAATATTTTCCCTACCTGGAAGCGAATCAGTTGATTCATTTGCTGGAAGGGAGTGGCAATCAGGAAAGCTCTCTTGTCCTGACTCCCGATGCAGCAGATCTCCAACGGACAAAAGTCTATCCCACACCTTTTGATCGGCAACTCAACATTCAGGTGGAGGAAAGAGACATTGGCTGGATCGACTTTCGCCTGATGGATCTTAGAGGGAAAGTGGTGTTGCTTGACAAAAGGTGGATGCCAGAACCTGGAACCATGAGCATTAATGTACTGGAAAACACCTTGCGAGAAGGCGTTTATATCTACCAATTGTCCACCTTGAGGGCAATCAAGACAGGAAAGCTGATCAAAACCCAATAATTGCACACAGCGAATCAACATGATGAACAGAACCATAGCGGCATTGTGGCCAATCCTCATTGCCCATCTGATCTTGGGACTGAACCTCCATCTTCAGGCCCAATCTCCCTCCAAAGCCCCAACTGTTGTCTTTGTGACAGGAGGGGATGAGTACCAATCCATCAAGCGGATGAAGCCATTCGCCAAAAAACTGGAAAAGGAGTACGGATGGAATGTGATCTACATTGGAGATGATGCCCCTGGAGCGGATACTGACCCGGATCATGACCCCAAACCAACTGTACTGCCGGGAGCTGAGCAGATCAAGGAAGCCGACCTCATGGTGGTCTTCATGCGATTCCGTAATTGGGAACCCACCTCTCTCAAGATGTTCATGGAGCATTTTGAGGCAGGCAAACCAGCCGTTGCGATACGAACAACGACCCATGCCTTTTGGAAGGACAGAACCTTTTCACCGACCTATTTTGGGGGACACTATAAAACTCACTATACAGACCGAATCGTCTGTCAAGTCAATCCAGAACATGCAGACCATCCCATGGTCAGGGGCGTTTCCAGAAAGTGGGGACAAGGAGAGGGCCCTTATGTATCAGTACCACTGACAGAAGGAGTGACCCCGCTTGTATTCTCATATGGTCATTTTAGAGATCGAAAAGACAGTCCAGGAATAGGCAATGATAGCTATGATTCTCCTAACTACCCAGTGGCATGGGCGTACGACCATGAAGGCGCGCGGCGCGCCATGATTACGCTTGGGAGCTATAGGGTAGGAGATCTGAAGGCAGACTATTTTCAGAATCTGTTCTATAATTCTGTTTTTTGGGCATTGGGATATGAAGTGCCTGAAGGAGGGGTGCTCTCCAAAGGAAAAGAAATGGAGATGGTCAGCGAGTCCGTGGCATATTCTCCGCCCAAGAAGGAGATTCCTGCTCCTCCAGCATTCAATGGAGAAGAGTGGGAAATGCTGTTTGATGGATCAGACCTCTCACAATGGAAACACTATGATGTAACCATTCCTCCCAATATGCTCTACCTCGATTTGCGCGCCAATTCTGAAGGGCCTATCGACTATACCATGTCAGGAGCAAGATGGAAAATAGAGAATGGGGCGATTGTTGCCAGACCGGGCTTTGGAGACATCATCACCCGCCAGCACTATACCAACTATCGCCTTCGATTCGATTTCCTGATCCCGGACTCCCCGGATTGGGTTACAGGAGAATGGAAAGGAAACAGTGGAGTATATCTCAATGGTTCCTGGGAAATCTCTCTGCTGGATACCTACGGTCAGTCGAGCTCGGACCGATCCAATGGAGCCTTCTATCGATTCAAAGCGCCTGATTCGGAAGCCTCCCGACCTGCGGGACAGTGGCAGAGCATGGAGGTCGAATTCATGCAGGGGGTCGCAACAGTTACCCTCAATGGCACAGTTATTCACAAAGCGGTTAAGCTCGACAAACCAACCTTTATGGGATTTCCCAGTGCCAAAGTATGGCCAGAGGAAAGTTTTCCCAGCTATTTCGGAACGGTTACAGAAGGGCCGATCCGTTTACAAGCGGAAAATGCGGAGGTTCGATTTGCGAATATTGCACTCCAGCGATTGTATGAAGACGATGACGAAGAGGAGGAAGACGAGGATGAATGATCCTGATCCGGGAATCCTAACCCAACACTTTCTCGATCCCTATTGAGTCCTGCGGAACCTAAAATGATAATGAAACCCTGCGGAATCCCCTGTTCAAGTACCATCCCTTCAAGAGGTCGAAGCAGGAACCATCATGAGTGTCGGTTTCAGACTAGTGAGCCAATTATCCAAATACTATGCATCCATTTTTTCGATCAATCTGTTCAGGCTTTGTCTCAAGCCTCTTTCTTTGTTTGTTGGTTTCTTGTGGAGATAATGATGTTTCCCCTGATCCAGGTCCACCTGAACCTTCAACCTCCAATACACCTACCACCCAATGGCATAAGGGCTATGGCACAGATAGAGGGGAACACATTCATGAGGTGATGGAGACTTCGGATGGTGGCTTTCTGGGAATTGGCCAAACCGAAGACTCGGGAGGTGGAGAAACCAGTGATATTCTGGTGATCAAAATCGATGCGGAAGGAGATTTTCTCTGGCAACGAATCATCGGGCAGAAGGACAAATTTGATGTGGGCGTCTGCGTGAACGAAGTCAGTGATGGCTATCTGATTGGAGGAGGATTGTCCCAGGAGGGATCGCAGCAACGATATCTCGCCAAACTCAGTTTTTCAGGAGAGACTGTCTGGCAACAAACCTATCAGCATTCGGGCCATGGAAAAATTCGCGGCATCGCCCTGGCAGACAATGGAGACATTCTCGTGACAGGATTTAAAGCGTATGCAGATCCCGGATTTGTGTTCATTGCCGACGAATCTGAAGGATTTGTCTTACGGACCAACTCTCAGGGAGAACTTCTTTGGGAGAAACCACTCTCTACTTCCCAAGGGGCTAAAATCAGAAAGGATCAGGATGGCTACATCATCTGCACCACCCATTGGATGAATGATCCTGATCACCCGCAGGATTTTTACCTCATCAAACTCGACAATGAAGGGAACGAATTGTGGGCCAAAAACTATGGGGGAGATAGTGACGAACATTGCTATGATTGTGATGTGGCAATGGATGGGGGGTATATTCTCGGAGGACATACCCGTTCTCCTTCCTATGGCGTTGTCAATTGGGATTTTCTTCTGATGAAAATCAATAAGGAGGGGGTAGAAGAATGGCACCAAACATTTGGTCAGCCAAGAGGATATGATCCGCGATATATCCATGACGAAGCATATGGTGTCCGGCAAACACCTGATGGTGGGTTTGTATTGGTAGGAGGCTCAGGAGATGAACACACTTACTCAGCCTCAGGTCATTCAAGAGGCAAATCGGATATCTGGCAGGTATATGCTGTCAAGGTAGATGCTGCTGGTGAAGTGGAATGGGAAGGAATTTATGGGGATGCGCGATCCAATGATGCCGGAGAATATATTGGCCTGACCAGTGATGGGGGATTCATTATTGGAACCGACTCAGATGCTGCGGGTGCAGAGAATTTTGAACCCAATAATTTTGGTTTTTTGAAGATCAAATGATTCTAGCCTTCGTCCAGTTTTTGCTTCTCCTAATAGCTGAAATACGATGGGAGAAAGACGTGAAACTCTAGTTTGTGCGCTGGATCGGCACGAATAAACTTCGCTTGATTGTGGGATAGGTCTCTGAGCTGCTCAGTGGATCAATTTCCTCAAACCCAAACACCTGTCTGATGGCAAAGGGCTGATGATCTAGCCACTCCTTTTTGAAACGAATCATCTCATCCAGCATGTGATGATAAGAACTCTGTATCTCAAATCTGGCATATCTCCCAGCAGGAATCACAAAGGTATGTTCCCATTTGAGAAGTTGCGGATCATCCAGAATTTGAACGCCAGCATAATAATTCAACTCATTTTGATGGTCGTGGAAAGGCACGTGAGTGAAGGCCCCATAACGCTTGCCGGAGGGGTGAAGAATGCCCTCGGCTTCACAAAAGGATCTGGCCTTGGCAAAATGAGTCATTAGTTGTTTATCGAACACAGAGGTATACGAGTAGTAAATATTGATAGGGGAAATGGAGACGATATCTACCTGAAGGGAATGTTGTTGTGGAAGCGAAAAATTGGCAGGGTTGTCCAGATATTGTTGACGAAACTGAGTAGGGGAGTGGGCATACAAATTCGAAAATGCCCGGCTGAAGGTAGACAAGGAAGAGAACCCGCAATCAAGTGCAATATCCGACAAGGAGACATCAGGGTTCAGCACCATCAAGTGTTGGGCTCGTTCTAGCCGAATGCGATTTAGGCATTCATTGGGAGAGAGACCCACTTCCTGCTTGAACAATCGCTGGAAATGAAAGGCAGACAATTCCACCAGATCTGCCAGATCCTGTAAGAGGATTTTGCGCTGATAGTTCAGCTTGAGATAATCGTATACTTTGCTGATTCTTGGGTCCATGCTCAAACAGCTGTCAATACTTTTCTTATTATTTCCCCAATCTGGGAAGGTTCCAGTGACTGTCACCCAATTGATCCAGCCTGCTCAATGGCATCAACGGAATTTCCAGTGAGCGTCTGAACATGTTGTGTAATCCTGTCTACTTCCCAATCCCACCACCGAATTGCCAAAAGCCGCTGAATATCCTGATCTGAAAAGCGTTTCCGAATCAGAACAGCTGGGTTTCCACCTACAATGGAATATGGTTCCACATCTTTGGTAACAACTGAATGAGAACCGATGATCGCACCATCCCCTATGGTGACACCAGCCATGATCACAGCCTTATAGCCAATCCAGACATCATTGCCGATCACAGTATCTCCTTTGTATGGGTAGGATTTTCCCTCCATAGCCTGCTCCCATCCTTCTCCAAATACGGCAAAAGGATAGGTCGTGATTGCATCTACCAAATGATTGGCCCCATTCATGATGAATTCGACCCCGGAGGCGATCATGCAAAATTTTCCAATGATGAGCTTGTCCTCACTGAAGTCAAACAAATAACGTACATGTTTCTCAAAATTATCGACCGACTCAAAATCGTCATAATAGGTATAATCTCCGACGATAATATTGGGATGAGTGATGATGTTTTTGAGAAAACACAATCGTTCTATGTCCTTCATCGGAAAGCGAGTATTGGGATTTGGGCCGTTCATCATAGGAATCAATCAATCTATCTTGTACAGAGAGTCGAAAGATAACAGAAAAAGCTCATGCGTAACAGCGGGAAAAGCAAAAGGGTGTACGACAGATTTCATAGTTCCCGATTGGTTTGTAGGGTTGTTTCTCCTGGCCGAGGAGAAACGGGGCTGCGTGGAAGAGGTCCAAGAGGGCGAAATCTCTTGATTTGTGACATTTGTCATCCACCCCAGCAAAAGTGCTTATCCGATTTGAAGGATTCGCCAACTAAAGGATTTCTCTGGCCTCCGCTTGTCCTTTATACTATCCGAAACAACAATTGTTTCAACTCATTCAGTCTATCTGATGCTAACTGATAGGTGGGGTTGCTTCGAAACAGAGACGAATACTCCATCAGTTCATCGAGTTGGCGGACAACTTCCTCCCTTCGCTGCGGACTGGCAAATACCAACTTCTGTGGACGAATTCTTCCCGTTTGGATAGCATGGTCTACCTTCTTATGACATCGACAAGAATTAGACGCATGGACCAATCCACAATTGTTGCGCAGGAAGGCATGCATCTTTTTTCGTGTTCTGGACAAAATGGTGCGGAAATTCTCTTGGGTAATCTCCAGAATATAGCTCCCTTCCTTGCTGTTGAAATCAAGAATTTCTCCCAGGATGTAGACCATACGACTCTGGACATTCAGACATTGCAGCATGCCTTGTGAGCAGGATATTTTGACTTCCTGTATGAGCAATTGTCTTTCTCCCTCATTTTCTGTGAATTGAATGTTCTGCCGCTGCCCTTGCGACAATTCATAAGCAAATTGTTTCATAGAGGGTAGGCTGCGAGTTTTGTTGTGGGTAAGGACAGTAAGAATGTGATTGCTTGCGATGCGATAACACCAGGTCCTGAATGCACTTCTGCCTTCGAACTGACTGAGATGGGTAGTGATTCGGATCAGAATCTCTTGTGCGGCGTCTTTGGCATCTTCTGGATCGTACAACATATTTCGGGCAAGCTGCAGGACAAATCCCTGAATGTCATCAATAAGGCTGTTCAGGGCAAGTTTGTCTCCCTGAACAGCTTGTTGGATCAAGTGAAGTGTTTCTTGCTCTGATCTCATCGCTCCAGAATTTGCTTCAAGCTAAACAGTTCTTCTCGCAAGTTGGGAATGGCGACCTGAAGCCATTCCATATCTGAGATGCCTTCTGGTCTGAAAAGGGTAAAAATGTAGAGACATTCATTGGGACCCTTGGAAATAAGCCGGGTCGGAATGCGTGATTGGCCCAATTCCATGTCCAAGATACCAGTGGTTTTGTCAGAATGCATTTTCAATGGCAATTCCCCAAACGGCAAGACTGCGATATAGCCGTCTGGGCCTTCTTTGACATCCTTGACAAAATGGATGGCCCATTCACGTTGGTTGACGGGCTGTTGGAGGTAGTCAAAGACCTTGTCATAAGAAGATCGTATGTGAATGTTCTGCGTGGTGGAGGTGCTTGTCATGTCAATCATAAGAGATAGTGATTAAGTGTTTATCTCTTGGAGTGAAATCGAGAGGGGAGTGTGACAGATTGAGGGATTTTTTTTTAGGAAGTCAAACTGAGAGATTGTTTGGTTTCTGTTGAATGTTGAAACTTAGCCTTTTTTCTTTGTCCACATTTCGAACCAGGGAGCTGCATGGCCCTGGTAGTGTTCCCAGGAACCAATTTCCTGCATGTCTTCTGGGGAAGGCAGGCCACATTCCTGAAATTGCAATATGTGCATATTCCGATTGAGCAGCCCATTGATCATGGTGCTGAGGGTGTGTTTAAATTCCTGGGGGGCAGGGACAGAATGCTCTACTCCTTCCCGATCTGTGTACAACCAGTTGGGGGATTCGTATTGAATGGCCAGGCCCTCCTGGTAGGGATGGCGGATGGGATAGGCATGCCCTCGCCACAACTCTTCTGGCTTCCAAGGACCTCCCCAAGAGCCATTGGTCCATGAGCCGTGGGAGATTGGATTGTGAAACATCAGATAGTAGATCCCATCTTGTTTGAGACATCGGGCGATGCCATCAAAGACTTCGCGAACATCGGGCACATAATTGATGGAATAGGGTTGGTAGATGATGTCAAATTCATCCTCCTGAAAATGGCTAAAATCCCGCATGTCTGACTGTATGATCCGGATAGGGAGTTTATTGCTGTCAGAAGCCTCCTGATCTTTTTCCAATTGTCTGTCAGAGAGATCGGTAACACTCACCTCTGCGCCAAGTTTCGCAAAGGCCATGCTTTGTTGCCCGCCGCCAGAAGCTAGGCATAAGACCTTCTTGCCAGCAAGTTTTCCTAACCATTTGTGTCCGCTGATGCTATTATGTGCCTGTTCTTCTGTGATGGATAGGTAGGGCAGAGAGCAAACGACCTTATTTGCAACAAGATTGTTCCAACGATTCTGGTTGTGGCGTTGTAAATCATTCATTGTTTACCTGATTTCCTAAATGAGCATTGAGCAATCAAGATTTGAAATGAGGTTCTGCTTCACCATCAAGCCTTATGCCCCTTATTTCCCTTCAACTACCCTGTCTAGGCGTTCTTCATCCAGATCGGTTTGACTGTGGGCGTATGTTCCTGGCCTAAGATCTCTCTGTATAAATCTGGTCGTCTGGCATTTCGGTATCTGTACCCGCCTGCCTGAGTCAACTTGTCTGGAGTAAGTGTCGACAGGGTAATGTCATCCTCAAATGAGCGAATCTCGCTGATCACACCGCCATATGGATCGAGAATCATCGAATTTCCATTTTTGAGATGCTCGCCATCATAGCCAATAGGATTGGTGTAGACATAATAGACGCCATTGTCATAGGCTCTGGCTGGAAGCCATCGCATGAGCCATTCCCGGCCTTTGGGACCATCAAATTCCATGCGTAGTGGAATCGGATCGAGATGTCGGTTTTGCCAAAGCGAATCCTCCACATATCCCCTTCCTGGCATGGAGGAAGGGGTGCAACAGGTAACATGAGGGGCAAAAATTACCTGAGCACCAAGCAAAGTGGTGGCTCGTACATTTTCGATGACATTGTTGTCATAGCAGATCAGAATGCCACAGGTCCATCCTTTGATGTCAAAGGTAACATAACCTCCTCCCGGTTTCATGAAGCTGCTAATGAAAGGATGTAGTTTTCTGAATTTGGCGACAAATCCTTCTGGATTCACACAGAGATAGGTGTTGTAGATATTGCCTTCCTCTTCCTCCACCAAACCAGCGAGGATGGTGATGTCATAGGTATTGGCGAGGGAGATAAGATGGTGGGTACTGGGGCCATTGGGAACTTGTTCGGCCAATTCATGTATCTCGGATTCGCTGAGATGCTTGGTGAAGGTATAAGCAGTGATGGACATCTCATGGAAGCTGATGACATCGGCTCCTTCTGCCTTGGCCTGAGCTGTGAGAGATTCAATGACAGAGAGATTGTAGGCTTTGTCGCCATCTTTTGGTTGGAATTGTGCGGCTGCGATACGAAGTGGATTCATGGTACGAATATCCTATTGCTGGACAGACAATACAAATCCTCTTCCATGAACATTCGAAATTTTCACATGAGGGTCCTGGTTCAAATATTTCCTCAATCGCGAAATGTAGACATCCATACTTCGCCGATTGAAGTAGTCATTTCCCCCCCAAATGTCCTGGAGTGTTTGTTTTCGATCTGTGATCTGTCCCATGTTTTCACATAGGCTTCTGAGGATATCAGCTTCTTTGCGCGTAAGGGTCTGTAGGTGATCCTGAAGGCGCAATTGTTGGTTGGAAAAATCAAAGAGATATTGCCCGATTTGATATGGCTTCTGTTTCCTCGGATGCGGGGAAGTCTCAACATAATTGGACCGCTTGAGGATTGCTTTGATTCGGGCGATCAATTCTTCCTCATCAACTGGTTTGACCAAATAGTCGTCTGCTCCCAGTCGAAAGCCCTTGAGTTTGTCAACTTTTAAGGCTCTGGAAGTGAGAAAGATCAAGGGAATGAGGGGGTCTACTTTGCGAATTTCTGTTGCGAGGGTAAAGCCGTCCTTTTTTGGAAGCATGATATCCAGAATGCAGAGATCAAATCGTTGTTGGCGAAACATCTCAGCTCCTTCTTCACCATCTGCAGCCTGGCTTACGGAGAATCCGTGCATGGCCAGATATTCAGACAAAATGTATCCAAGGCTTTGATCATCTTCTACCAGGAGTAATTCCATATCTTTCAAAGGATTTGTCATAAATGGTTCATGTCATTGGAATATGCACGATAAACTCACTTCCTTTTCCGGGACAGCTGTTGCATTGAATCTGGCCGCCATGGAGGTCCAAAATGCTTTTGACATAACTCAATCCAAGTCCAAATCCTTTGACATCATGTACATCTCCGCCATCTGCCCTGTAAAACTTCGTATACATCTGTTGCAGGACTTTTGGGTTCATCCCGATGCCTTGGTCCTTGATTCGAACCTTGATGCCCTTGTTGTAATCTTCTGTCCGAATGGTGATATGTGGGGTTTCTGGACTGTATTTGTAGGCATTGTCCAAAAGGTTATAAAAGAGGTCTCTCAATCGTGCCTGATCTCCAAAGATGAGGGATTTTTTTGCCTGAAAGTCCAGACTTAAGCTGCCCTCCCGTTCGTCAATCAAGGTTTCAAAACTTTGCGCAGTATGGTCAATCAACTCATGGACATCCATCAGGTCTTTGTCGAGACAGACATTTCCTGAGTCCATCATGCCGATTTGGAGGACTTTGTCAACCTGATCTCGGAGCCGCTGATTTTCCCTGAGAATGAGTTGCGTATAGGTTTGGAGCTTTTCACTGGATTGAACCTGTTGTGTCTCCTGTATCATTTTTGCTCCAAGATTGATCGAGAAAATGGGTGTCTTGAATTCATGTGTGAGGTTGTTGATGAAATCTGTCTTGAGTTCTGAGAGTTTCTTTTGCCTGTGCACCGCAAAGATGGTGAACCCAAATGTGCCAATCAGAATCAAGACGAACAGAACCGTACTCACACCCAACCAAATCAATTCCTTGGGTACGGGGGCACAGCCAGCGTGATAGCTAAGCCCAAGGTCAAAGTACCCTGCTTGTTGTGTTGGTTGGAAACACAACATCTCATTGGCGCATCCCATTGGAGAAACTGTGGATCCGGCAGAACTCAATGCCGGAAACCAGCAAATCCCTTGTCGCTCGAACATGGCAGAAAGATCGTACTCCATGTCTAGTTGATGCAGTTGAAAGACGCGGTCGATATGTGCTTTGATTCTTACTTCGACTTCTTTGAGATGAGCCTTCTGGCTGAACAAATAGGGAAATCGGCCATTTTCCTGAACGTGCAGAATGTTGTGCATCAATTCCTCATCCCGTTGAATTTCCTGTGAGATTCGTTCATTCAGGATTGAAATTCGGCTGCTCATTTGCGCCTCGTACAAAGCGATGCCCTCCCGCAACCAGTAAGCCTGAATGATCATCAGACCGACCAATGCAAAGGCTGTCAGACCAATGATGCCAATAATGGTTGTTTTGCTCAGTTTCATATCCGTAAGTTCGAATCCTTCTTCGCCATTTCCATGCTTTTAACATCTCTTTAACTTTTTTAACGTTTGTTTGAGCAAGAATAACCTTCCTTTCACCCATAGGCGGCCGGATAGGAGCGAGCTTTGAAGCATTCATTTTTCACCATAAATTTTTATTGAATTATGTCAATGATCAAAGCAATGACTGTGTTTTTATCTGTCTTCCTGGGCTTGCAAACCATGAGTGTAGCTCAGAAAGCATGTGATCCAACAGATCCCAAATGCCCACCTATTTGTTGTGTAGATGGGAAAAAAATTTGTAAGACAGATGCAAACTGTAGCCCAGCGGGATGGTTAAGTAGTCTGGTTTCTACTAAGCCAAGCTGCAACAAAAAGGCCATGAAAAGCAATTGTAGTACAGCTTCACAGACTGCTGTAGCTTCAGCCAGTACAAGCCCCAAGAAAAACACACCTCCTGTAGCGAAGGATACAGAACCTCAGTTGATTGTGCAATCTGATCGGGAGGAATAAGGCATTTTTCTCACGATTAGTAAAGAACGTAATGTATCGCAGGGCTGTCTATGGATTGCCTTGCGTTTTTTTTAGGATCAGATTTGAAATTTGTGCAGATGAGTGGCTTTGATTATCTTTAAAAAACAGGATACTGTCTATGCCAGCAAAAGATTTTTACCATGAAGACGTTAGAGTCGCTTTGGAAAATGAAGGATGGGAAATTACGCATGACCCCTATCGAATTGAATATGAAGAAGGAAAGGTGGCAATAGATTTGGGGGCAACAAACATGCTCTGAGTCGAAAGAGGATATAGTATTGGCGTTTCATGCTTCGTACAAGAGACCTCATACAGGTTATGCAGTTGCTTAACGTTTTGTACATTTTTTCTCCTTCATGAGGAGAGAAATATTTTTCAAAAAATAATTTCCCCTCATGCAGCACTTTGCATCATCCTCCCGTTGACAGGACAACTGATCCAAACCATCTTTTCATTTTCTTATTTCCTGGAATGACACGGCTCATTCCCCTGGATCTGATATGTTCCATGAAACACACACTTGCACACATTGCGGTCAATGCACGTCTCTTACTGCCCTACAGCACCGAAGGTATCAGTCGCTATGCTCACGAAGTTCTTTCACGCATGGTTCAGCGACATCCTGAGATTCGCTTTTCATTCCTCTTTGACCGGCCCTTTGATCAGCGATTTATCTATGGACCCAATGTTGATCCATACGTAATTCCTCCCCAAGCCAGACATCCATTTTTATGGTATGTCTGGTTTCATCACATGCTCAAACGCAAGCTCAAGTCCCTGCAACCCAGTTTGTTTTTTTCGCCTGAGTTCTATCTTAGCCCGGTACCGGATATTCCAAAGATTGCGGTTTTTCATGACATCGCCTATGAATACTTTCCCAGAGATACCCCGCCACTAGCCTCTTCTTATCTGCGCTATTTCTCCCCTCGCTATGCGCAGCTAGCCGATCATATTCTTACCGTCTCTAACCATTGCAGGCAAGATTTGATCCAGCGATATCAGTTGGCACCATACAAGGTTACGGTTTCCTATAATGGCAATAGCTCTGAATTTCAACCGATTTCAGTACTAAGGAAACATGAAGTTCGAACACAGTATACGGGAGGGGCACGATATTTTTTGTTTGTGGGGACCATCCAGCCACGTAAAAACCTGAGTAGATTGCTCCTGGCTTTCGATCGATTTCGGCAACAAACGGAGGAAGAGGTGAAACTGCTCATCGTTGGCAAGAAAGGCTGGCAATACAGGGGGATTTATGAGACACATGCCAATATGCGATTCAGAGAGGATGTCATTTTCACTGGTCCCAAATATGGCGAAGAACTGAATGCCCTGTATGCGGCTTCAATTGGCTTGACCTTTGTTCCTTATTTTGAAGGATTTGGTTTGCCCATCCTCGAGGCGATGTGTGCAGAGACAGCCATCATTTGTGCTTCGGTAACTTGCATGCCAGAAGTATATGGAAGAGCAGCTTTGGAGGTAGATCCCTTTCATCCAGAGGAGATTTCTGCTGCCATGCTGCGACTGTCAAAAGAACCCTTATTACGAGAAATGCTGATTCGAAAAGGTCGGAGCCAAAGGCAGAAGTTTTCCTGGGATCGAACCTATGAAGGAGTCTGGAAAGTCCTCCAAAGATACCTGACTCTCGATCAGAGCTGCGAATGCTTGAGTGAGGGATAGCATGAAGCTAGGCCTCCTTTCTCAGCACCTCAAGTGGAGGCTTGCTGAGGACACCGCGACTATTCAATAGTCCGATCAGGATGGTCAAGCTCGTAATCAAGGCCACAACCACCAACATCGGTACTACATTTGGCACAAAGACTACTTCGAAAGAATACACCGCTAATCCCCAACTGCTCCCTAAGGACAGAATGACGCCAGTCATAGAGGCGAGCAATCCCAGAAGGAAATATTCCAAAGCATTGATGCTGAGAACCTGACGGCGACTTGCACCCAGGGTTCGCAACAAGATACTCTCCTGAATCCGCTGAAATCTACTGATGATCACAGAACCTGCCAATACGATCAAACCA
The DNA here is from genome assembly GCA_039029315.1 of Bacteroidota bacterium. GTDB lineage: Bacteria > Bacteroidota > Bacteroidia > J057 > J057 > JBCCCJ01. The sequence continues at coordinate 67,158 of JBCCGK010000031.1, read as the reverse complement.
GTCAAAATGCTAAACAAGGCCATGAATCGAATCACAAAAGAAACCTTGTTCAGAATGTCTTCCAAGGTGGTGAGGACCAACCCAAGATCAATCAGAGAGATCGTGGGATAGGTCTGGGCAACAGAACGTTGAAAAGCAGCGGAGGTCGTTTCGTCCTCAACTCGGGTCATGAGCACATGAAACTGAGGCGCTTCTTCGAGGACGCCTGCTGGAAAGACGACCATAAAGTTGGTTTGCATGCGCTGGAAATCCACAACACGAAAACTGCCTACCAATACAGGAACCTGAACGCCCTGAATGTTGAAGATCAATTCATCCCCAATGTCAACCTGTAGATCTTCCTTGGCGAATTCTTCTTCAATAGAAATGTAAATCGGACCTCCAGGCTCAGCTGTTCCATGCCATTCTCCGGAAGTAAGTGTTTCAGAATCGATCAAGTGATCCCTAAAAGTCGCCCGATATTCCCTACGAAACATCCAGGTGGAGCGACCCTCTCTCCGTCTTCCTCTTCCTCTCCTGCCTCTTCTTTCTTTCAAACTGTCTGGTTCAGGAAGTTCTCTCCATTCTTGTTGGCTATATCCTTTGATATTGGATAAGCGCATCGTGACAATTGGCACCTCCTGAATGATTGGCATCTCATAGGAGCGCGCCAAGTCAGATACTTTGTCTTTTTGTTCTGTAGTAATGTCGAACAAAACCATATTCGGCATATTGCCTTTGTCTGCCAATTCGACCTCATTCAGCAAAAATCCCTGAACAAAATAGAGCGTTGTGATTAAAGCAGTTCCCAATCCGATGGAGACCATCAGGGTCAATGTCTGATTATTGGGGCGGTAGAGATTGGCAAGTGCTTGACGCCAGAGGTAACTCCAACCAGAGGGAAAAAAGCGTCTGACTGCCCACATGATCAGTTTGGCTGTACCGACCAGGATCAAAAAGGCAAGTCCAAGTCCGGCAGTAAAGATAGCAGCTTGTCCCCATCCTCCCATTTGCAGATAACTAAAGCCAAGAATAAAGGCCGTAATCAAGCCATAGACCAGCCAGAGCAAGGGATCTCTTTGCTGACTTCCTCCTTCATATGAAGCTCGAATCGCAGAAAGGGGAGAAATCTTCCGAATCGCCAATAAGGGAGCCATGGCAAACAACAAAGCGATGACACTTCCCATCAAAATTCCTTTCAGGAGGGCTGGAACAGAGAGGTGAAAGTTCGTTTGTACGGGAAGAAAATCTGCCAATACTGCTGGAAGAGCCGTTTGAATGAAGACCCCAAGAACCGCTCCAAGACCAGAGCCAATCAGTCCCATGATCCCAATTTGAATCAGGAAAATCAGGCTGGCTTGCCTTCCACTTGCTCCCAGACATCTCAAGACTGCGACAGTCTCTCGCTTTTCCCGCACATAGACATAGACAGCACTGGCAACCCCTACACATCCCAGCAACAAAGCGACAAAACCCACCAAATTCAGAAAATCTGTGAGACGAGAGAGGGCATTCCCAATCGACCTCTTCCGGCTCTCAACCGTCTCTGTTCTTAGGCGCATGACCTTGAGATTGGCTCGTTCTTTCTCTACCCATTCATCAACCTCAACCGGACTGGAAAAACGGAAGTACTCAACATAATTGATTCGGCTTCCTTTCTGATCCAGACCTGTTTCTGCCAGTAAGGAAAGAGGAATATACACCGGGGCTGCGACAGAGGCTGTGATTCCATTTTGTCCAGGAGCGCGAATCAATGCACCTGAAATCTCAAACATAACATTCCCAACCTTTATAGAATCTCCAACTTTCGCATCAAATTGTAGCATCAGTGTGGAATCTACCAGGGCTTGCCGACCTTCTTGAAATTCCGTCGCAGCAGGGCGGGGCGTCGTCAGGATTTTGCCATAAAAAGGGAAATCCCCTTCCAAAGCTCTGACCTGAACCAAACGAGTGCCTCCAGACTTGGGGAAGTAGACCATAGAAGCAAAATTTCGTTCTCTGGAGACCTCGGCATATTGGCTGAGAGAATCCATGAGATTCAAAGCAGAATCCGAAAAGGCTTGACCACTTTGCAAAACAAGATCAGCGCCCAAAAGGGATTGAGCTTGTCGTTCCACATCTTCCCTTAGATTGTCATCGAAACCATTGATTGCGACCAAAGCACCTACGCCGATGACAATGGAGGAGGTAAAGAGCATGAGTTTGCCGAGAGACCTTCTGGAGTCTCTTCGCGCCATATTGAGTAACCAAAGGAGATTGTTCACTGTTTTGGGAGGGATAAGGGTATAGGGGAAATAAAGGAAATAAGGGAGAATTAGACGTGGTGGGTGTCAGAAACGACAGTACCTCCTTTCAAGCGAATGATTCGTTTTGTTTTCGCAGCGAGATCCGGATCGTGGGTAACGATGATTAAGGTCGTTCCTGATTCCTGATTCAGTGAAAACAATAATTCTTCTACAGTCCCTCCGGTGTCTTCATCCAGATTCCCTGTCGGTTCATCTGCAAATAGGATCAATGGTTGATTAGAGAAAGCCCGCGCGATAGAGACCCGCTGTTGCTCTCCTCCTGATAGCTGTGTTGGATAATGATGATGCCGATCTCCCAAGCCAACACGTTCCAGAAGTTCCATCGATCGTCCTCTTGCACCTGACTGGCCACGCAACTCCAGTGGCACCATGACATTTTCAAGTGCTGTCAGCGTTGGGAGTAATTGAAAGCTTTGGAATACGAAGCCTACATATTGATTCCGGACGGCTGCCCGTTCGTCTTCATTCAGTGAGTTGAGTTGCACCCCATTCAGGTTTACCTCTCCGGTTGTAGCCCTGTCCAGACCAGCGCACAAACCCAATAAGGTAGTCTTGCCACTTCCAGATGGCCCGATGATGGCGGCAGTATCTCCTGCTTGTATGTCAAAATTTACATCTTTCAGAACAGTAAGGTCACGTTGCCCACTCTGGTAGGTCTTGCTCAAATTGGAAACTGATAACATATAGGATGGTTCGAAATGAGGTATTGGTGATGAAGACGATTGAGATTGAATTATATTGAGAATCAGACCAAATCTTTCGAGTATATTTGCAAAAATACGGTTTTTTATGCGTGCTTTTTATTGTCTAAGTCTTTGTTGTCTGTTTTTTTGTTTCAGTTGTGGCGAATCCTCGACTACTCATACAGATGAATCTGCAAAGACAACTCCCATGAAACAAACAGAATCCAATCAATCAACCAACAAAAAGACTATTTTGTTTTTTGGGAACAGCCTAACCGCAGCTTATGGTTTGGCCAATCCTGAAGATGGGTTTACAGGCTTGATTCATCAGCGACTGGATTCACTGGGAATGGAGTATACTGTCGTGAATGCGGGCTTGAGTGGCGAAACAACCACAGCTGGTCTCAATCGTTTGGGATGGGTACTGAAGCAGTCTGTGGATATTTTTGTGCTGGAACTAGGAGCCAATGATGGCTTGAGAGGGATTCCTCCTGCTTCTACCAAGGAGAACCTGCAAGCCATGATCAAGCAGGTCGAAGAGACACATCCCGAAGCCAAGATTCTCTTTACAGGTATGATGGTTCCCCCAAATATGGGAGACGATTATGCAGTCGAATTTAGAAAATTGTTCAAAGAGGTGGCCGAAGCCAATGATGTAGTCTTTCTGCCTTTCTTGCTGGATGGGGTCGCAGGAGAAATTGACCTGAATCAGCGAGATGGCATTCACCCGACAGAAGAAGGGCATCAAATCGTGATGGAAAATGTCTGGGCGGTGCTAAAGGATATGTTGTAGGCGGATTGGCTGATTTTCAGTATTTTTATGAATATGAGAAAATACCCGATTGGTATACAGGATTTTAGAGAGCTTCGAGCTGGAGGCTTTGTATATGTGGACAAAACGGAGTTTGTCTACCAACTGATCAATTATGGGAAGCACTATTTTCTATCCCGACCCAGGAGATTTGGGAAGTCTCTCCTGTTATCCACCATCAAATATTTGTTTCAGGGCGAAAAGGACTTGTTTGAAGGGCTTTGGATAGAGAATCGTCATGATTGGGTGGAGCATCCTGTGATTCACTTGTCATTTAGTAGTATTGGGTATAAAGATGTTGGATTAGAAAAAGCGCTTCATTTTGAACTTGCAAAACAAGCAAGTCGCTATCAGATCAAATTGCCTCAGGAAGGACTTGGAAGGAAGTTCAGGTTTTTGTTGGAAACTCTTTCTCGAAAAAAAGGAAGAGTCGTCCTCCTGATTGATGAATATGATAAACCCCTTGTCGATTATATTGATCAGCTCGAACAAGCAGAAACCAATAGATCCATTCTCAAAAGCTTCTTCTCGGTATTGAAAGATGCTGATGCTTACCTTAGGCTTTTTCTGATTACAGGCGTATCAAAATTTAGTAAAGTCTCTTTGTTTTCAGATCTGAATAATTTGGAAGATTTGACTTTGGCCTCTTATACTTCTACCCTCACAGGATATACACAACAAGAGCTGAACACTCATTTTGCTGAGGAAATAAGGGAACTGGCTGAATTGGAAGGCCTCAGTTTAGAAAAAACAAAAGAAAAAATCCGCCTATGGTATAATGGCTATAGTTGGGGAGGGGAAAAAGTTTATAACCCTTTCTCCATGCTGAGTTTTTTGAAACAAAAAAAATTCAGAAACTTCTGGTGGGAAACAGGCACGCCAACCTTTCTTATCAAATTATTGAGAAATGAATTTTCTTTTGATCTAGAGGAAATTGAATTAGGAACTGAGCTGTTTGAGAGCTACACATTGGAGAATATGGATGCCAGATCCTTAATGTTCCAAACAGGCTATTTGACCATTACGCATGAGGATGAAGAGCTAGGCTTGTATATATTGGACTATCCCAACAAGGAGGTTCGGGATGCTATGCACAGACATTTGTTGGGAGCTTATAGACATAAATCTCGCCTAGATAGCCAAGCATTGTTTGTCAAGATCAAGCGATCTCTTGAAGCCATTGATCTGTCTGCATTTGTTTCAGTCGTCAATAGCTTATTCTCAGAAATCCCTCATCAGTTGTTCATTGCTAAAAGGGAAGCCTTTTTTCATGCCTTACTTCATCTGGCGCTCCGAGGGGCAGGAATGTTTGTGCAATCTGAAGTAAGCATCGCCGGTGGCCGACTGGATACAATTCTTCAGACAACTGATCATATTTTTATCATGGAATTTAAGCTAGATGGCCAAGTGAAGGATGCCTTACAGCAAATTCGAGACAATCGCTATGGAAGTCCTTATTTAGAATCTGGCAAGGAAGTCATCGCCGTTGGAATCAATTTTGATTCCGACCAAAGACAAGTTGCAGATTGGCAAGCGATTTCTTATCCCGAATTATTAGCGGAATTCTAAAAAAAATAGCATCTTTGCTAAGGAACCCCATCCTGGTATCATTTCACGTTCACAGACCAGCTTATTTACTTTGTCCCTTACCTCTCCTATCGCTGAAGTTATCCTGCCCCTCCCGGTAAGATCCAACTTTTACTATCGCATTCCAGATAATCTGACACATGAGGCAGAAGTGGGAAAACGCGTGCTTGTGCAATTTGGGAAAAGCAAAATCTACACAGGTGTCATTCGCGAAATTCTTGCGTTCGCTCCGACGGATGTTGCACCCAATCGCATCAAGGAACTGGAGGAAGTCCTGGATGATGGGCCTATCTTTCAGGAATCCCATTTGGACCTCTTTGACTGGATCGCCTTTTATTACCAATGTACACCGGGAGAAGTGCTCAAGGCAGCGCTGCCCGTAGGCCTAAAGCCGGAAAGTTCCCTCCGGGTAGGACTCAAAGAGGGAGTCGCATGGGAGTCCTTGCCACTCGACGACAAGGAATTTGTCCTGATGGAAACCCTCACGATCCAGCCAGAACTGAATTTCAAAGAGATCGCGGCTCTGTGGGGTGTTGCCAATCCATCTCCCCGACTGAAGGCCATGCATGGCAGAGGCCTGATTCGCATGTATCAGACTGTCGAGGATAAATACAAGCCTCGCTACAAAAGTTTTTTGAAGCTGAGTGAGGTTTGTCGGGAAGAAGCAGCGTTGGAAGCAGCTTTTGATAGTTTGAGCCGTGCTCCCTCTCAGGAGAACCTCTTTATGCGAATCGTAGCGGCTTATTATCAAGGGAAAATAGTGCCCAAGACCGAAATTCAAAAAGAGCTGGAAATTGGGTCTCAGGTAGCCAAAGAATTGATCCGGAAGGGATTGGTAGAAGAAGAAAAGGTGCAAATAGATCGATTGGAATTTTATGGCTATAAACAACACAATACGGAAATCGTCTTCAATGAATGGCAAGAACGCGCGTATAAAGAAATTCAGGATGCCATTGCAGAGGAACCCCTCAAACCTCTGCTTCTGCATGGGGTGACCGGAAGCGGCAAAACCCATCTCTACATAGATTTGATCAAAGAGACCCTTGGCAATGGACAACAAGTGCTTTACTTACTCCCCGAAATCACCCTGACCAAGCAAATTATTGATCGGGTCAAAAGTGAGTTTGGTTCAGCCGTTGGCATCTACCACAGCCGCTTCAATGACAATGAACGCGTAGAAATTTGGCAGAAAGTCATCAAAGGAGAGTATCAAATTGTCATCGGTGTGCGCTCGGCGATCTTTCTTCCATTTCCCGATCTGGGCCTGATCGTCGTGGATGAAGAACATGACAGATCCTTCAAACAATACGAACCAGCGCCTCGCTATCAGGCCAGAGATGTGGCTGTTTATTATAGCCACCAGCTTCAAATTCCTGTGATTCTGGGATCGGCAACCCCCTCATTCGAATCCTATCAAAATGCCAGACTAGGCAAATATCATCTGGTAGAACTGCACAAACGAGCCATCGCGGCCAAGCTGCCAGATATTGAGATTGTGGATATGCGGGAGGCCAGAAAAAAACGCCTGACTCATGGGATCTTTTCCAATGTGCTGGAAGAAGCCATCGGAGCCGTACTTGACAAGGGAGAACAGGTGATTTTGTTCCAAAATCGTCGGGGCTATGCACCTTATCTGATCTGTGAGACCTGTGGACATGTCCCACAATGCGTCAATTGTGATATCAGTCTGACCTATCACAAAGAAAAAAATCACCTCCGATGTCACTATTGCGGTCATACAGACACCAAAGTCAACCAGTGTGAACATTGTGGCAATTATAGCATTCGTCGGGGTGGGGTAGGGACAGAGAAAATCGCCGAACAGGTCAAGGAATTTTTTCCTAACCATACCGTCCAACGTATGGATTTGGACACTACCCGTACCAAACTTGGCTACCAACACATCATCACGCAATTTGAAAACAAACAGATCGATATTCTGGTCGGTACCCAGATGGTCTCCAAGGGCCTGGACTTTGAGAATGTGACCCTGGTGGGGGTGATTCAGGCAGACCCATTGTTGAGTTTTCCTGATTTTCGTGCCTGGGAACATGCCTATCAGCTATTGACTCAGGTCAGTGGACGCGCAGGCAGAAGCCAAAAACAAGGCCGTGTTATCATCCAGAGTCTCATGCCAGACAATGTCGTATTGCAATCTATTGAACGACCCTTCAAGGAGTTTTTTGAACATGAGATTCCCACACGTCAGCAAGTTGGCTACCCGCCATTTGCTCGATTGATCCGCATAGAGATCCGGCACAAAAACCAAAATTACATTGAAGCAGAAGCCAAACGCTTACTCAATTTGCTGAAACCCTATTTCGGCGTGAACCTACTCGGACCGGATTATGCCTTGATTGCCAGGGTCCGCAATCAATACCGCATGCAGTTCCTGATCAAGATTGGCAAAGGCGTCTCGATCCCCAAGCTTCGGGATCAACTACACCGATTGATCAATGACTATTTTGAATCTGCCCCACAAAAGACCTTGCGGGTAGTGGTGGATGTCGATCCGGGCTAAGGAATTGAAGAATTATTGGACAAACCAATCCAGATACTGTTCCAACCAACCTGCCAAAAAATATGGCAAATTCAGTAGGCGGAAAGATTTCCCTTTTCGAGTAGACAGTTCATCTATTCGAATATCGCCCTTGTACATTCTCACCGCAAAATGATGAGGGCATCTGTCAATGAATTCATGTAAGGATCGCAATCTACCACTTGCTCCAGATTTTACTTCAATAGGGATAAGCATGTGCCGAAAAGGATACACAATATCTACTTCAGCACTTGTCCCTCGCTCCTCTCTTACCCAAAAAGCCCGTTTGGTTCCAGGAAGAATAGTTTGTGCTTTCAGCTCTTGATTAACGACTTGTTGGACAATTTTTCCTCTACTGCTATCATTCAAATCTTTGATTGTGAGTAATTCTTGATGTAGCCCGAGTTGATAACTCACCAAGCCGATATCAAGAAAGTGAAGCCGAGGCCGTTTTCGAAAATCAGGTATGATTGGAGCTTGGGTTTGGGTGGTAGGATAAATCAGTTCCAGCAAACGTGCTTTGCTCAAAGCATTCATAGCTTCTTTGATTTCACGTGTTTTGAAACTGGAAGCCCCAAAAAGATTCAGTTTGATTCTATTGTCAATCTCATAAGGAGCTGTATCCATGATATGGCGAATGACCCGTTTTTGAGAATCATTGGTAGCATATTTTTCGACATCCTCCTTATAGGACTCAATAATGCTTGCATAAAGAGGCCGAATGCGGCTGAGATCATTCTCCTGAAGATAGGCAGAGGCAATTCCAGGCATTCCCCCAATCAGCGTGTATCTATGGAAAAGGGGATATAAGGTCGAGAGATAAGGTGATTCAAAGGGAATCTGTTCAAGACAGTCAAGGGCAACTTGATTGTCCATACCTTGTAGATATTCACGGAAACTTAATGGATGAAGCTCAGCGTATTCTACTCTCCCGACAGGGACTCGGCTGATCTTATTCAAACCAAATTCTAGCAAAGATCCAGTCGCGATAACATCTAAATGGGGATACTCTTCTTTGAAATATCGAAGGGCTTCAATTGCCTGTGGATTTTCCTGAACCTCATCTATGAAAATTAACGTGTTTAGCTCTGGATTGTGCTGTAATTGTCTGGAGAGAAACAACAATTGAATCAGTGTATCGATATCATGACTGGCTTCAAAAAGCTGTGAATCTCTCTCTTTCTCTAAATTGAAATAGAGATATTGTTCATAGGATTTGCCGAATTCATTAATGAGAGTTGTCTTACCAACTTGTCTGGCACCTCTTAGGATGAGGGGCAGATTGGTCCTGGACTGTTTCCAATGATGGAGAAATGTTGATAAACTTCTTTGAATCAGCATATTCGGATCCAAATATTTACATAGAATATTGTGGTTTGTTTGATTGTATAGGTAAATATAAGGAATTGATGTTCGATTGCATAGGTAAATTTAGGTGAATATTGTCAGACTGAATAGGCAAATGCCTTTCCTACTTCCCGCTGATATTCAAATAAAACCGATTCTCTGAATCAGAATTGGCCTCAACGAGGTCGGGTTTTCCATCTCCGTTGATGTCAACTGCAAGGATGTCATAGGTAGCATCTTCTCGTTTGCTGATAGGAATCTTTGTGAAAGACATGCCAGTTCCATCATTGAGGTAGTAGACATTGGCTTCTTCCATATTTCCAATGACAATATCGGGACCATTCTTTTTGTCCAGATCAGCAATACTAAGGGCAAAACTCTGATCTGTCGAAGCACTGAGGCTGATGCTTTTTTTGTAGGTCATGTCCGCATCTCCGAAGTAGATTCGGTTTTGCTCCCCAATATTGGCAGTCACAATGTCCAGAAAGCCGTCTTTGTTGAAATCAGCCACACCGACACTTCTGGTTTCATCTGATCCGGTTCCAAAGGGGATTTCATTCTCATAATCGAGATCCGCTGTCAACAAATAGATGAGGTTTTGCTGTCCATCTCTGTTGGCAAGCACAAGATCCAGATCACCATCCTTATCGATATCGGCGACTTCTACATCTATGGTTGAGTCGTCTTTTTTGCCGAAGGGAAGTTTGCGGGGAAACTCTCCTTCCCCATTGTTCAGGCAGATTTCGTTATAATCTCCTCGATTGACCACGATGGCGTCAATGTCTCCATCGCCATCGATATCTGCCGGGGTGACATTTCGAGTTGGGGTGGAGCGATGCCCAAAAGTTCCGTTCAGTCTGAATTGCCCAAACCCATTGTTCAAAAATACCTGATTGGGAGCTCGGTCGTTGCCCACGAGGATATCAAAGTTGCCATCCCCATCCAGATCAGCCAATTCTGCTGCATAGGAGGACACATATTCTTCGCCCAGAGGTCTGGCCATGGTAAAGCTATTCCAGTCAGAGTTGAAGTAGAGAAAATTCTGTTGGGCCCAATGCCTGCCATTAGCGATGACTGCGTCCACATCTCCGTCATTGTCGATGTCTCCCAAACTGATGGAAGCTGTACGATTGGTCTCTGTTCCGATGGTATATCGATCTTCGCGCGCTTGAAAGATATGTTCTTGTTGGGCAAAACAAATAGAACCCAGCATAAGTAGAATGCTGCTGAAGATGAATCTGGTCATATGTGGAAGTCTATGGATGAGATGAATTGAATGAAATACCCACAAAGGTAACGTCAATCCAGGATCGCTCCATATAATTTTAGCAATTTCTTTTCTCGCTTGGTGAGTGGGTGGGACCAGCTTACCTTCCGAAGGTCAACTCCCTGCATCCACATGCCAGGCACATTGGGCCAAATTTTGATCAGATCCAATGTGTTAGCGTCCCATTCCCGAACTGTTCCATCGACAGAGGAAGAGAAGAAGCGCTCTTCTCTGCTGAGGGTCTGATAGGAATCAAGATCCGTAATTTTTGTCCGATCTTTGATGCGTCCGCTATCAAGATCTGCGTGGGCATCTATTCTTTTCTGATAATACCAGGGCATGATAGGATCTGTTCTGAACCATTGATCGATGTGGCCGGATGCATAACCCAGCCTGAGTTGATTGCCATCTGTAGAGAAGCAAATAGCCGTGATCTCATTTTCTTCCTCCTCAAAAGGATGATTGGGTGGGGGAGCAGGCGAACCAGCTCGAATGTTGGCATGGCCCACCGATAATCATTGCTACTGCTTCCCCTCCCAGTCATCAGGATTTGGATGGGCGATTTTTTGGGGTAAAACAATTCTGCCCATTCTCGGCGAATGTCGTGAAGCAAGTGCGATTTGTCTCTACTGATGTCATCAAGGCCATCCAAAAGCAACAGAACTTTGGGAGACGCATCCTGATTCCAAGCTGGATCTTTTAACCAGTCCCATAAATGCTTTTCTGTTTCTGGTGTTAAGCTTCGTTCATCCAGATAATGTCGGATAACAAACCGACTGATAAATTTTTTCCGTTCATTGCCAGTAGCATTGTTGTACTCATGTAGGGGAACATAGATGGGAATAGGCAAGTAAGCTGCAAGGTTTCCAGCATGATTTTGGCCCTTAACCCGCTCATGTAGATTCAATACTTGTTTCCACAAATACAACAGTGCTTCTCTTTTCCGCATTCCCCCTTCTCCAAAGTATATGACATTGGTCTGGTGATGCTCCCACATTTTCTTCACAGAGTCCAACATCCCAAATTGATCCTGGTCCTGAATAATTTCTGTCAGTGGGGTACGTTCCAATTTATCTTTATCGGAGCCTCCCAGGCCAAAAGAATTGGCACTGGATTCTTTCCTGGCTTGTGCCACTGCTTCCAATGGCGGAAGCAAACTTTCAAGCAACTCTTCCTTCTGGTCCTGGGAAGAGGTCTCAGATGAAGCGTGGGAGAGTTGTTGAAAATAAGCTCGACTGCCCTGGCTAAGTCGCTCATCTATGAAATCCTGGGGTTTGAGAGTCCATTCGAGATCTTCCTCCTTCCTACAAAAAATCTCCCAAGGAAGATCGACTTCTCTGGATTTTTCTCTGGTAAAACTTGGCCGTCGAGGAAGAGCTGCTGAGGCAGAATCTGCGGCTGTTCTGGCGAGATTAAACGCGATCCTGATACTTTTACCTGCTACCAGGGCCTGATAAAAGGTCTCGGAGAAGGTAACGGCCAAGGAGTCATTGATTTCTACTTTGGTGGCAATTACTACCGGGATCTTGATGGTAGCCAGTTCCTGCGCCAATTCCCTTGTCAGGCAGGCATTCAGAAATACCAAATGAAGGGTGCTGGTCGCAGCCTCCAGAACCTCCTTCAGGTTGTTTTTTTTTAAATCTTTGCCTTCGCCATCAATCCCAACCAGCTTGAGCTCCCGTAGCATGGCCTGAGTAGTGGAACGCAACCATCTGATCGCTCCATTCAATCACATTCTTGACCAAATACCTGGGATCAGCCACAGATTGTCTGACTGTTCCCCAGCCCTTTTTGACATATTCATCAAGGACCTGACCGAGCGCCTGCCGCTCTTTCCCAAGAGCTGGCAGGTACTCGGCCGGTTTGCCAATCGCGTTGGCATAGGTCATAAAAATCACCGGACCCGCTGAATATTGCATGCCCTAGACTGGCTGGGTTTCTGGAAGATAGAAGGGGTTGGGAACGTGAATTTCTAGCGTCTGGACTTCCCATTTTGGTGTCTGGCTGGCTGTACGCTCTCTGGAAAAACGATTGCGAGTTGTTCCAAGGTCTGGTCCAGGCAATGGGTCCATATCCAGGGTTGTGAGATCAAAATCCACTTCACTGACAATCAGTTTGATATAATCAGTATATCCAGACCAATTGTAATTGGTGATATAAATACCATCAGGTGTCCCTTTCTCGGTATAGTTATTTCCATCCTGGTCTACCGGTCCCCCGGAAGATTTGATGATATGGTCGCCGTGGGGATTATTGGTTTTGGATAAGATAAATGGATTCTCATTGATCTGCCGAAAGAATTCCAGCCCATTGCCCATGCTCGCATCCGAAGCCACGCCAAAGGTATGATCCATCATGGCCAGACCGACATAGAGCGGCTTGTTGTATCTGTTGATCAATTCAAATCGGATAGGAAGCCAGGAGTTGGATTCATGGGTATCAATGGTAAATACATTCCCTTTTGGCAATAAGGGTTTTTCCTCATTGTCAGGAGTCAACTGATATACGCGAACTTCAATCGGATAATTGGACAAAGAGGCTGACCCTTTTCGGAAGATATTGGTTCGTTCCAGTTTTTTTAGGAATCGCCACCTGGACATTTGCGAGAGGTAGTGGTATAACTCCTCTTGGGCATCATCTATCGCGAGGATTCCATCCAAATATTTAATGGGTTCCAGCAAATGACGTGTATTGTCAGGTGCCACGACGATACGATATGCGCCATCTTCTGCAAGGACTGCATAGTCAGAGTCCGTTATTTCTTCGACCAACTTGAATGGCTCAGGCCGAGCTGTTTTGAGCGTTTTGTCAAAATGCTTTTTTGCAGGCTTAACCCCTGCCTCATCTCCTCCCAGATAGATTTTCAGAGGAGGAATCCCCAGAGCCATCACCTTGCCGCTATAAGAGACCTTTGGGTCTGGCCTGAACGTTCTGGGCAGGGTCAAGGTAGCATGGCTCGGGAAGACGTCTTTGACGACTGCCTCTGTTATAGCCTTCTTTTCTTTTCCAGCAAAGAGTTCGACCTTGATGGGCTGTCGGCTTCTTGGATCTGGAATGGGTACCCCGTGCAAGGCCCCCAATGCCAGTCGCCATTCATTTTCCTCCTTATTGTATTCTACCACGCCAACAGTAGGGGCTTCATTGGGTTTGTTGGAAAGAAACAGCTTGTATCGATCAGACTTCTGGGGAGAATTGACGTAAATCTGAGGGGTTTGACGCTGGTCGTTTCGGCCATCCTTATTCAGCAAGTATTGAAATCGCATACGATTCACCACACGGGTATGCAATTCATCATAGCTGATTTGGCCATTGTTAATGGTCAGAACCTCGATCAAGGCTTTGGTGAAGTTGCCCTTTCCGCCTTTTTCCCAAGCCAATTCTACCTCTCTACAAGCGGCGAGCATGACATGATTGCCTTGAGGAAGAATCTCCTCAATTTTGACCCCCGCTTTTTGTTTTCCTCCTTCAAAAACCTTGTCATTCAGGTCCTCATGAAAGAAATATCCTTCCCAGGTTCTGGACTTGGCGGCTGCTTTCATGACTTGTCTGGAACTGGCAGGCAGTTCTTCCTCGACCACAGAACGGGTATTGCCGCCGGAATGGCAACAATCGAAAATCGCAACAACATGGACTTTCGCTTTGTCTCCTTCCTCTTCATGTTGTGCGACTTGTCGAATCAGGTACCGGAGTTCCTTGTCACTGATGGTATTGGTCTTCGGATTTTTTTGTTTGTTGAGATCGGATTCTGCACAGACAATTCCAGCTATTTTGCCATCGGACTCAGACTTTTCAAATACCTCAAGATCCGTTTCTTCCCGGACGCCATGTCCTGCAAAGAAGAAAAGTGCAGTATCTCCTTCTTTTGCCTGTCCGAGATGTTCCTGAAAGGCCTTAATGATATTGACTTTGGTAGGGCGTTGACCTGTATCTTTTTCTCCTTCTTTGAGATCCACAATTTTTTTGATCTTGATCTCTCCAAATTGAGCCTGTGCGATCGAGCTGTTGAGATATTCCTCTATTGCATTGGCATCATTGACACCTTTGAGGTTCCGAACATTGTCATACTTGTTGATACCAACAATGAGGGCATACAAATTAGAGCTATTATTGGATTCTGCCATGTTTCTGGTTGATAAAAAGCTTAATTGGAATAGGTAAAAATGTGAGCAGATGAGGTAAGAATATTCTAGCCTTCCTGCTTGAATGCCTGAGGAGTAAAGGTCTTCGCTTGTGTATTAAAGACACTTCTGGAAAAGACGTCAGAGACCAGCCCCCAAAGGAATAGTTTCAGATAGTCATAAATGCCTTCTGAGCCGAAGGTTGGGTTGTTGCCCTTGACATATATTTCCTGAAAACCAAGCAAGATGATGACAGTAAAGGCAACCAGCATGGCAATAGGGCGAAATACTGCATAGCGAACGCGGGCATTTGCCTGAAATCCAGTCAGGAATCCCATTATCTTGAATATGACATCCTCAACTTTGGTCCAGAAGGTAAGTTCTACTGGATCATCATCTGCATCGACTCCGATCGTTTTTCCAGTGTTTTCGATCAAGTCATCGATGTTCTGGCTGATCGCTCCATCTTGTTTAGGCCCTGAGATAGGTTGAGTATCTGTTCCAACACCAGTGTCGGTACCAGTGCCTGTTTCCCCCGCTTCCCCCAGAGCACTCCTGCTGCTCATGGTTCCCTGATTGAGTTGTTTCATCAAGAACTTAACTTTTCCGAGACTTGACTCAATCACTTTCGGTTCTTTCTCTCCCCTCAAAACGAGATCCCGAACCTCATTGACCTGATCATACAAGGCCCCTACAATGGGATCTTCCTTACCAATACCGGAATTGTCTACTTTTTCTTTTACGCGATTCACTAGGGATTCGATCTTGACAATTTGCTGAACCTTGCCGGTGAGTTCTGGCAGTTGAAGATTCACCTGCTTCTTGATCTCAGGATCTTTGATCTTGTTGATATTTTTTTCAATCTTTTTCAGATCAGATAAGAGGTCTTTTTTCGATACTTTGTCTTCCAGGTCAGCCACCTGTGCCCTGAGAGGAACAAGTTGGTCCAGTAACTTGATTTGCTCCTGAGATTCTGGTTTTTCAACATCCTTCATCATACGTCCGACCAGCACCCCGAGTAATAAGGTGAAGATGGCACCCAAAACCCCCATTTTGCGATTCAGGGTCATTTGAGCACTGATTTTTTCATTGCCTCTTTCCGGGAAAGTCAAAAATATTTGGCCCGAATACTCGTCCTCCTCTATGTCTTGATCATCATTGATGGCAAAGGTAACATCGGATTCGCCACCTGGAGGAATGACTTTATTCGAATCGACCAGAATCAGGCTGTTTTTCTCCAGAAATTGGGTGCTTTTCTTGCCTCTCAACCGGATCGAAAAATCTTTCACATTGATCGGCGTCACACCTGTATTTTGGACATTTAGGTTGAATGCTTCCGATTTGGAATCTGTGGGAAGGATGAAGTTGAACCAATTGGATGGAACAGTATTGACTGAAAAGGCCTCTTCCCCTGTAGTCATGACAATCCCCCCTTCTTCAAAGACATTCAGATTGACATCGATCAACCAGCTGCACAGAAATGTATCTGGTTTGGCAGGCGGGGGAGGAGGAGAACTTTGAGCTGCACTATCCGTCGAACTAGCATCAGATGTTTCTGTTCCCTGGCTGACGGCTGTTTCTTTAGGGGCCACAATGTATTGATGATAAATGCGCAGCTTTCCTTCATATTTTCCTGGTTTTGGTGCAGCAGGAATGGTGACGACCAGCTCTTGTAGTTTTCCTTTTTCCAGGATGAGTGTAGATGAGCTGAGAGTGATTTTTGTTGAGCTAATCCGGCTATTGTTCTGCTCATCAACAAGGGACCCGGCCTCTACAGTGAAGGTGCCACCAGTTGGACTCATCAGGTCCAGAGAGGTAGTATAATTCGAATCAGCACCAGAAGTTTCCTTTTTCCATTTCACATCTTTATTGATGGTTGGATCTGCTGGTTCAAATACGAGGCGCTTGGCTTTGGATGCTTCATCGCATGTCAGCTGTGCTGCGAGTTGATTGGGTATCCAGAGGAGAAACATCCCAATGAGGAGAGGAAATAGTGGTGTATGTTTGGTCATAATTCCTGAGTGAGGATTGAAAAAAGGAACGCAGGAAAAGCAATAAAAAAAGCTTAGAGTGGAGTAGTTAGTTGCGACTCCACACTAAGCCAAGAAATACATATTGATCCCAATATAATACAGCTTTTTGAAAAAATCTAATTCCTGGATAAAAAATGAAACTCAGCAAAATCCAGATATTGTTTCCAATCGAAGAGATCAATCCGATGTCTGCCCTCCTTGATGTGGTAAGCGACATGCTGTTGATTGATGGCTTGATTGGGGGCAGGACTGTTGGAATCTGTTAAGCCCTTTTTGCCAAGGAAACGATATACTTCACTGGCGTGATAGGCAGACAAATATTCCCCTCTTGGATCTGCCCATCCATCCTGGGTAGCGCTGGAAATATAGAGCGGTCTTGGCGCGATCAATGCCAACAACATATGCTGATCGACAGGCAGGTCCTCTTCCTGATTGGTAAACTTTCGGGAATTGGTTGCCAGCCAATGTGGAAATCGATTAATCTTCTCCAGTGTCTCTCCATATCTCCGCCGCCACAGAGCAGCGCCTCCACAACCAGATTGGATAGAGATGGCCATCGCAAACCTCTCGTCCTGTGCGGCAGCCCAAAGGGTAGCCTTTCCCAGTTTGGAGTGGCCGATCAGGGCCACGCGATTCTGATCCATGCCCGGTTCAGCAGCGAGATAGTCAAGGGCACGCATGGCCCCCCAACCAATGGCAGAAATGACTCCCCATTCATCTGCCTTTGGGAAGCTTTGGTTGGTCTTGAAAAATAGTGGATGAATGCCCTGTCGAAATTCATGCTCATTGTGTCGGACAAGATCTGAATGATAGGTAGTTACCAAAGCAAAGCCTCTGTCGATGATCTCTTGTATGGGCCAACCATTGTTGAGCAGATGAGGCTGTTCGGGATTGAGTTGCATTTTGTCAGAATCTGCAGCGTCGAAGCTGATCATCTGAAAGACTGGGACTGGTGCAGAGATTTGGTTAGGAGAAATCAACAACACATCCATGCTGGCTTTGCCTTTTTTATTCTCAAATTCCAATTGCACGATCTTGCGTGTGGCTTTGCCATCCAGAAAATTCGGTTCATGTTGACGAACCCTGGCAGTGGTCTGAATGGGACTTTCGGGTACAGGAATTTGGCCATACACCAAATTGGCAAATAGGGAAAGGATCTCCGGTCTTCTGATGGTTCGCCATTGTTCAGGTGTTTGGATAATGGTGCCATTTGCTGATTTCAGAAGAGCAGGCAAAGAATATGCGGGCACCTTACTTTCATCATAGTTGACATTGGTGTCATGTTCTTTTTTTTGAGCCAGTCCAGGGCATGTAAGTAGAAAGAGGAGAGAAAAAAGTACAAGTAGCTGTTTCATATGCACCAATATAGAGCAAATGGCATAGGATCGCCAGTTGTGAGGGAAATTTCACTAGATTCGATCCTCCATCTTTTCTCTAACCAATTTGTTCCGTTTTATGCAAAGCCTGCTTTCTATCCTACTATCATTCTTACTGATTTCTGCTTTCTCCCAAACAACCACGACTCCTGCTCGTCCCAATGTGATCATTATTCTGACCGATGATCAAGGCATTGGCGATCTGGGGTGCCATGGCAATCCATGGCTCAAAACCCCCAACATGGACATCTTGTATGAGAAAGCAGTACGTCTTACTGATTTCCACGTGAGCCCGGTTTGTACGCCCACCAGATCAGCCATTATGACCGGTCGATATCCCATCAACAATGGTGCCTGGGCTACTTATAAAGGACGCGACGCCCTTTCAGAAGGCACACAAACGATGGCGGATATATTTCAGCAACATGGCTACAGAACTGGCCTATTTGGCAAATGGCATTTGGGAGATAACTATCCAGTAAGACCAACGGATTGCGGATTCGATATGGCCATTCACCATAAAGCTGGTGGGGTAGGAGAATTATCAGATTATTGGGGCAACAGTTATATAGATGATGTGTATTATGTGAATAACCAGCCGAAACAATTTGAGGGCTATTGTACGGATGTCTGGTTTGCTGAAGCCATGAGGTTTATCGAAGAGAATCAGGACACTTCTTTTTTTGTCTATCTGCCCACCAATGCGCCTCACGCTCCATTCATTGTTGATTCATCCTACGCAGCCCCCTACCAATCGCTGGAAGGAACAAGCATTGTCAATGCGAATTTTTATGGCATGATCGCAAATATTGACGAAAACTTGGGGAAGCTCAATAGATTTTTATCAGAAAAAGGGCTTATACAGAACAGTATCCTGATTTTTATGACCGATAATGGTTCTGGTGGAGGGCTTAGTCAAGATGGAAAATTGGGACATAATAAAGGTTTCCGTGGGAAAAAAGGCCATAAAACTGAAGGAGGTCATCGCGTTCCCTTTTTCATTCGGTGGCCAGAAGGCAATATCGAGGGGGGCAGAGACATAGATGCCTTGACAGCGCATGTAGACCTCCTACCTACTTTGGCGAGTCTGTGCAACCTGAGCCTTCCGAAGGAGATGTCATTGGATGGGGTCGATATGTCTCCCCTTCTCTTGAACAAGGATTCCTCCCTGCTCGCAAGAACTGTATTTGTCCATCATCGACAAGATTGGCGGCCCCCTATGGATGTAGATCAGACTTGCATCATGGACGAAACATGGCGATTGGTAAATGGCAAGGAATTGTATGCCATTGAACAGGACCCATTCCAGACCGACAATCTCGCAGATGAGGTGCCGGCAGTGGTGGAGGAACTGCTCCAGAAGAATCATTTGTTTCTGAAAAAGGCTAAAGCAGAGAATCGATACAAAGAATTTCCTGTCCATATAATCGGCAATCCCCAGCAAACCGAAATTACTCTTACCATCCAACATGCCATAGGCGAAGGAGGTGGGATCTGGAAGGCCCAACAGGTGGCAGAAGGCATGAAGAATATCAACAACACCCATGCGCTCAAGGTAGAGCGTGCAGGCACGTATTTGATCTCTTGCAGGCGATGGCCCAAGGAATGTCCTGGACCTCTATGGGGAATTCCGGCGAAAAACCCCAAAGATGGGATGTACAGATATGTTCCAATACGTCCTGAGAAAGTAAGAATTCAGATTGCAAACCAGATACACGAAAAAGAGATTGCTCCAGAGGATGCTTCAGTAGATTTTTTGGTACGACTTGGAGAAGGCAATACCTTTCTTGTCAATGATTTTATAGAAGGAACTGAAACATATGGAGTGTATTATTCTTATGTTGAATTCATCCAGGACTAACCAATCATGAATAAGATGAAACCAACAGGAATCCTGATCATTATTGCTGGCTGGCTGCTCTCATGCCAACAGCCACAGACCAACGAACAGGGAGGCTTCCCTTTCCATCTGCCAAAAGACAAACCAAAGAGAGAGATGAGTGCCGCTATGGAACGAATCTATACCAACTATGACGCTCCACAGCCGCAGAACAATGAGTTATTCAGCCAGTTCAAATATACAGAACTCAAAGGCTTTGACTACCACGATCATGATGGCACCATCAGCCGTCGAGACCCCTCGAAAATCCTGTACCACAAGGGCAAATACTATGTTTGGTATACCCATCGCGAAACGCCAACTCCGCCACAAGGAGCCGCAAACAGCAATGATACCATCCCCTCATCTGATTGGGATTTGGCTGAGATCTGGTATGCGACCTCTACTGATGGCTTTGGGTGGGAAGAGCAGGGAGTAGCCATTGAGCGACCCGAAAAGCCCCACGTTGGTTGGCGTTCTGTAACCACTACTGACATCCTGGAGTGGGAAGGAACCTTCTATCTCTATTATCAGGGATTTATGGAAGCCAGTGGAAAAAGGGGAGATGATTGTCCGGTGGCTGTTTCTTCTGCAGATTCTCCTGATGGGCCATGGATCCCTTATAACAAGATTGTGATCCCCAATGGAGCGGAAGGAGAATGGGATCAATATTCTATACACGATCCTTATCCACTCGTTCACAATGGGAAGATTTACCTCTACTACAAATCCGATTTTGGGGAGAAACCCCATCTGGTTCGTATGCAGGGGCTTGCCATAGCTGATCACCCTCTTGGGCCATTTACCAAGCATCCGCTGAATCCCGTGATCACATCTGGCCATGAGACCTCCCTATTTCCATTCAAGGAAGGAGTAGCTGCTATGGTTTACAAAGATGGCCCGGAACACAATACCATACAGTATGCCGAAGACTGGGTGAATTTTGAGATTGCAGCGATCACTGAATTGATGCCATATGCTGCTGCCCCCTATGTGCCAGATGCGTTTAGCAATACCAAAGATGGGCGGGGCATCAGTTGGGGATTGGCACATTTTATCAATGTTACAGGAGAATGGAGCAAGTTTTCCTCTGCCTTGGTTCGATTTGATTGCGATTTAAGTCGTGATCTGCATGATCCAGAGATGAAAAAGCATCGCGTGGTTCACCGGCCTGATGTCTATTATCGTCAGGGATTGAGCAACCAGCAATTGGAGAGAATACAGGGCGTGGATCAGTAGGCGGACGCAAGAAGTGCAGAACAAGTCTCTCTTACCAAAGAAGTGCCTTTTCTTTCTTGGCCTGAGTTGCTATTAATCCGAAGATAGCTTCTGGACGTCAATGAGACCAATTGTCATGGATATTTCTCAATCAATGTGGCTAGTTCACTAGTGGGAACTCCCACTTGGGCGGTATCATTCCGGGAGAATAGTCAATCTCCACGATCTGCCCATTGTCCACAATCCTGCGAAAGGCAAGGCTCCGAATGACAAAGCCATGACAGACAACAATGATCGTATGGTACTTGCCGACATAGCGGTTGAGCACCCCCATGACGCGTTCCTGCATGTGTTGGATGCTCTCCCATCTCAAAGAAGTCCCCGCAGGATGCTGTCCTTGATTCCGATCAAAATCCAACAAGAGTTCTCGAAACTCCCGATGACTGGAAAACTGAAAGCTGGTATCTGGCATCCATTCATGGAGATCTATCTCTACCTTGATGTCAAGATTGACAGCCTTGGAAATGATGGCTGCGCTGTGGAGTGCTCGATTGTAGGGGGAGGCCAGAATGACCTCCGCCTCTAGCAATCGAGAGTCCTGGGAGCTTTGCCTGATTTGCTCAATACCATTTTGGGTGAGAGGTGCCAAGTCCAGTCCGTGTCCAATGAAGCCTCTTTCTTTGCAAGGTTCATAGGTCGCTTCTCCGTGTCTGATCGCATAGATGTGCATGGAACAATGATGTTTGACCAAACATACATGCTGAAGGGGAATTTTGAGTAGTTTGCCTCAAGAAAATTAACAAAATTTCAGATGAACGCTCTTCTGCCATCAATCGTCAGTAGTTTATATGTGGGATGTTTGCTGTTGGCCTGTCAACAGCAGCCCTCTGCCCAACAAGATCCCTGGTCCAAGGTCGATTCCATCATTCAGGAAGTTAAGGCACCAGTGTTCCCAGACAGAATCCTTTCCCTCTCCGCTGTGGGAGCGCAAGGGGATGGCATCTCGGATGATCGTTTGAGACTACAACAAGCGATAGATTCTATTCATCAATCAGGGGGAGGAACGGTCCATATTCCAGCAAATACCTACTTCTGCAATGGCCCTTTACGCCTGAAAAGCCATGTGCATCTACAATTGGATTCCGGAGCGGTGATTCGTTTTGGAACAGATCCTGATGCCTATTTGCCCGCCGTGTACAGCCGATGGGAAGGAACCTTTCTGATGAACTATTCCCCTCTGATCTATGCTCTGGATCAGGAAAATATCGCGATCACTGGCAAGGGAATCATAGACGGAGCTGCTGACACTATCAATTGGTACCGATGGAACGGGAAAGAAAAATATGGCTGGCGAGAAGGGATGCCTACCCAAAAGGCAGCTCAGCAAAGCCTGCGGAAAATGGGACAGGACGGAACTCCAGTACAAGAGCGTTTGTTTGGAGATGGACACTATCTCAGACCCAATCTCTTTCAGCCAATTCGCTGCAGGAATATCTATCTATCCGGAGTAGAATTTCGGAATTCGCCGATGTGGTTGATCAATCCAATCTTGTGTGAGAATGTGTTGGTCGATGGGCTTACTTTCAGGAGTTTTGGGCCCAATAGTGATGGGATCGATCCAGAACATAGCCGAAACGTCTTGATTCAGAATTGCCAATTTTATACAGGAGATGATTGTGTAGCTGTCAAGGCGGGGCGTGATCGGGAAGGGCGTGAAGTAGGGGTGCCAAGTGAAAACATTGTGATTCGAAATTGCTATATGCAGGGCTTGAGGAGTGTGTTTGCGCTAGGCAGTGAAATGTCGGCAGGAATTCAGCATGTGTATTATGAAAACTGTACGATCACTTCATTGGAGAATTCTGCGCGACTTATCCGCTTCAAGAGCAATACTGATCGCGGGGGCTTTATCCGCCATGTATATTTCCGAAACATTGATGCGACCAAAGCTCGATTTCAGGAAGGCGTCTTTTTCTTCGATATGTGTTATGGCGGCTGCGAGCATGAAGGGACGTACATTCCTTCTTATTCTGACTTCTCCATCGAGCATGTGAAAGTCGGACATGCAGGGGGATATGCCTTCAAATCCAATCTCCTCGAAGCATCTCCTCTCCAAGGCCTACAGCTTCGACATATCGAGATTGATGGAGTAGGGGAACTGCCTGATTTGCAGCATATTCATGGCTTGGAAGTAGAGGATGTGAGAATAAACGGAGAGAAATGGGAGATTACTCCCTAAGCCGATCATCGGATGGTCTGCCGATCATCGGATGGTCTGCCGATCATCCCTACAGATCTTGTTTCTCTCCAATCCAAACAGACTGATAGTGCAAAAAAATGCCTCCCATGCAACCGAAGGGTGGGCATAATCATCAGGAATACATAGACCGGAAACTTGTGTTATTCAACGCTACCCCATCATTCATGAAAAGCAGTCATCTCTTTCTCAGCAGCTTCTTTGTCCTGATTTCTCTCAGCTCTCTTGCTCAATCTTCCAATTGGGCTACGTTTAAGATTCAGTATTCCAGGAATACCTCTGGCAAAACCCAAATCCTCAAACCCGGAGATGAGGCAATTGTCAAAAGTGCCAATCTCGATCAGAAGAGGCATGGGGTAGTTCAGTTGATCCGACCTGAAGGACTGATGCTGAAAGATGTATGGATTCCATTGGACCAAATCACTTATTTGAAAAAATTACATCCCTCTCGAAAGGCCTTTTCTCTGGCTACGCTCGCTACAGCTGGAGGAGTTGCGTATCTAAACAGTCAAATTCAGAATGCCAATCGTGGAGGGAGCAATCATGTATCAGAGTTGATGATTGCTACAGGCTTGATTGCTGGTGGAACTGCCAGTATGGTTCAAAGCTTTTGGCAGCTTTCGACCAACAAGTTGGTATACAAAAAAGGGAAAAAAGGCGAATTGGAGGTTGTCCCCTGGAATATAGGGCCAATCTCTTCTGAATTGACAGTCAACAAACAATAATTTTGCCGCTGTTCTCTGTCTCTTGATATAGATCTCTGTCTATTCTCCCGCCTCTCTTGCTCTTCGGGCTTCGATGAAGCTCTTGATAAAATAGTACAACGCCAGGATGGTTGTGATGAGCATCACAGCTACCCGGGCGATCGCTGCTCCATCGCCACGTCCGATTGCTCCACGTAAAGGCATGAACAAGCCCAATAAGATCACGAGGGTTAGTACGACCGCGACATGTGCAATTATTTTGTTTTCTTTCTTGATGCCGGGATAGCAGGCCAGAAGAACTGCCCCAATGATGACTGGAATCAAAGCTGTCATTGAGGGGGTGTCTGAGGCCATATAGCCCCAAAGTCCCAAAACGACAAGACTAACTGAATTGATAAGGCTGGCAGTGTACGCTTTCATATCATCTATTGTTATGAGTAGGTTGACAGAAGATGTCAAAAAAGAGAAACTATCTCTTGCTTTCCTAATTTGGATGGTAGATACCCTTCAAAATTACAGACTTTGAGAGACTGTTTGAACATCTGTCACTTATTTTTTGTATGCGTCTTTTTTCCTCATCCAGCGGCTTTTTTTGTTCTCATAGCACCACATTGAGAACAAAAAAGAGCCTTGCCTGAGAAAAAAATACACGATAAAAATTCTCAGCACAGATTCCTAAACAGTCTCTGAGAGGATAATGGTCATGAATCGGGGGATCTTTTAGGAGATCGGATCGATTAATGCCTGGGACCAATCTCCCAATGTGTTTGGGTGGCCCAGCTTTCTGCCGCGACATACATCAGATCCATCACCGGATCTTTGATATAGAGATACCCTTCAATGCTCTCAGGAAAAAGAATGGCAAGTCGCTCCTTGATGGTCTGGTAGGCAAGGCGGCTTGGATCGGAGGCTCTCAAATAATCCCGGAACAACAAGGCATATCGCTGGTTGAGGCGTCCGTGTTCGCGGATGTGGATGTGTGTTCTCTTTTGCCCTGGAATTTCTCGGGCATAGCACTTGCGTAGCTCAGGCGAATGTTCGTCAGGGATGTCTATGAAATTGTCCCGATTGGCCCCTCGAAAAACAAATGAAGAGGCATTTAATCGCTCTTGGTACACTGTATCGTCAAGATTGGCCACTGTGATTTGAATGTCAATGATGTCCTTGGCTGACAACCCTGGCACTGAGGTCGAACCGATATGGTCGATTCGAAGAACAGCGTCCTGGAGAACAGCGGACAGTTGCGAGGCAATTTGTTCATATTCCTGTGGCCAGCTTGTCTGGTAGGGAATAATGGCTACAGCTGAAGACCTGGGGAATTCTGGGAGGGTCATATAAGAGATAATTGGGGGAATGTTGGTGGAGAAAATCTTGCGGGATGTGAGTTTGTTGGAAAACAAGGTATCTCCGCGAAAAGACCACCAAGCCCTGTCTGGGGTTGGGACGGATCTTGGATTGGTTGGCGGACAAATGGCTGTTCTCCGAGCTGCTTGTCGGCATCCCCTACGACTTCACCTGGACGAGTTCTACCCAGTGTCTGGCTCGCTTGTCTGTGAAATGTGCAATCTGGTGTCGGCAGCTGAATCCACAGGCAACAATTTCGGCACCATTGGCATTGCGCACTGCTGGGAGGAGAACTTGTTCTCCGATGGTCGAAGATAGATCAAAGTGTTCTTTTTCGTAGCCGAATGCGCCTGCCATACCGCAGCAGCCCGAAGGAATCTCTTCTACTTCTGTCGCCTGTCCAAGAATCCCGTTCATGAATTGAGTACCAAAGATGGCCTTTTGATGACAGTGACCATGAACCAAAATCTGTTTGGCTTCAGATGTCCAGCTAACCCGAATTCTGTCTCTTGCTTGTTCCTGGACCAAAAATTGTTCAATCGGCAAGACCAGTGTTTGCAATCTCCGGGCGAGATCTTCATCATCCAGCAAATCTGGCAAATCATCTATCAGAGCAGATGCACAGCTCGGCTCGCACACCAGCACAGGAATGTTGCGTTGGAGAAAGTGATCCAGCCCCACGGCGGTTGTGGTTCCTGCTCGTTTGGCATCTTCCAGCAAGCCATGAGAGATTTTTGGTCGTTGGCAGCAGCCTACATTCGCCAACTCGACAGCATACCCGCAATCTGTCAGGAGTCTTAGAGCCGCTTTGCCAATGTGTGGCTCATGGTAGTTGAGATAGGTGTCAGCAAATAAAGCGACCGTATGGATCGGATCAGATGGTGCTGTGTACTCCCGTTGATACCAGCTGGCAAATGACTCTTTGGCATATTCAGGCAGGATGCGTCTTTGGTCGAAACCTGCCAGTTTTTCCAGGCTGAGACGGAAAAGTTTGCTCCGCTGGACCCGATTCACAACAGGAGACAAGCGTCCGGCAAATCTTTTGGCTACCCTGGAAGAGTCGCGAATCAATCGATCCCGCCAGGACAGACCATGTTCCCGGATGTATTGTTGACGGACTTCACTTTTCAGCTTGGCCATATCCACATTGGAGGGACATTCTGATTTGCATGCTTTGCAAGACAAACACAGATCCAGGGCTTCTTGTAGTCGTTCTGATGTCAAGCCATTGTCTCCCAATTGTCCTGACATGGCCAGACGCAGGGCATTGGCTCGCCCTCTGGTCGAATGCTCTTCCTGCCGTGTGGCCTTAAAGCTCGGGCACATGGTTCCCCCCAGCATTTTTCGACATTCGCCTACCCCTGTGCACATATGGACAGAGGCACCAAAACTCTCGTCCTTTCGGAACTGAAAGACGGTTTCTACCTTCTGATCCTGATAGGCTGCCCCATATCGCAAATGTTGATCGATCGGTGGAGAATCGACGATTTTTCCAGGATTCATTCGATTTTCAGGATCAAATAACTGTTTGACCTGCTTGAATGCCTGATACAACTGATCACCAAAAAACTCCTGGTTGAAATAACTTCTTACCAGCCCATCGCCATGCTCTCCTGACCATGATCCCCCATATTCCTGAACCAATTTGAAGGTTTGTTCTGCAATGGCTTTGAAACGTTTGATGTCTATGGCCTGACGCAAGTCTAGAATTGGCCGAACATGAATCACCCCAACACTCGCATGTGCATACATCGCAGCCTCGGTTTCATTGTCTTTGCAGACTTGCAATACTCGTTCGATGTATTCTGGCAATACATCTGTAGGGATTCCCGCATCTTCAATAAAGGCCAGCGGTTTCTTTTCTCCTTTGATGCCCAACATCAAGCCCAGACCTTTCTTGCGAATGATCCAGACATCTTCATACTTGGGCCCTTCTGGAAATAAGGGATAGGCATATCCCATGCCCAGATCTTTCAACTCCTGAATCATTCGCCTCGGTCTGTCCATCACATCTTCTGTCGTATCTCCATAAAATTCCACAATCAGGATTGCGGCAGGATTCCCTTCAATAAAATGGCTGCTTCGCTGGGTTGTCAGATTTTCCCGACTGAGATTCACCACCGTTTCATCCAGAATCTCAATGGCCGATGGACGATAGGCCAGCATAGGGGTGACTGCACGAATCGCTTCATTCAATTTGGCAAAGTGAACGACACAAACAGATTTGTGTAGGGGAAGCGGCTCCAAATGTAAGGTCAGTTCCAAGGTGACTGCCAGCGTTCCTTCGCTTCCAGTAATGAGTTTGCTGAGATTCCAGCTGTCAGTATAGATAAATTCGTCCAGATTGTAGCCACCTACTCGTCGCATGACCTTGGGGTAACGCGCCTCAATTTCGGTTCGATTTTCTTCAATGATCTCCCGAAAACGACTGTATATTCCTCCTTGCCGATCTCGTTGAGTTGCGATGACATCAAAGGCTTGTTTGTCCAGTTCCCGGAGGTGCAAGACCGTTCCATCTGCCAAGGCAACTTTTGCTTCCAGCACATGATCGACAGTTTTGCCATACAGGATACTTTTGGTGCCTGAAGAATTGTTGCCTACCATGCCGCCGACATTTGCGCGGCTGGAAGTGGCAGGATCCGGGGCAAAATGCAGGCCGTGTGCTGCCAGATAAGCATTCAGTTCGTCACGAACACGCCCAGGTTGTACCCGGACCCATTTCTCTTCTACATTGAGTTCCAGCACTGCATGCATATATTTGGAAAAATCCAGAATCATGCTGTTGCCTACTGTTTGTCCTGCCAGGCTGGTGCCGCCACCTCTGGGAAGTACGGTGATTCCAAATGTCCCGGCTAGCTTCAAGGCCGTCATCACATCTGATTCATCTTTAGGCAGGACAATCACAATAGGTCTGATCTGATAGACACTGGCATCGGTACTATACATGCCCAGACTGGCATCGTCGGAGAGAACATCTCCTGTGATCTGCTGCTTGAGTTGCTCAATGAAGGGGAGCATGGAGTGGTGGGTGTTTTGGGGTAAAAAGAGTATAGGGGGAATAAGGGAGAGCACTTCATCGTCTCACACCTTGGATGTCTTCCCGAGTTTGAGTTGGGAAAGGAACTGAGGGATCTTTTGCAGAATGGTAAATAGGGAGTTGAAAAGCCGATTCTTGCCACAAAAGACCCTTAGATCCAAGATCAAGTCTGGAATGGACTTCCTCTACCTACTCAGGCTACAGGTTCTGCTTTGGGGGGTGCATACTACATCATCGCCTTCAAGGCCGACAACAACATATTCACATGATTCGGTGTTGAGCTTTCGCCCATCAGGCCGATTCGCCAAATCTTCCCGGCATAGGCGCCTAAGCCTCCTCCAATTTCAATGTTATATTCATTGAGCAGGCGTCGTCTGATGGTCGCATCGTCCACACCTGCGGGAATTTTGACGGCATTGAGCATGGGGAGTCGATAGGCTTTTGCTGGTAGATACTCGAATCCCATGGCCTCCAATCCATCTCGTAACAACTCATGATTTCGCTGATGTCTTGCAAATCGAGCTTCCAGGCCTTCTTCCAATACCAGGCGATAGGCTTCTCGTAGGGCATAAACGGAAGAAACCGGAGCGGTATGATGATAGGCTCGTTTGGCACCAGCCCAGTAGTTTTTGACCAGTGAGAGGTCGAGGAACCAGCTTTGGACTTTGGTCGTGCGATTGTCCAGGGCTGCGACTGCAGCAGGGCTGAAAGACACAGGTGAGAGGCCGGGAGGGGCACTCAAGCATTTTTGTGTTCCGCTATAGATGGCATCGATGCCCCATTCGTCTACCTTGAGGTCTGTTCCACAATAGGAGGTTACAGCATCTACTACGAGCAAAGCTCCTGCGTCATGGACCATCTTACTGATCTCATCCAGGGGTTGCAGAACACCTGTTGAGGTCTCTGCATGTACAATGGCAACAAGTTTGGGGGAGCAGGTTTCAAGAGCGTCCTTGACCTGCTGTGGATCGATGGGGGTTCCCCACTCGGCTTCAACTCGATGAACCGTCGCTCCACACCGTTCAGCAATTTCTGCCATTCTCACACCGAATACGCCATGAATACACACCAGGGCTTCATCTCCAGGTTCCAGTAAGTTGACCAGGCAGGTTTCCATCCCAGCGCTTCCCGGAGCAGATACAACAAAGGTCAATTGATTCTCTGTCTGCATGGTAGCTTGCACCATAGACTTGACTTCGTCCATGATGCTGACAAATTCCGGGTCCAGATGTCCAATAAGGGGGGTTGCCATGGCTTTGAGGACACGGGAATGAACATCTGAAGGCCCAGGACCCATGAGGATTCGTTGGCTGGTATTAAGTTCGGCTGGATGGGACATATAATAGAGTAGTTATTGGTTTAAGGAGTGATTGGAAGTATGACTGTTGGGGCGAAAATACAGGGAATTAGAGAAAAATCCATCAATTCTCTTGGCGCACAAAGGATTGCCGATCCTTTTTCAAGAAGGACTGATTTATGAGCTAATTTTTTGTGCGACTTGTTCTTTCTATTTTTTTTTGCCTAACTTACTCTTCCCTAGCCACACCTTTTATTCACCTTGATTGTTTTTTATTAGCCATCCTGGCTATCCCAGAGCAGTATTTTTCTGATGGTCTCTTTTGTTGCAAAAGGGGGGACTGCTTGTGTGCTGTCTTCATCAGGATCTTTTGTTGGTTACATGCTTTTCCCTACTGCTATGCTTATCAAGGTTTGGCCGGTAGAAGATTCGCCCTATTCTCCCATTCGGCATTTCTTCTTGTGGCAACAATCAATTCCACAGCACTCCATCCATGAATACATGCTTCTGATCAATCGGAACGCATGGATGATTGGTTTTCAGGAAAATAGGCAGATTTCTGAATCGATGTTTATTGGTGAAGCAGCGCTTCATCAGGATAGGTTGCTTCCAGAAAGCCCCTGGATTTTGGGAGTTGTGTTCCGTATTGGTCGCTATCAGCAAGTAGTTGATTGTCCCATGTCGCAAATATCGGAACAGGTACTTTCCTTGCAAGATCATCTAGGCGCTCGAGCTGCTTCTTTATTGGAGCAACTGGCAGGAGAAGAGGAGTGGGATTCCAAAATTGAGCACTTATACCAGGATTTATTGGTTGATACTGGACCATATGGTGAATTGCAACGTGTGTTGAAGGCCATAGAGGTGATTCGGCTTGGGAAGTTGAAGACTGTAGATGCCCTGACACGAGAGTTGGGAATCGGAAGACGGAAACTGGAACGATTGTTTCACAGCTTCATTGGCTTGAGTCCCAAGACCTACATTCAACTAGAGCGATTTCGGCGGGTGGTTCAGTTGATGAAGGATCAGCCTGGCATCAGTCAAGCAGAACTGGTCGTCCTGGGAGGCTATTATGATCAGGCGCACCTGATTCGTCAATTCAAGTCCTTTGCCGGGATGACCCCGAGGCAGTTTCGTAACAGGAACAGAGAACGGCATTTGATGTCCGTGAAAATTTGACGCATCTATACAATTTTCTCTGAAGAAGAATCTCCATCTTATTCCCTCATTTCCATTGCTTTTCTCAACATGTCTCAGGCAAACAAGACCTCAAAACCACCGATCAGCACTCGCCGCGCTCAACCCCCTTCTACCAAAGGAAGGTTGGTAGAAGATGTCAGTCCGCTTACTCAGCTTCAAAAAAAATGGCAGGGAATGGCTGAGAAAAATCCACATGTCCTTCAGATGAAAACTTATCAGGACATGGCCGATCAGCAGCCAGATCAGCCGCTCACACAAGCGAGAGCAAATAATACTGGCCTTCCCGATTCGCTGAAATCAGGGATTGAATCTCTATCTGGATATTCGATGGATGATGTACGGGTTCATTACAATTCTGCAAGACCAGCGCAATTGCACGCCCATGCCTTTGCTCAGGGAAGTGATATTCATCTCGGTCCGGGACAAGAGAAGCATCTGCCACATGAAGCATGGCATGTGGTACAGCAGAAGCAGGGAAGGGTGAAGGCGACTGTTCAGTTGAAAGGATTGGCTGGCAATGATGATAAGGGATTGGAAAGGGAAGCGGATCGCATGGGTCTCAAGTCTGTTCAGCTGGGCAACTCTCCCGCTACGATGAAGAGAGATCCTCTGATCGAATCTAGGAGACATTTTAGGGTTAATCGACCAGTGATTCAGCGGATTAGTGTAAAAGGAAGAGGGGTGATTTCAGGAATAGTGACCTATACAAAAAAAACGAATAATGGTGAACTTTCAGCTTATCAGATGAAGGCAAGGAACCTTAAACTCAAAAATCGTGGAACGAGAAGACTTGCACCCAATAATGAACCATCGCGGACTGTAAGTCCTCCAGGCTGGACCGCATTAAAGCGATTGGGATTAACCAAAAAAGCACCAAGTTATAAAAGGATGCATTTGCTCAATGGAAAATTGGGAGGAACAGGAACTGATGAAAAGAATTTAGCTCCCGGAAGTTCCCGATTGAATACACGACACTCCAAGAAAGTGGAAGAGATACTTCAGAAGCATATCCTCAAAGGGGGAACAGTCACGGAATATTTTGTCAGTCTTAAATACAGGAATAAAAAGACAGCTAAGATGAAAAGCGCCCTGGAAGATACTTATAAGTATACCTTACAATCTCTTAGTTTTTATTACAAATTGAGTGGGAGTAATGCAGTTATTGCAGGCACATTGAAGGAGACTCCAAATACAGCAAAAGCCTGGGGAAAACTAAAATGACATGGTTAAGAGACTGTTTTGTTAAGATCATGATATCAGCTGATGAACCATCCAGGAAAAATCATCCGGCAACATTCTTCTACCCATACGTCCTCGAGATTTCATATGAGATCTACGGGAGGGACTTATATGGATGCCCCAAATTCATTGGGCTCAATTCTAGGGAGCTTTGATGAGTCATCGCAGCTCAATCCACATATCCTGCAAATGAAGGGCTATCAAGAGATCGCAGACCAATACCTTGATCAAAAGAAACATATTCCAAGTCCTCAACATAAAACAGGCCTCCCCGATTCATTGAAATCAGGAGTCGAATCTCTCTCAGGCTGCTCGATGGATGATGTGCGGGTTCATTACAATTCTACAAGACCTGCCCAATTGCATGCTCATGCCTTTGCGCAGGGGAATCAGATTCATCTTGGGCCGGGACAAGAGAAGCATCTGCCGCATGAAGCCTGGCATGTGGTGCAGCAGAAGCAGGGCCGGGTAAGGCCGACTGTATCAATGAAGGGGCAGAATATCAATGATGCAAGGCCTTTAGAACAAGAGGCCCACCGCATGGGAGAAAAGGCGAAGGAAAGGTCCTCCCTGACCCATGAACATCCACCCACTCCTATTGATCGATCAGTCCTGTCTCCAGTGATTCAACGGCTTGGGGATGAAAACGAAAACGAAAACGAAGCTGATAAACAAAAACATGGACTGGTTCCTCCTCACACTCACGGAAGGAAGGAGGAGTTTAAGTCCCCTCAAAAACCCCAAGACAGTGTTCATCATCGCCACACTGTACCCAGGAAGAAAATGACCCGATTTGAGCGAATGATCGATCGAATTGGCCGCCTTTTAGCGACTACTACCAATGTCCATATCGCTGTCGCATTGGATGATAAAACCTTAGTGATGAGCACCAATGTAGAAAATGAAGAAAATAATCATCGGCTATCAAATCTCGTCAAAAGGTTGAAGGCTATTGGCAATGAGTCTAATCAGAATCAGGACCCATTGCATGACCTACCTACACATAAGAAAAGATATTCTGTTCGTAATCGCCGGACTGCGGACATCCAAAAAATAAAAAAACTCCTAAAAGGGACCTTTACTAAAAAAAAGAAAGGAATTGAACTAAATGAAGAGGTGTCGGAACAACTACTACGGTTGAAAAATGCCATAGTGGCTGGAGAAATTACGAAAGACAAGTATTTACAAGGCAAAGCTGGAATCTATATTGTTCCTACCCCAGCTTATTCAAGCGATAAAGATGAATTAAGCCAGAGAAAAAGTAATCCAGAATACAACAAGCATGGAGAGCTGAAGGTAACTCGAGAAATCCGAGCAAGAAGAAAAGTGCAGGAATTCACTGAAAAGGAAGTGTATGTCGGTGGAACGTTGTCGGACTGTTTTGCTTGCAATGCAGCCCATTTGATCCTCAATGAGCAAATCGCAAATGCCCTGAAAAAGTGGAGGTTTTATTCCGGCGGCACGCATGGTGGAATGTTCGTGGGCTACCGGGTATCAAAGAGTTCTGCAATTGCTCCTCGCCGATTTAAGAAGATCACCACAAAAGAAATTACTGGTATTAATTCCGAGATTCCCAAAATGAATCTAAACGAGACTATATCTCCTGATTATGATGATGGATTGGAATCGAGAATGCCAGATTCTGACTCTGAAGTAGAAGATTATGATTTCTTGATAGACTTCGCGACAAACAAAAGGGCTCTGACAAAAGCGAAGGATGATTTGCAGAAAATGGATCAGATGTTATTGGAGATTAAGGAGCAAATGACTGATAATCAAAATCTTCACAAGAATTTGCGTCAAAGTTGTGAGGACTTGAAAAAGAAGATTCCCACAAATGATCAATTGATCAAACTCAAACTCAATCTACAAGCAGCAAAAAAAGCACAACAAAGTGCAATAGAAACGACAAACGATTACTCGAAGAGCCTGAAAAAAGCAAAGAATGAGTTGAGCGAGGAAAAAATAAAAATTGACAAGCAATTCACTCAAAAAATGAATGAAAATGAACTGTTCAAGATTCTAAATCGAGCGCACGACAATCAATTGAACAAGAAGGTAAACAAGAAGGTAAACAAGAA
This sequence comes from Bacteroidota bacterium, assembly GCA_039029315.1. Lineage (GTDB taxonomy): Bacteria > Bacteroidota > Bacteroidia > J057 > J057 > JBCCCJ01. The sequence continues at coordinate 32,862 of JBCCGK010000031.1, read as the reverse complement.
GGTGAAAAAGAAAGTAAGCAAGAAGGGAGGAAAGAAGGTGAACAAGAATTACCAATCCAAACATTCTCAAGCTAAGACTCAAAAATGGACAATAGATTTTAAGAAAAAAACACCTTCAGTGAAAATGAAATTTAAAGCAGCGAATGAAGAACAAAAAGAAGAACTCAAAAAGATCAACGAGGGTACAAATCGTAAGAATTTTTCAAAGAAATTTGAGGTAGTAAAGCAGCAGGAGATTGAATTCAAGAAGGCGCAAAAGAGTGAGAAAACTCAGACTTCAAGGATGAACAAATTTCAAAAACAGATCAAGGAGTATGAAAAGTATAAGACTCAACTGGAACAATTATCTAAACAACTGAAGGAAAGCACAACAAAACTGGAAAAACTCAAGCAAAGAAAAAGTAAGGATCAAGAAACAAAGTCCTCCCAATCACTAGCCATCACCGAATTGAAAAAGGACCTAAAAAAGGAAGCAAAGAAAGACGATACAAAGAGAATTGGCCTGAAACTTGATTGGCTTAACAAGAAAGTTTTAGATTCCTATGCCAAATAAGGGGGGACGGAACTTTGACGCATTCGTACAATTTTTTCTCCCCAAAAGCTCCTACCTTTCTCCTGAATTAGAGCGACCACATCTAATTTATATGCCTTGGCCATATTCTTCCTGATACCTGTGTATCAGACAGCCATTTATTGCCCTAACTTCTATGATCGCCAATGTCTTCGAGCTTCTCGCCAAAGAGCTGGATGCGTATTTTCTGAATGCACCCAGACGGCAATTCCATAAGCCTGCTAATGGCGGCTCCAATGGAGACATCGTCCTCGATCCCCAGAGTCCACCCCCTGCCAGCTTTGTCGACAACGATCCCAGTGTACAAATCATCGAATTGCTTCGGCAAGAAGACCAGCAGGAGTTCATCAAATTCCCCCTGAATCGGGTTACCCCCATTCTGATCAATATGGAGGAGGAGACCCAACTCCGCAAAGCCGACCGCTTCTCACGAATGTCTTCTAACGGCCTTCGCGCGCATGTGCAGCCTGATATTCGACTCAATCTGTACATTTTGTTTGTCTCACACTTCTACGATTATACAGACGCACTCCATTATATATCGCTGATTATCAAGTATTTTCAGCATAAGCCAATCTTCGATCATCGAAATTCTCCGGAGCTTTCGGACGAGATCGAAGAGCTGATTGTCGAGCTCGTTACTCTGCCATTTGCCCAACAAAATGAAGTCTGGAGTTCCCTGAGATCAGCCTATCATCCTTCAGTCCTCTACAAAGTCAAGATGCTTGTCTTCCAGGATCAGCCAGTAAGCGGACAATCTGTTTCGACCACGCAAGTCGGCCATGATGCCAAACAAATCGATTCTGATTCATGAAGACCTATGCACCCATATTGACCCTTGAAGTCCATCATGGATATTACCAGAGTGGGCGCTCAGGTGATTTGGGCTTTGAGACAAGTGCATCAAGCCAAGAACTCATCAAGGGATACCGTCTTCGTCTGAAGCAAGTTGCAACGGGTTTTCAGTTATTTGCCCCTATGCTTAATGGTACAGCTTTCATCGATTTGCCGGCTGAAATGGAGTTGTCGTGGCAGATGAAAGTGCACAGTCCCCGATTTTGGCAGATCACGGAGTTGCCTGCAAAAAACTCAGGAGAAGCTTATTCCCTGAGCAATACAGACGAAAGCTGGGGGACAACGGATTTTGGAACATATGGTGGCATGTATCAAGGCAGGGTAGAGGAGGAGCCGAATCAGACCGCAGTCACGAGTAAAATAAAAGGCGGCATCCGGGCAGGCATTTCTCCGGACCCCTTTGCGCAGGCATTTGGGTCTTTGCAGATTCGGTTTGCGCCTTCTCTCCAGAAGACACTTGGACTCAGTATGCAATTTGAAGCCAAGCATGAGACATGGCGCTACTTCATTGTGACTACAAGTGCCATCCCTTTTGACCAAGAATTTAGCATAGAGATTCAAGGAAATGTAGAGCCCTTTGTGGCCATGAATCTTGACCAACTCAGCGATCCTTTAGAAAGCAGAACATATCAGGGCTTGTTCCAGCAATACCCAGGACAATTGATTTATGGCTTTCGATCTACGAATAAGATCGCTTTTCAGGAACGCCCAAATTTAGGACTGATTCTCAAACAGAAAAAAAATACCCAATGGACAGAAATCCTTACGGATCTGCCAGCTCCCACTTCCAACAACCATGGCCTACACATTGTGACTCATCCAATCGTTTCAACCTCATAATCGGTTTGCCACATGAGCAACTATACCACCCCCGGCGTGTACGTCGAAGAAATTTCAACCCTCCCTCCATCTGTTGCACAGGTGGCTACTGCGATTCCTGCCTTCATTGGTTATACAGCCAAAGGACCCCTGAATTCGCCTACTCGCATCAGCAGTATGTTGGAGTATGAGTCCATCTTTGGTGGTCCCAAAATGTCTGACTTTTCGGTCTCCTATACCACAGATGCCAACACTGGTGTGACAAGCATCGGCGAGCCAAGCAGAACCTCGACTGACAGTTTCATTCTTTATTATTGTATGAAACTCTTTTTTGCCAATGGTGGAGGAAGCTGTTACATCGTCTCTGTGGGGGCTTATGGAACCAAAAGCCAAAATGACTTTAGTGCAGGATTGTCCGCAATCGAAAAAGTAGATGAACCTACCTTACTCCTATTGACGGATGCCCTGAGTCTTGGAACTGTCAGTTATGGGGCCTTGTGTCAGATGGCTATGACGCAATGTGCCAAACTCAAAGATCGCTTTACCATCATAGATATTGAAGCCAACGACTCCGACGGCTCCACCTTTCGCAATCAGTCATTGGGGAATCTTAGTTATGGAGCTGCCTATACGCCCCATTTGCTGACCTCGATGACCTATGAGTATGCGGAATCAGGTGTAACGGTGATTGATGAATCCGTCTCTCATCCAACCTGGACCAAATCTATCAATCTTACCATGGCAAGTGGTAGTGGGACCATAGAAGGAGCCTATGCAGGAGATTCGAATACCAGCCCCAGGCCCAAAATAAAAATTGAGTCTGCTTCAGCTAATTCAGCCATTACGTTTGAAGAGGCAAGCAACCGCCTGACCATTAAGCTGCCAGATTTCTCAACAGGTGTCACCCTTCAGCAGATCATGGATGCCTGGGCAAATGCCTCACCTGGCAACTTCTCATTATCTACCACCGGAGATACAGGTGCCCAGATCAGTTCTGCTCCCACTTCGGATCAGAATTTTGATGCGCCAGCAGCCTCCTCAAGTTATTCAATGGCAGACCTGGAAACCTCCAATACCTACATCTATAACCTCGTCAAAGCCAAACTGACTTCTGTTTACATTACCCTCCCCCCAAGTGCGGCCATGGCGGGTATTTACGCAAGAGTGGATGGCACCAGAGGCGTGTGGAAGGCTCCAGCCAATGAAGTGCTTGCAGGGGTGATTGGGCCTGCAGCTGTGATTTCCCATGAGGAACAAGGCAGACTCAATGTTGATCCAACTTCAGGAAAATCGATCAATGCCATTCGAAGCTTTACAGGGAAAGGAACGCTTGTTTGGGGTGCCAGAACTCTGGCCGGCAATGACAATGAATGGCGATACATCAATGTGCGGCGTCTCTTCATCACCATAGAAGAATCTGTCCAAAAGGCGAGTGCTTTTGCTGTATTCGAAGCCAATGATGCAACTACCTGGCTCAAAGTGAAAGCCATGATAGATAACTATCTCTACGGTTTGTGGCAGCAAGGTGCCTTGGCAGGACCAACACCTGAAGCCTCCTACTTCGTCAATGTAGGTCTGGGCAAGACCATGACGAATCAGGACATTCTCGAAGGACGAATGATTGTGGATATCGGGATTGCCGCGGTCCGACCAGCAGAATTCATTGTATTGAGATTCTCTCACAAACTTCAGGAAGCGTGATTTGGGGGGATAAAGGGAAACTGGGGTATAATGGGAATAAGGCTGGATTGTGATGATTATTCCAGACCACAAAGCCTTATACCTCCCACCCCTTTTTTCTATTAACTAATTAACTAATCAACCAATAAAAATGGCAGATTCAATAGATACCATCAAAAATTCCTATCCATTACCCGTCTACAATTATCGGGTTGAGATAGATGGAGAAACCGTCGCTTTTTCAGAGGTGTCTGGCTTCGACATCGCATATGAGACCACCACATTCAAAGAAAGTCAAACTGAAAGTGGTTTGCGGGGGCCAAGGATTCTTCACATGCCCTCACAACCAACCACAACTACACTTTCTCTCAAGAAAGGTGTTGTGCGTGGAGGCGTCAGTGTGGGTGCCTTGTACAACTGGATTCAGACAGTACAGATCAATCAGGTAGTGAAAAAAGACATTTATGTCCGTTTGTGCGATGAAAAAGGAAATCCTGTGATCAGCTGGAAAATCATCAATGCTTTTCCCACTAAATTGGATGCCCCAACTTTTGATGCCAACTCCAATGATGTGGCCATTGAGACCATGGAACTAACCGCTGATTCTGTCTTTATTGAAGAAGCATAGCGGAGGGGTATATGGTATAGGGGGGATAAGGGATGAGGCTAGCTATTGAAGAAGATCTCAACTGCTCAAAACAAAGCCCTATACCACATACCCTATCCCTCCAAACATTCTTTCCTTACTCAAAATCTTCATCGCACTATCCAAGAATAGACATGGCAACAAGCCCATCCGACATCAAATCTTCCTACCCACTTCCGGCATACAATTATCGGGTTACGATCTTGTTTGGGAGTACGCTGGCGATTCCCAAGGTGGCCGATGTCGCAGCAAATGCTGATTTGGGAACGGTGATCAGTTGTTCAGAAGTATCCGGGTTGAATATGGAGATTGAGACGATCACCTATAAGCATGGATTCAGTTTTTTGACGGGTATGGACATCATTCCGGGTCAAAAAAAGGAAGTGCAACTGACCATCAAGAAGGGCGTTACCAAGAACAGTCGCTATTTCTCAGATTGGATCAATCTGGTCTATCCGGTCATCGCAGGACTACCCGTCAGTCTTGTGCAAAAGCGGGATGTCCTGATAGATCTGTGTGATGAGAATGGAGATGCCGTGGTAAGATGGGTAATCACCAAAGCCATGCCCATAAAGCTTGAAGCCCCAACTTTCGACGCGACAACCAATGATGTTGCTTTTGAACAACTACACTTGGTTGCCAGCCAGATCCGTGTGGATTATTTGAATAGTTCGAGTATCATTTCAGCTTTTAAAAACGGATAAGCTATGTCAGTATTTGATCTGCCGATTCCCCCTGGTTTGGACCCACCGATGGTAGGATTTCGCTTTGGGGTGTTTTTTCTGGGAAAAATTGGCGTCTCTCATCCTTTGGATTTTCGCTTCAAATCTGTCTCTGGACTCAATGTCAATCTCGAAACCGAAACGATCGGGGATGAAACAGGAGCGGGAGGAGGTTTCAATCGACCCAAGGGATTGACCTACTCCAATCTGGTGTTGGAGCGGGGCTTGCCGATGTTCTCTACCCTGAGTAGAGAGATTCAGAGCAGTTTCCAACAGTTCAAGTTCAAACCTCGAAATGTCCTGCTGAGTGTCTTGAGCGAAGATGCCCTGCCACTCAAAAATTGGCTGATCAAAGAAGCATATCCAGTCAAATGGAGTATTTCCGGCCTGGATGCTGCAGGATCTCAGGTCATCGTCGAGAATCTCGAACTAACCTATTCCAGTTTCAAATCTTTTTCACTCTAATCAATCTTGGCTGTATGGCTGTAGAAATCAAAGAACTTGTCATTCGCGCAGTAGTGGAGTATGAGGCGCAGAACCCTTCAGTTGGCGCCGCTGGAAAGAAGGGAGAAAGGAAAATGAGGGGGATGAGTGAAGAAGAAAAAGCAGACTTGATTCAGGCTTGTGTACAGCAAGTACTCAAAGTTTTGAAAAAGAAAAAGCACCGTTGATCCACCCCCCAAATTGCTCAGGAGATGTTTATCAACAAATTAGAAAGATTAGAGATCGTTGCCTTTGACAAGGCCAAACGGCGAAGAAATGGGAAAATATTTCATTTTTTCATCCGACCAGGAAAATATGATGTTCGCCATCAGAACCAATTTATGAAGCGGCGGGGGATCAATACCAGTGGTCGCTCTGCTAAATATGCATTTTCCTACTCAGATGAACTTGCGCTGGAGTTGATTCTTGACAATAGCCTTGATCTTCAAAATCTTCCTGGTGCCAACCTCTTACCAACAGGGACGATCCGAAAACAAGTCAAGGATTTCCTTGATAAGTGTTTTTACATGGATGGGAATACTCATGAGCCAGGATTTTTGAGGCTTGATTGGGGGGATTTGAAATTTTCGTGTCGATTGAAACAGGTTGATATTACCTATGGGGCATTTGATAGTGATGGGAAGCCCATGCGTGCCACCCTCAATGCTGTCTTTGTTGAGGATATGTTAGACAGCAAACGGGTTCTGCTGGAAAATAAAAAATCCCCGGATATCACACATAGCATCCTTGTCAAATCAGACAGCAGACTGCCTTCCTTGTGCAAGGAGGTATATGGGGATGCCGCAGAATATATCCGAGTCGCCAAGGCCAACCAATTGGATCATTTTCGCAAACTGACACCAGGGAAGACCATCAATCTCCCTCCAATAGAGAAATAAGTCGAATATGTCAATTGTTACTGCCACGATCAAAAGCGCTGGATCTCCTCTCCCTGCTGTCTATGAGCTTCTGAGCATAGAGGTAAGCAGAGAGATCAACAGGATTCCAATGGCTGAGATGATTCTGATCGATGGCAATCCGGCTAAGGGGAGCTTTCTGTTGAGTGATGACGATTTTTTTGAACCAGGCAAGGAAGTTGAGATTCTACTCAGATATGAAGGAGAAGCCGGGGGAGATGAGAGCATTTTCAAGGGACTGGTTTTGAGACATACACTCGAATCCAGTACCACAAGTTCTACCTTGCACGTGGAGTTGACTGATCCCGTTTTTGGAATGACCCGTGGGAGAAACAGTGCAGTGTTTACAGGAACAGACAGCAAGGTGATCAAGGCCCTCATTGGGAAGGGGGGAGCAACTGTCGGAAGTATTCCTGATACCAAGATCGATTATCCCGAGATGGTCCAATATTACTGTTCAGATTGGGATTTTATGTTGTCAAGAGCAGAGGCCAATAATCTGGTCGTGGGGGTGGAAGACAAAAAGGTCTCCTTGTATGAGCTGAAAATTTCAGGCGCTGCAAAACATAAATTTACCTATGGAATCAGTGATATCTACAGCTTTGAAATGGAGGCTGATGCAAGCCACCAATACGAGAGCGTACAGAGTGTGGCCTGGGACATCAAAACCCAGAAGCTAAGCAAGAATAGCAAAGCAGCAGCATTTCCCTTGAGACAAAGCGACCTAGAGGGCTCAAGTATTGCTGGAAAATTTGGGGGGAAGGAAGTCTTACTCAATAGCACCGTCCCTCTGGATGTCAAAGAAACCCAAAACTGGGCAGATGGCTTCATGGCCAGGACAAGCATGTCTCTGTTGAGGGGAGTGATTTCCGTTCCCGGATTTGCCAGGATCAGCTTGATGGATGTGATGAAATTGACATCCTTTGGGAAGCGATTTAGCGGCAAAACGCTGGTTACAGGCTTCCGGCATTCTGTCGATCAGGATGGTTGGCAGACGCACATACAATTTGGTCTGTCTGCTGCTCCATTTTCCAGCTCTCCTCATATCCTTGATAGTCCAGCCGCAGGATTGTTGCCAGGAGTGAATGGCTTGCAAATTGGCCTGGTTGCAGATTTCGAAGAAGACAAAGAAGGCAAGGAATTCAGGGTTCGCGTCATTTTGCCAGGGGTAGATCCCCAAAAAGGTGTAGTGTGGGCGCGGCTATCCAGTCCAGATGCAGGGAAGGGTCGCGGTTATTTCTTTCGGCCGGAGAAGGGAGATGAAGTGATCGTCGGATTTTTCAATGATGATCCTCGACAGGCGGTCATCCTGGGGTCTCTCTATAGTAGCGTCAATGTCCCTCCAGATGGAGCTGAAAAAATGGACAAGGAAAATGCGCTCAAAGGAATTGTCAGTAAGTCCGGGATTGTCATGGAGATCAATGATACAGATCAGACCTTTTCGTTCCGAACTTCTGATAATCAATTCATTCTGCTAGATGAAAAAAATAAGGCAATTATGATCAGGGACCTAAATGAGAATACCATCACACTTGATGACAAAGGAATCACTCTTGCAGTGGCTGACAAACTGACCATAGAAGCCAAAGGAGACATGGAGCTCAAAGGCAAGAACATTACCCTCAACGCATCTGCAAATGTAACAATCAAAGGAAGCAAGGTAGATGTCAAATAATTATGATTATGCAAGAAATTACCCTTCAAATTACCATCGAAGAAGCCAATCTTATCCTTGATGCCTTAGGAAGCAAACCTTTCAAGGATGTCTTTTCGCTGATAGGCAAAATCCAACAACAAGCAGGAGAGCAATTAGGGGATCAGCAAAACATGTCTGGGCAGGACAGACCCGAATTAGAGAAGAACCATGTCTGATTCCAAGTCATTCCTCGGTACGGGTTGGAGTTTTCCGCCATCCTTCTCCCCAGGAGGAGCAAGCCTGGAGATGGTTTCTGATATCAAGGATATACAGCAAAGCCTGGAAATCCTCTTTGGAACCAGATTGGGAGAGCGAATCATGCAGGAAGATTATGGAAGCAGCCTGATTGATTATCAGTTTGAGGAAGTCAGCAGTTTTGTGATCAACCGACTCCAGCATATGATTGAAGAAGCGATCCTTTATCACGAAGCACGGATCACGCTCAATACCCTCAATATTAGACAGGATGACACAATTGATGGGTTGTTGCTGATTCAACTGGATTTCAGCATTCCAGCTAGCAACTCCCGCTACAATATGGTTTATCCTTTCTATCTGAATGAATCCTCACAGTAGTCTTGAGATAGAACCACAAACCATTTGCTCGAACAGAAATCAACTTTATCAGCAGAAAGAACACCTGGCTCAATCCATCAAGGAACTCAAGCACAGATATGTCCAAATACATCGTCATTGATAACACCAAAGTCACCTTCAATATCCCCGGACCGACCTATATGGGACTGACTCAGACGACGATTGCGGCGAGTGGGCCGGCAACCATAAGCGGAACAAAGGTCTGTGTGATTGGAGATGAAAGCAAAGTGGAATTGCCTATTGGCTATACAGCAGCAGGGTTTACAGTGCCTGGAAAAGGAAAAATGATCATCAAAATGCTTTTGCCAGACCAAATTGGAATGAAAACAAATTCAGGAGGCAAATCTGTCATCTTACAAGGAGCAATCTTTATGGCCCTATTCATTGTGGAAACTCCAGCCCAAATTCCTCCCCCTGTGAGTACTCCTGATCCTATGCCCATGTATATCGGGACAGGCAAATTTGAGGACAACAATACCAAATTCTCTGGCGCATGAGTAGCAATTCAGCCATATATCAGTTTCGACATCGTGATGGGACCAGCCAGACCCAGAGGCAGCTCACTGCGCTGAACCCTGATTATATTCAGATAGAAGAAAGGAGCATTGCTGACTTGCTGGACTTTGGGCAGCAGTATGCCGAGCTCCTGTATTATTATTCCAAGTCCAATAGCAAGACAGGAAACTGGTCTGCTTTTTTGCAGGGGGATCCGCAAGAAATGGCAGCCTTTCTGGAAAACCCCAGCTCACTGGACGCTTTTCCTCAAAAACAAGCTCAGTACAGCCGCCCTCACCTCGTTTTATTCCTCATCTTCCTCAAATTGCTTCACGAATCGCATCAGGAGATGAACCAGCTGACACAAAGGCAGTTGGATTTTTACTTCAAAGAAGCGCTTTGTTTTGAAACCAAACCCGCGATTCCCGATCAGGTTCATTTAGTCGCTCAGGTATCTAGGGAAGTGGAGCAAGTTCTGATTCCTGCTGGGACTTTATTCCTCGCTGGTGAGGATGGCGAGGGAAATCCAATGCAGTATAAAACAGAACAGGATCTCATTGCCAACCATGGCCAGGTAGAAAAACTGATGAGTGTGTTTGTGGAGAAAGACGTGACCACGCTTCCAGTACTTCGCTTTCAGAGTCAAGCTGAACCCGAACATGGTTTCCTGCCTATATTGAGTTTGGCTTACCGAAAAGAAGGGAGCATTCAGTCGCCTAGAGACTATCCTCGGAACGAAGAAGGAGATCGAGCCTTTGGCCAGCCCATTATTGATGAATTGGATGTGCTCAACCAGACCATCACTGAGAACTTTCATCTGAGGATAGCGGTCTTTCAGCGGATCATGCAGGAATATCATCCATGGCTTGCCGCGCCGCGTTGGGATGAAATCAATGAAATCCTGAGCAATTGTTATAACAATCGAACGAACAGTCAGGCTGGGAGTAGTCAGTTCGCTGACATTCGGAATTTTGATACCAACTTCACTCAAGCATTGGGATTTCAAGTCACAGGCTTGAAGCCCGATGGAAGCAGTGTGTTCGATGGAGTATCGGAAGTCAATGATTTGTATGAGTTATATGCGCGTTACCAGCGCTTTCCTGATGATCCAAAATTGACAGAGTTCATTGCTGAACAGTTCTTTTTTCTGCCAGTCTTGTCTGTCACAGAGCAAGCCGATGCAACACAAGTTGCAACAAGGAACAGGCAATCGATTCAGATCTTTAGTCAATTCATGAAGAAGCGAATGGATGGACTGAGTCTGATACAGAGCATTCATCAGATGATGCGCGAGGCAGTTGCGAAACATGGATTGCCTCCTTCTAGCTGGAACGCACGCCAATACGAAGAAAACAAAACCCTCTCCAACTCTTTTGAACAGATTCTTGGAGCAACCGGCCTGAGTCAGGATGCAGATTTGTTGTCCCTGGAAACCCAGCTGAATGGCTTGCAGACGTATTTTCGGATGAAAGCGGAAGATTACTTTTTCATCCGCCAACTCTACCTGGAAGCTGATCCGACCAGCATTCCCACATGGAAATGGACGCGTGCTGACCAATTATTGACTCAGGCATTTCAACAATTACTGCCTGATGCCCAACAGCAGTTACATCCTCTTCCTCAACCAGAGATCATCCGATGGAAGAATCTATATCAAGCTCCTGATACCACACAATTGGTGGTCAGTACCTCTGAGGATGAGTCTTATCCGCGATGGAAACCCTTTGGAACAATACCGAGTAAGGATACAGATCCGAAGCTCCTTTATGCGTCAAAGATTGGATGGGCCATCCTCAGTCCTGCTCTTGCCTTGACCGAAGGAAGGAGGATGTTGACCTTGAGCTTTACCTTTGAGAAAGAGCGTTTTGAGGCTCAGCGCCCAACCCTCGAGAACTATCTCAACAATTGGACAGCTTCCACGCTCAAAAAAGGTCCCTATCCCTTTCTGATTGATATCAGCACAGAAAAAGCATGGATTTCCCTGAGTGATTGGCCCTTATTTGAATTGGACGCAACTGAGCCAGTGATGCGGATTCAGGTGAACGCAGCCACTGACGTTGATCCATTTGCCCCCCTCAAAGATTCCCCCAACCCCTGGCCTAGCTTGCGCCTCATACTCCCGGATCAGCCACTCCTCTACACAGATGGAGCTGGCAATGAACAGCAGAGTCTGGTTTATGAATTGTTTCGGGATCAAATATTGGAGAGTCTTCTGGTAGATATTCAGGTTGCCGGGATCAAGGCATTGACGGTTGAGACCAAGGAAGGGATACAAAATGCCGAAAAACCCTTGGATCCTTTTGGAAGTGTGCCACAGACAGGAGATCGACTTTTCATTACCCATCCAGATCTCGCACTACATAAGTTGGATGCAGTTAGTCTACAACTTGAGTGGAAGAACCTTCCCTCCGAAGGCTTGGCGGCCTATTATGCACCTTATGGCTACCTCGGATCAGATCTGGGGATTGATCAATTGTCTGCATCCAGCTTTACTGTAGGAATGAGGTTGGTAGAGACATTCAGAAGAATGAACCTCCTTCCAGATGCGCATAGCCTATTCTCAGAAACAAGTGCTGATCATGAGATACAGTCTGTCAATATACCGAATACATTTCCCGCAGATGGCGCTGCATATAGCCGGAAAATAGATCTTATTTTGGAAGCAGAGGCAAGTCAGAGCAGTAGATATATCGAATTGGAATTGCAGAACCAAGACTTTTTGCATTCTCGGTATAGTACGCTTTTGCAACGGCAGATTCTGACAGGCAACAACAGCTATACTTATACAGAGACAGTAGATTTAAGTGCTTTGACAGGTACCACAGTCAAAGCAGTCCTGAAAGGGATCCCACTCGCAGACGAAAACGACAATTATTCCTTTTCTGTATCCCCTGCAAATGTATCAGCAGGGACCTACGATCCCCAAACCAGAGAATTGACCCTGAGTCTTCCTGCAGCAAATTCGCCTGAGATGGTGCAGGTCAGTTACTCTCAATTATTGGTCTTGCCGGAACCCTATCAACCCACTCTAAAAAGTATAGAGGCCTCCTTCCAAAGCTCATTTCAGGTCAATTGGAAATCAGGAGAAAGCTTGCCAGAGGATGTGGTGGTTCATATTGAACCCTTTGGTCAACAGTTGATCCAGCCCCAAAAAGAAACGCAACAAGCTACATCCTTTTTGCCCACCTTCAATCAGGAAGGCAATCTGTATATCGGCCTCAAAAATATTCAGCCCCCTTCAGATATCTCCTTTTTGTTTCAATTGGCAGAAGGAAGTGCCAAGCCGGATCTGTTGCCATCCCGAATCAACTGGTCCTTTCTGGCAGGGAATCAATGGATCTCCTTCACAGATGAGCAATTGTTGCAGGACTCTACACATGGACTGCTCAGCAGTGGTCTGATCCAGTTTTTCCTGCCAGAAACAGCTACGGATAAGCATTGGCGTATGCCAGAGGGACTTTATTGGATCAGGGGACAGGTGGAGCGTTCGACAGATAGCTTGAGTGATTGTATTGAGATCCGAACTCAGGCATTGAGAGCTGAATGGGTCGATCCAGGACTCCCTTCTGCTCATCTGAAGAATCCCCTGCAGGCAGAAAAGATTACTGATCCTCTGGAACCCATCGAGGGACTGGAATCCGTGCTACAGCCATATAGCTCCTTTTGGGGAAAAGCCGCAGAGGCAGATGCTCAATTATATAGAAGGAGTAGTGCCAGGATTCGACACAAACAGCGAGCGGTAAGCATGTGGGATTATGAGCAATTGGTGTTGGAGCATTTTCCAGACATCTTCAAGGCCAAAGCCATCTGTGCAGATCTGTGGGGAGGGGGCTATGATGCAGGCAGTGTAAAGGTAGTGGTCATTCCCGATATCCGCCTGCGAAAACCTTTTGATCCATTTGAGCCGAAAGTACCAGTTGTCCGACTACAGGAAATACAGGCATTTTTACAAAAGCATGCTCCTTCTTTTGCCAAGGTTCAGGTATTGAATCCTCGCTTCTGGCATCTAAGCGTGCGCCTGTCTGTGCGTTTTTATGATATGCGGAATTTCGGATTTTACTCAGAGCAACTGCATCGAGAAATCCAGGAATACCTGGCACCCTGGGCATTTGACCACTCTGCGGAAATTGTCTTTGGTGGCAAAATCTATCTCAGTGTGTTGGTCGACTTTATCGAAAACAGACCCTATGTAGACTATATCGATCAACCCCAAATGGTGTTGATGAAAAGAGATGTGGATGGCGTAATTCGTGTTATGCCCAATCCCCCTACAGATGAAAATGGCCTTTTCACCATTGATGCGCCGGATGTGATTGTCGCCTCGGCCTACAAACATTATATCGATTACCTGGCACTTCCTCAAGAATCCTCACAGCAAATCAGAAAGGGGATTGGGTTTGCCCAAATAGAATTTGATTTCCGTATCCCTTAAGCTTTACCACTTTTGACAATAAACGCATTGACATATGGCAGATAAAAGAACACGTTCCTACCTGGAAAACTTGTTTTCCTCTGGCAAAATCCCCACAGAAGAGAATTTTGCAGATTTGATCGCATCCAATGCCAATATGGTGGATGATGGAGTCAGAAAAGCATCGGACACCCCACTCGAAATCCAGGCTCCTACTACTCCAGTCAACGCAGGGAATCCCTTGAATGTCCTGCGAATCTTCGACAGCTTTCAGCAAGATACATCCGTGTGGAACATGAGCCTGAGAAGCGGAGGGATGGAATTCAGCAGAGGGGCCAATGCAGATTTGTCGATTAACAGCAGCGGGAATGTCGGGATAGGGAACAATAATGCTTCTGTCCCTTTGTCTGTTCATGGAAGTGGGAGTGTGCTAGTGGAGATGATACATGCAGCGACATCTGGAGCAGATGCGGGCTTAAAAATTCGAGGGTCACGAAGCGACAATTTAACAGAAAGTATTTCTTTCATTGACCTAAGTAATTTTGATTTAAATGAAGGAGCTCAGGGAACAGACTATACTCTTGCCAGGATCGGCGCTTCAATGGGGACGACTGAGAACCAAAGGGGTGTTCTTCGATTCTTTACCAATGGGGGAGTTGCGTCAGGAGATGATGGCCTGCAGGAGCGGATGCGGATTGATCAGGATGGGAATGTGGGGATCGGAACAAGTTCTCCTAATAGCAAATTGGAGGTAGGAGGAGATATTCGACTCGCTAATAATACACTTTATTTTCGGGGAGGAACGGATAATAATCATGGATTGCGGTACGCAGGAACCACAACTTTTGCCGGTGGTTCTGTAGATGGGCCTGCTCTGTATGGCTATCAAGGAGGAATCCTGGGGACGACTTATGAGGCAGAAAGAAATGTTTTGTCCTGGGATGATACAGGGATGGTAAATGTAGGAACAATTTCCTCCGGAGGACAATTGACTGTGAATGTTGTTTCAAATGCACAAGGACTCAGAATTATAAGTAGCACTGCAGGCAATACACATTTTCCATTTTCAGATAACTGGAATTATATATCTGGCAAGGGGGTGATTTTTAGAGATGCTTCCAATTCAGAAAAACTGAGATTTGATTTGGATAATGATCGAATTGGGATAGGAAAGGTTGACCCGTCCTATGATCTGCACATGAGCAAAAATCAGGAGAAAGTTGTGCAGATGAATTACAATGAGAATACAAATGGCCTTACGCATTTGGTTAATGGTGCCAATGGCGGGGGACATATCAATTTGATTGCCAACGCATCCAGCTCAACTTATCTTGGGATTTCTCCAGGCGTTTCGGGAATAGTGACGGACTATTCCGATATGGCATTTGCTACAGGAACAGGTCATAGTGGAAGTGAAAGAATGCGGATCACCACTGGAGGAAATGTTGGGATTGGAACAAGCGCCCCTAACCATAAGTTTCATGTAGTTTCCAATGGTGCTGTTGGCCTGTTTGAATCCTCAAGTACTACAGCCTATCTGCGAATGTCTACCAGTGAAGGAATCGATAAGCGGGTAGAGTTTTGCAACCGAGGGGGAGGAAGAGCTGCCATATGGGTGTCTGGATCCGGAGTAGGTGATGCCCTCAATGTCTTGGCCAATGGGAAAGTCGGAATAGGCACTACGAATCCTGCTGAACAATTGCATGTTACAGGCAAGATCAGAACAGATACAGGATTTAGAATTTTGGCGAATTCCAATACGCTGTCGATGAGTTTGAGTAGTACCAAGCTGATCTTTCAAATGACTAAATCCTCGCATGGAAACAATAAGGGAATCAGTTGGGATGGGGATACCAATTGGGATAGCTATTCCGATGGCCGAATGAAAACCCAGATCGAAGCTGAGACCAATATCTTGCCCCGCCTGATGCAGATTGGTGTTAAAAACTACCGTTGGAAAGATCACTTGGAAGCAAAGACCAAGCGAGTCGGGATCATTGCTCAGGATGTGCTGCCGCATTTTCCTTCTCTGGTTGGAGAAATGAAGCAAAAAGAAAGTGATGACGTATCTCTCACCCTGAAACACGCCCTGTTTGGGATCCTGGCAGTTGGTGGCCTGCAAGAGCTAAAACAGCAAAAGGATGCTGAAATCAACCAACTCACTTCCTCCCTGAGTATGCTTGAGTCTGAAATAGAGCGTCTTAAGCAACAGATCAATCAATTGGGAAAAGCCTAATTCGAGGACAATATGGACTATCAAGCCCTTCGTGAAGCCGGAATAGCGGACATCCAACGCCTTGCAACTGACTTGTGGACAGATCACAATGCTCATGATCCTGGAATCACCATTCTGGAGCAATTCTGTTATGCGCTCACAGACCTGAATTATCGGGCTGGATTCCCGATTCAGGATTTGATGGCAGAAGGAGGGGCAAAGGCCTGGCCCGAGACCTATCGACCCAGGCCCCTTTTGACTACAGCTCCCATCAGTTTGGAAGACTGGCGAAAACTATTGTTGGACATTCCCGGTATCAGAAATGTCTGGATCAATGTCGTGGACACCCTGGACCCCGATTATTCCCCAGCCATATATTATGATGAGATAGACGGAATCTTGAGTCTGGACCCTGTAGTGAGTACCCAATATGCTGATACACTTGCTTTGCAGGGTTTGTACCAGATCGATTATGTATTGGATGAGACCTATGGCTCCAAACAAGAACAAGTCGAAGCTGAGATCGCTGTGCGAGTAAGGGCCAATCGCAATCTCTGTGAAGATCTGTATGAGATCAACAGATTGCAGGAAGATCATATTTCGGTAGAAGCCCGAATAGAAATTGAAGAAGTACCAGACCCGGAACTACTGCTGGCCAGGATTTACAATCAGATTCGCATCTATTGTTCTCCCATAATTCAGTTTTATTCTTTGCAGGATTTGCTTGCCAAAGGCTACCTGATGGATGACATCATGGATGGTCCTATGTTACAGCACGGCTTTCTGGATGAAGAGGAACTGGCAACCTTTGGGGTGCGCAAAAGCTTGAGGATCTCTGATTTGATTGGATTGATCATGAGCATTGAAGGGGTACAAGCTGTCTATAGTCTCAAAATCAACTCAAGTAGTGGTGATATGGCTTCCTCCCTTCCTGGCGATGCATGGGAACTGTTTTTGCCAAGTCGGTGGGTCGCTCGTCTGCAGATTCCGACTGAAGCAAGCAGCGAACAAGGCATTAAATTGTGGAACCAAGAGTTGGAAAGAAGTGTGGATTGGAACAAGAGCTGGAACCATCTGCATGACTTCATTCTAGCCGAACGAGCAAAAAAATCTGAAAAATCTTTAGCCGAACTTGACCACCATGCACCTTTGGGGAGAGATCGATCAATCGCTTCTTATCAGTCGATTTTTCATCAGTTTCCCGATGTATATGGCATTGGTCTGAATGGTTTGCCTGAGAACAGTAGCATCGAAAGGAAAGCACAAGCCATGCAACTCAAAGGATATCTGAGTTTCTTTGATCAGCTACTGGCCAATTCTTTCTCTCAATTGGCTGGAATGAGAAAACTCTTCGGCCTGGATGAGAAAGTAGCGGATCTTGAGCAAACGTATTTTGGGCAATCTCTCCTGGGAGAAACCCCAGGCTTTGAAGACCTGGTAGAATTCTCTTTGTATGAGGAATTGTTGAAAGATTCCGGGGTCCGACAAGATGAGACTCAGTTGCGCAAAAAGCGAATGATCTATCATTTGTTGGCGCGTTTCGGAGAAGCATTTACCAACTTTAGCCAAGAGAGTTTTGAGCAACAAATTACTCTCCAACAAAACTTCCTCCAATCTTATGCTGCATTGGGCTATCGAAGGTGCACAGGCTTTGATTATTCTCAGCCAAGTTGGAACAATACCAATGTCTCTGGTCTCGCACTTCGGTTGAGTTATTTACTGGGATTTCCACAAACCAGTCGAATCCTGATCCAAGAGCTTCCTACCAGTCATCGGGGCGCTTTTCATCTTGTAGAACACATTTTGCTACGTCCGAGCCTGGGAGACAATCAACAAGGAAGTCCTCTCATGCTTCTGCCTTTTAATGGAGATGAGCAGCAAGCGCCCCAGAAAGATCCTTATTCACTTCAGTTGAGTTTCGTATTCCCTGACTGGCTAGATAGATTTTCCGATAACCGTTATCGACAATTTCTCATCAAGACCCTGCGAGAGCAAACACCTGCGCACCTTCGCTTGTATGTTCATTGGTTGAATCAAGATCAAATGAAAGCGTTTGAATCAGCCTTTCAGGACTGGCTATACAATCTTCAAGCTATGACCACATGAGTGCCTATCAAGACATCCCCCTTCGGATTGCCAGAGACCGGATGATCAGTCTTCTCTTTCAGGAGTTGCCCTCTCTTTCCTCAGACGGCAATGAGGCATTTGATCCAAAGCAACAGCTGATTCCCTATCCTATCAGGGATTTGCCCATTGCCTATCGGTCAAAGGTTCCGAATGATCGCACGATGACATTCTATATATTGGGAGGACAAAAAGAGCTGGTCTATACTCTTTGTGATGATGCAGGGAATCCAGTACGGAATAATCAGATTCCCAATACAGGTACGTTTGTGGAGCTAGGTGCTGACATGGACGAGTTGTTGTTTGAGTTGAGAAGTCTCGATATATTTCCGGTTGATAGCAGAACGGAACTCTCTATTCCTGCTGAGGGGGATACGGAAGGAATTTCTCAGTTTGTTCAATCTTGGGGACATTTGATCAAATTCACTACCCCAATCATCTCTGAAGACCGGACCTTCCAAATTCTTGTCCAGAAGACAATTTCTACTCAGCCTTCTGTGGGACTAAATCAGATTGAGGAATTTTTACATCAAAGTGTTTCCGTACGGGTTGGAATCGATACAGCCCTGAGTGTGCAATTCATTCCTCAGCAAACCAGTGATGTTCTGAGTCAGGACAATCGCGTCATTACCATCAATTTCAATCAAACTATCCTGGATAATCAACCCTTGAAAGTCCAAATTCTTCAGAGCCAGGAAGGGATCAATTATCAATTGTTTGAAGAAGGCCAAGATGGTCGTGTTGAGAGATCCGCGATTGTTATTGGAGGAACCCAGGGAGCTGCTGGTGATTTGGATATCATCCTGACACCAACAGGCCCTTTTGAGGAAGATACGACTTTGATCGTCCGGGCGTTTCGGGATGTGGACAACAAGGACTCTCAAGATTTGCTTCTGGCAGGAAACCTGGATCATTCGGTGACTGTATTGGTGCGTCCCAATCCTGCCTTGACATGGACGCTGACCCAGGATCCCCTTCCATTTGGGGCGAGTCCGGATGTCACCATCCACTCTCCGCAATTGAGCACCGACTATGCACTGTATCGATACAGCCTGAAAGAAAGCTATAGTTTCGAAGCTGCCTCGGCTGAATATAGTCCGGCAGGGGTAATCAGCCCGATTGTATTAGCCAAGGCACAGGATGACACGCAAGCACCGCTGGCTGAATTGATGGGAGAAGTCCTGAACGCGGGAACAAAACAAAGCCTGAATTTTCCTTTGATGACTGATACGCTTTTGCTGATCAAAGCCAGCAAACGTGACAATGGGGAGAGCTTGTATCTTAGTCAACATGTGGTCTCCTTGAACCAAGCTGATCCCGGACCTTTGGTGGAAGTAGATCCGCCATTTGCCAGCCAAGGGGATATGGTCCAGATACGGCTGCGGGCGATTCAGTCAAGAACTGCTTATCAGTTGCAAGAACCCGCTGCAAACAGTTTCACAGATATTGGACCTGCTCAATTGTATGGGGCGGATCGTGGGATAGGGTGGCATTCGAATGGGCGTGTGCTTGGGATGCCGATCATTGGATCAGCGCCATTGACCGGAGACCTGATAGTCGCCAATTCCTTACAGGTCAAGGATGACTTGTTTTCCAGACAGTTGATTGAATTTGTGCCCATTCCCTTCCAACAGGAGCAGGCGTATCGTATCCTGGCAATTAAGGAATATTCAGGATTGCAATTGCCCATCAACCAATCTTTTCAGCTTCGGACGGGGACCTTGACCCTGGATGGCCAGACCCAGCAACTTCTGATTCAGGGATACAAAGGTGTTGGAGACGGACAAGTCAGGAGTGTTGAAGGCTGGATCAAAGCAGATCATGCAGGACCGTTGATGGCTTGGGGGGCTACTTCAGGCAATGGGCAGAAGTTTTTGCTCCGACTCACCACAGCAGGTCAGCTCCAACTGAACATTACAGGAAGCAATGTTACAGGAAGTCAGAATGTGCTGGATGGCAAGTGGCATCATGTCGCCTGTGTATTTGATCCGGCTGTGGCGGGAGCTACCCTCAAGAGTGTGCGGTTGTATGTCGATGGTCAGGCGGATGGGCAGGGCACAAGTGCCAATGCCATTGCAACAGCTTCGGACCATGATGTCAGATTGGGCAATGATCTAGGGACGGGCTTCTATCAAGGGCAAATGGCAGAGTTCCGATTGTGGTCAAAAGCCTTGAGTCAGGAAAACATTCAATCTTCCATGTACCTAAGAATTAATGAAAATGAAGCCCATCTGGAAGGCTATTGGAAGCTGAATGAAGCTGCGAGTCCATTTGTGGATATCAGCAGTCATGGAAGAACAGGAACCTTCAGCAGTTAAGGGGAATGCAAAGGCCGATACGACATATCATTCGCCGGCAGGTCCTTGAGGTTCAAGGTGTGAAGGAGGCTGATGCACAAGCCCTGCAACAAGAGATGCAGGAAGTATTTCACCAGCACATTGTTCCGCTATTGGATCAATATTTGACAGAAATGAGTCCCAAGGGAGAAAGAGTTCAAATGGAAAGGCTGGAACTGGACCTGGGGGTATTGAATCGGGATCACTTACTAGAAGATATGTGCGTGCAGCTCGAAAGTGCTTTGCAAGAGCATGCCTCTTCCCAGCCTCAAGACTCCATCAGACAGGCCCCTTTGAAAGCGGGAGATCAACACATGGAATTGCTTCGGGTCTTCCTCAATACGGGAATTTTGCCCTGGTGGGCTGAAGAGGATGCTGCAAATCCAGTTAAGGAAAGTCTGGAATATCTGCTCGCCAGCGGAACGGAAGCGCTTCATGCTGCCATGAAGGCTTGGGCTGGGCAGAGCAATGCGAGCTTGCGACTGCTCAATCATATCGAATTTTCTTTCTTGCTCAAACTGTTGGCTTCTTTCAGGAAGGTCGAACTCAGGCAGTTTTCCCTTGAATTTTCCTATTTGATGCGTGTGCTTGGTGAGATTCATCCCTGGAATGACTTTTCCCCTCATCAGTTCCACAAACATCTTGCTCTGGTCCTGCTACCTTGGGGGTATCAGTACAGTAGGTACGGAGAAGCCGCACAATTCTGGCAGGGGTTGTTGATTCAAATGGCTTCGGCAGAAGGCATTCCATTTGTTCCCTTGCTCAAGCAGATGGACAGCAGGACGAAGATTATCCCTCCTCAAGGAGATGTCGTCCTACCTACAATCATTCAGCAAATGGTGGCGCAACATCTGCCACAAAATTCAGCCGATGCTTTCGAGAAGATTGAACAACAACTGATTCACCTCCAGAATGAATCTCTCCTATCCGCTGACCTATTGTTACAGCTGGAACAAATGCTCCTTGAGATAAGGACTCATCCTCAGGATCTCACTCTCCTTTCCCAGGCGCGATCCTTGATCCAGCATATTGAAGCGCGATTGACCCAACATCAACAATTGCTTGACCAACTGACAGACTTGTCAGGATCAGACCTTAATGAACAGGTATTGGATACCTTGGCTCATATGCGGAAAGGCTTATTATCTACGGAGGATCAGCGTCGCCTTGAACGGATGCTTGAGGAGATGGCCATGCAATCTTCCAGGGAGAACAAATCGAAAGAAAACAATGCTTTCAGTGAAGGAAACGAGCTTTATGTGACCAATGCTGGTCTGGTGATTTTGTGGCCTTTTTTGATTCGTTTTTTTGACAATGTAGGGCTGATGAAGGAAGGATCATTTGTCGATCAAGCGGCTGCACATCGTGCAGTGGGGCTCCTTCAATACCTGGCTGATGGACAAACTGAACAGAAAGAATACTTATGTGGTCTGAACAAAATCCTCTGTGGTCTGGCCTGGGATGAAGTTTGGGATATGAGAGGTCCGCTTACGAATACAGAGTTGGAAGAATGTGAACAATTGCTCAAGGCTGTGATTGCCAACTCTGCAATTCCTGGTGAGATGTCTATGGATGGGTTTAGAGGAACATTTCTACTCAGAAAAGGCATCTTGCGATCTTTGCCAGGGATTTGGCAACTTCATGTGGAGCAGGAGACCTATGATATTGTCCTGAAAAAGGTTCCCTGGAGTTGGTCCATGGTCAAGCTTCCCTGGATGGAGTGGGGCATGGAGGTTGTATGGAGCTGAGTTGAGGAATCGCTATGCTTATTTGTTTCGTTCTTGGTAGGGAGCAGCAATATCTGAGGGAAGTGTATTGGGAATTATGACAAGGCCCGTATTTTTACCTTTTCCATACTGAGTCCACGCTGCCCAGGCCTGTAATGCTACAGGAACATTTTTATCTTCATACACCCACAAATCACGGTTGGCAATCATCCAGGATTGTAGGTCGAAAAGGTTTTCGGTCAGGTAGTTTCCTGTAGGACTCACGGCATTTAATAATCGCTCAAGGTAGGGGATGTTCTTTATCTTTGATTGGATGAATTTCTGCTGTTCTGTTTCAAGAGACGGTATGGGCTTATTGAATTGCGTAGTAAAATTTGATCTTCCCAGCATGTAGGGAACCACTCCCTTATAAGGTAAAGACTGATATTCTGTCTCAATTAAATTATTTCTCCATATAAGAACAAGCTGTTGTGGCGTGACTGTCTGAAGCTTGAAGTCCTTGATAATTTGAGATTTAAGAGGATCTTTCGTTGGATCTAAATTGGGTCCATATTTACCTGTGGTTTTTTCATAGATTTTTTGGAGAAAAAGCTGAACGGCTGCCGGGAGATTCGCTTGAGCAAGCTTCACAAATTCTCGTGTGTGATAATCTTTGTATGCCTCTTTTAAAAGTTGAGGTGATTTGGATTTGTACATAGTTGTCAAACCTGTCTGAATACCCTTGATTAACTGATCGAATTGATCGGTGAGTGTATAGACTAACCTGGTTTGTTTCCGATTATGGTTTCCCATAATTGCTTCCACAGAATAGACGAGATTGGTAACCTTGCTTTTGTCCCACTCATTCCCAGGTTTTGCCATGTTGGCATACAGATTCTTCACCCCTTCTTCTATTCCTGAAGAGTGAATCCCATTGGCATTATTGGCACCAAACCATCCTTCCCGTCCAGTAAGGGGAACCATATTTGAATCCAGACCGGCACCACCGAGATGGCGATTGATCATGTGCCCACGTACATACAGGGTTTTGGAAGCGTCTCGTCTTTCTTCGATTTTCAGCATCCAGCTCGAATCTCCCCCTGCGCTTGATCCTTCAGGATGTCCTCCAGGCTGTAAATAGGCTGTAATCTTGCGGGGACTTCCCCAAGGGGTTTTGCCTGTTGAGACAAAATTACTTAATGGGATTTTCTTGTTTTTTCGTTTGGCATACCCAAGGATATAATGATCCACTATACTCCGGAGCTGGCCACTGCTACTTTCTATTAGCTTCAATAATATTTTCTGATCACCAGGATTATTGGCTATTTCTTCCAATTCGGGATCCTGAGCCAGGATTCTGATTGCAGATTCCAGCTGACTTTTTTTGGTCTCGAGTTGATGCCGTTGATTCGGCAACAGTTGCTTTTTTAGAAGTTCGTTGATGCGATTGTATTCTGTAAGATTTATGAGAAGATCTTTTAAATATTCTCTATCATACTCATTGAGATCCAGGAGGTAGGAAGCTGCATCGGCCTGGAAGGCAAAATCTTGAATCTTTTCAGGGAGTCCTTCATCTCTGACATCACTCTTTTTGGCCAGAAAATCTGAATACTGGGACTTGTGTTGAATCGGGGAGGATTTTTTATGTTTGGATTTTCGGTTGCTATTATAGGGAGCCGCCACACTGTTTGGAAGAATGATCGGAATATTTACAGTTAATCTTTGGTCAATTCCATCTTGTTTCCAGCTTGTAATTGTTTTGAGCATTTGAGGAACAATCTGGTCCTCAAATTTCCACAGCTCATGATTTTCTTTTACAAGGGCAAATAAGGTATTCCAGGACCTCGACCAGTAATTATTGGAAGAGACGGCATACAATACTGCCTCTAGTACAGGATTCGCTTTGATGTCTTTTTTGAGCTGAGTCTTTACATTTTTAGTCAGCTTGCTCAGCGATTGGGTCGGGGAAAATTTTCGTGTTGCCAATATAGCATTCATGGCTTGAAGAGTATTCCCAATTTCCTGGGTTTCTGGTCGGGCTTTCTGTCTTTTTACTGACAATACCTGATAGGCCAGACTTGTAACATTTTTTCCCAATAAAGCATATTTCTGTTTGACAATCTGCTCGATGAGTTTGGAATGGAGGGCATTTGAATCATTGGCGCCATACCATCCAGCCCTTCCTGTAAGGGGAACATAGTTGTAATCAAGCCCCGGTCCGCCTAAGTCAGCATTCAACAAATGACCCATGACATAGAGGGTGCGATCCCCATCTTTTCGGGCTGTTAGGCGATTCATCCATGGGGTTTTGTCCTTTGTTGGTGTACCTATTGCATGTCCTCCTGGCCCAAAATTGATAAATACAGAGGTTCCTGTTCCGAATTTGGTGACGGGTCCCCAGGTAATTTGACTAATGTTTGCATGGCCGATTGATCGGATAAATTGTTGAAGAATCCGGAGGTAATCATTGGGTTGACCCGATTGGGGTAACGTATGAGCAATACCCTGATAATCCAAAGGCAAGGAGTTAAGCTTATTCTTATACGCATTATGATCCAGAATATAAGCGGATGCCTTGGCCTTTAAATAGCTTGGATGGGTGAGATTGATTCCTTTTCCATGAATTTTGCTTGCGAGAAACTCCTGAAAATGGTCCAAATTGTCAGATATCAACTGGGCTACGTCATTCCGTGCGCGTTGATGTTTGAGAAAATGCGGAGAGGCAGGCCGTCTCATGGCTTTTGTGCCCATATGATCTGCCTCTTGTTCCAGGCTGTGGTCATCATTCACAGAAAGCTTGCTCATCATCTGGAAGCTAGGTCTGACCCGTCCCTGCTTCTGTTGTACCACATGCCAGGCCTCATGTGGCAGATGTCGCTCCTGTCCTGGTCCAAGATAGATCTGGTTTCCCTGTGCATAGGCAAATGCACCAATCCTGGCAGGTTTGGGAGAGTTGTAAGATACCTGGACATCATCCAGAGAATAACCTGAGAGTGATTCGATGCCTGACTTTAGGCGATCCGGCAAGCCTGTTTGATTCTGTTGCTGCGAATCTGAGGGATTGTCAGAAGGAGGAGGAAGGGCTTGCTGCATAGTGGGCAACCCAAAAACGCCTTGAATCGGTGCTTCTTCTTCGGACTTTTGTTGATCAACGACCGCTAGACCATAATCGGGGGGGCTGATGCTTTGGCCGGCCCTGGATGACCGATTGGTTGAGGGAGAAGAAGTGGGTCGTTTTGATTTCTGAGACATGGATACAGGCGCTAGAGTATCCTATCAATTTACAAAAAAAACCTCTGATAAGTAAGAGACTGTTTAGGAATCTGTGCTGAGAATTTTTAGGAGGTATTTTTTTCTCAGACAAGGCTCTTTTTTGTTCTCATAGTGGTGCTATGGGAACAAAAAAAGCCGCTGGATGAGGAAAAAATACGCATACAAAAAATAAGTAACAGATTTTCAAACAGTCTCTAAGGGAATATCTGATTTTCAGTGGACAATCTTCATGCTATATATTTGTGCTGTTCCAAGGCGAGGAAAAAGTCAAACACGATCAGCTTGCCAGTGATTTTGGCTTGCCTCTACAGAATCAGATCATTCCTGAATGTTGGGATAACATAATATGCCTGTGGGGAGGAGGGAATGACGAAGGGCAAGCTTTATCTCTCTTGAAGAAGGAAGGTCGGACAGTTGGTGGATGAAGGGAGTGATTGTATTGTCAGGCCATTTGGCAGGAGAGAAATTCCAGTAAACCACTCTTGATTAAAGCAGGAATGCTCTCCAACATCTGCCCATTTTTTCTTATATTTCTGATCATACACCACAGACAAAGCCCCAAATCTTTTGAGCTCACCTCTCCACCACAATGTACAAGATCTCGAACAGGAACTTCATTGGTTCACGCGAGTTCTCGACACCCGCTTCAAACTATTCTTTGGACAGGAGACAGAACATGATTCTGTGTTCGAGATTTTTCCCCCAGATCTCAGGCACTCTTCCTCCCAGTATGCCCAAATTGTTGAGCACTATCAGTTTAGCTATCCGGAGCGTTGCCTGTTGATCCTGGCCTTGGTCCCACACATTCGACCACGCCTGCTGGACATATTTTTCACAAAGAACAAGACCTTTGATCGCAGATTCACAGAATTCGGGGGAGTGAGAGAAGGTACAGAAGGGGATTTTGTGCCTACAGGAGAAACACTCGTATTTATCCTGGCCGGGACAGATTTGGAGGTTCGCTTCAATATGCAGGGCTTGTTTTCTCGCGAACATGTGTTTACCAGCCACAATATCATCCATTTGGACAGTGGTGATGCTTCTCGCTCCCTGCTGAAGTCTCCATTGAGAATCACGGAAGAATACTTGAGTTATTTTACAACTGGGGAGCAATATAGGCCCCATTTTAGCCCTCGATTCCCTGCCCGCTATATCGAAACCCAACTGGAGTGGGAAGATTTGATTCTGCATCCCGGCACCATGGCGATGGTCACGGAAATCGAAAGCTGGATCAAACATGGAAGCACCCTCCTTCAAGATTGGGACATGGCCAAAAAGATTCGACCTGGCTATCGGGCCTTGTTTTATGGACCTCCTGGAACCGGCAAAACCATGACTGCCTGCTTGTTGGGCAAATCCACCGGGCATGAAGTCTATCGTGTTGACCTCTCTACTGTGGTGTCCAAATACATCGGAGAGACAGAGAAAAATCTTGGGCGAATTTTTGATATGGCCGAGCACAAGCGCTGGATTCTCTTCTTTGATGAGGCGGATGCTCTCTTTGGCAAGCGCAGCGAAACCAAGGATTCGCATGACCGCTATGCCAATCAGGAAATCTCCTATCTCCTCCAACGGATCGAGACTTTTGATGGCATTGCGATTCTGGCCTCCAACCTGAAGGATAATCTTGACAAGGCATTCAGCCGCCGTTTCGAGTCCATTATCTTTTTTCCTTCTCCTGGTCCGAAAGAGCGATTCCGGCTGTGGAAACAAGGGTTTTCTTCCAAAGCCGAAATAGACCCTGAGATCGATCTCTCCCAAATTGCCAAAACCTATGAACTCTCCGGGGGAACCATTATGAATGTGATTCGATTTGCCTCTCTCAAAGCGCTGGAAAGAGGAGGAGAACAGGTTTTTTTGCAGGATGTGATACAGGGAATCCGCAGAGAATATGCCAAGGAAGGAAGAAGTGTGTGAGAATTGTTTATTATTGTTAGGCCGAATTCATGCCTCCACAATTTTCCTCCATATGACCATCACATTCAATCAGACCCAGGAAGACATCTCCCATTTGCAAAAGTTTTTTATGTCAAATGGAATCAAATCTTTTTTTGGGACAGCTATTCGGAAAATCTTGTTAGGGCTGTTTTCTCTCTTTTTGTTGGGAATCCTGATCTGGCAATTTGCACAGATTATTGGAGATTGGACCAATCTTTCTCCCCCCTCCCTGAAGGGATACCTGCTTCCTTTTCTGGCCCATCCGATCCCACTTGCCTGTTTAGTTGTAGGCTCGATTGTTATGAGAAGATTGTCATATCGCAGACTCTCGAAGCTTGCCATCAAAAAGAATCCATTATTGATAGGCCAGAGAGAGATTACCTTCGGAGAGGAAACAATGACCGTCAGCACGCCCAATGGAACAGAGGAGTTTCCATATTCTTCGATCATCTATTGGACACATTCAGACTTTCATGAATATATAATGATTGGGGACAATGTTGCGATCTCTATTCCATTAAGGGCATTCGACGATCCTCAATACGAACAATATCTGAACTTGAAAGAAAAATATGGCCAGATGACTTAGAGACTAATGATTATCACGAATGATTTTGTAATGGATTTTTCTCCTGTAAAAAATGGACAAAGTCAAACTTAGAGCAACCTCACAGATTTCGTCTCAAAGGTATAAAAAATCAATCGTGATAAAGTCTAGTCTCTTAATCCTTACAGCTCACATACTCCCATGAACATTAGCTTTACTCAAACTGCCGAGGACCTCTACGCCTTTCAGAGGTTTTTCTTTGTTTATTCTTTGCGGAGATTTTTCAAGCCCTTGTATAAGAAGCTTTTGGTGGGGGCTGTCTCTTTGGTCTTGATCATAGCATTTTTGCGAGAATTGCTGGCTTTCGGTAGAGACCTCATGGCTGTAGATTGGGGAAGTTCCTATGCGGTTGTTCAGGTATTCATGTCCCATGTCATCATATTCATCGTATTGTTTGTGGTCTTTTTGTTGTATAGAAACTTTGCCACCAAACGACTGATCGACCGCTCGATTCGATACAATTCAGAGCTGTTGGGAGAACGGGAGATTGAGTTTCGGGAAGGTGGACTTGTGGTGACAACCCCTTCATCCAGTACCGAATATGAGTCCAACACCTTTAGAGACTGGGCCTCTACCGATCACAGTGAGTTCCTAATGATGGGAAAAAAATCGACAATATTCATGCCCAGAAGGGCCTTTGACGAACTTCAGTATGGGGAATACCTCAGTTGGAGGGAGGCGAATATCTCCAACAATTGAAACTTGGGATCAATTTCCAAACAGATTGCTGACATCCGTTACCTTATAACCATCAGTCGAAAAAATCTGCTGTTCAACTGAGCCAATCACCAGATTCTTGAGATAGATATCGCGCGTAATGTTCTCGGATTTGGATTTGGAATGTACTTCCAGCCAGGTACCTTTGAGATTGTAGCGATCTCCATAGTCCAGGGTACTTCCGTCCTTTCGTTGGACATTGACCATGCCCAGATTCAGAGAAGTAGCAAGACCAGTGTCGAGATCTTCTGCAAACCAGACATGAGATACTTCCTTTTCTGTCTCGACCATGAACTCCTTACAATTGTAGCCCTCGATTACTTTGGTTCTTCCCGTGGGGGTGACACTATATTTTCCCGAGGGATACTTCTCTTCTTCGACCGTGACCTTCATGCTAGGCAATTTGTTGATGATGGCCGTTTTTTCTCCGTCCTTGTGCATCTTCATGATCATCTTTCTGGCTTGTCGATCATAGACGATGAGATTGGTGGTCTGTTCTTCTTTGTCTTCCATCTCGATCCCAGTTTGATAGGCGTCAATGTGATACCCGATTTTTATGGGAGAGTCCTTGGATAATTGTCCGTTTTTGAACTCCTTCATTTCCATCACGAATGACCCGATAAAATTGCTTCTTTCCACAGGGCGGCTATCGGCCTCGGGATCTTCTTCAATGGTGACTGATACCTCTTCGCTTGGGTAAGCAGGAGAATCAGTTGGGGCGGGCGTGGAGGATTCGTTTTTGTTTTCCTTATCCTTGTCTTTTTTCTTCTTCTTTTTATTTTTCTTTTTGAAAATCCCTTCTACGGCCTCAAATGCTCCATCAATCCCGTTATCTATGGCTCGATCAACTTTTCGATCGACTTTACGTTTGACGTTTCTTTCTGCCCGTTTTCCTATGGTAGATTGAGCGGAAATGGAAGGGATAACAAAAACGGCCAACAGGACAAAGAGACCCAGGCGTTTGACATAGCGGAATAAGGGAGTGACAGTCATGGGGAAGGGTTGTTTTTGATTGCTAATATTGGAACGCTGTGTAGGGGAGAAAGGTATATTCGATTGTTTGCTTACTTCATACGCTATGATTTGTCAGGGGGTTGTTGGGTTGGATTTTGGGTAGGAGAATTGGGCGAGGATGAATTCTGTTCAGGATTGCGATTCTTGTTTCGCTTTCTTCTTCTGTTGCGATTGCGTTTGTTCGTGGGAGAAGAAGTCGTTTCTGAACTTTTTTCGCCATCTTTTGGAGCATTTGACTTCCCATTTTGATTGGAAGAATGACGCCCTTGTTTTCGATGTTGGGACGCATTGTCATTTCTTCGATTTCTATCTCCTCCTCCTGGCTTTCTTCTTCGATTTCTGTTGCGGTTTTGATTGTTTCTTTTTCTTGGATGGCTTCCTCTTCCGTGCCCGCGACTTTTGGGATTATAGATTGGTGCCTCTCCCAAGGACTCTGGAACCTGGGGTTTGGGAATATCTGTTTCTATCAGTTGCTCTATCCGAACGAATTTGTGTTGATCGCGGGGGGTGATGAAGGTGATCGCTTCTCCGGTTTTAGAGGCTCTGGCGGTCCGGCCTACGCGATGCACATAATCCTCAGCATCATGCGGAACATCGAAGTTCAACACATGACTCAGGTTGTCAATGTCGATTCCTCTGGCTAATACATCTGTCCCTACAATGATCGGAAACTTTTTGTTTTTGAATTCCCGCAGCGTTTCCTGTCGCTCTTCCTGAGATTTGTCTGAGTGCATGGCTCTGACATCATAATTCAGCCTGGAGAGTTTCAATTCGATCAAATCCACGCTGGCTTTGCTCGAAGCAAAGATGATCATGCTGTCGATCTCTTTGACTTTGATCAGATGTTCGAGCAGGGGGATTTTTTGCTGGTCAAAGACCATGTAAGCAGATTGAGAAATTCCCTCTGCGGGCTTAGCCAGATTGAGGTTAACTTCCTGCGGATTTTTTAGGATTTTTTTGGCTAGTTCCCGGATTTTCCTGGGCATGGTTGCAGAGAACATCAAGGTTTGCCGCTCTTCAGGGGTATAGCTGATGATCTTCATGATATCTTCAAAAAAGCCCATGTCCAGCATCTTGTCAGCCTCGTCCAGAATGACCATCTCCAGGTGATCAAAATTCACAAGATTAAGCGCCAGAAGGGTAATCAGGCGTCCAGGCGTAGCCACAATGATATCAGCACCATTGGTTACGGCAAATCGCTGACGCTCCCAGCTTTCAGAATTTTTGCCACCGATCACTGACATGGAAGAAACCCCCGTAAAATAAGAGAGTGCTTCAATATTTTGATCAATTTGTCCGGCTAGTTCACGGGTAGGTGCCAGGATCAGACCGCGTGTGTGTTCACTTTCTTCGGCTGATAGATGGTGAAGGGTAGGGATGAGATATGCGGCTGTTTTGCCAGTTCCTGTTTGTGCACAGGCGATGAGGTCTTGTTTGTCTAGAATCAGGGGGATGGTTTGTTCCTGGATGGGGGTTGTCTCCTCAAATCCCATATACCCGATTCCATCCACTAGTGTGGGATCGATAGGTAAGTCGATGAATTTCAAGTTAATACTTTGATTTCTAGTTAAAAGATCTTAGGCCCAAAAGTTACACATATAATTCTCCTCTGGCAAATCACGTATCTTAAGCTCCTTGGCACGAATGATAATTTCTGCTTGAATTAGGCAAACCAAAAGGGGAAAATTGGGGTATGGGAAACTAGCGATTAGCCTAAATAATAAGTATTAAGTAGATTCCCCATGAAAAATCGAAAAACGTTCACCAATTATCCTATATATATGAGAACTACTTTACTCTTCGGACTGATTTTTTCCTTTGGACTTGGCAGCGCCTTTGCTGGAGTGAGCAATCTGCGATTGGCCACATCGAGCCTGGACATGAAGAGCTATGACATGGCGCATGATTTGGAGTGGGATGATGAAGATCCATATTATTATGAATATGAGGATGATTTTTATTATTCTCGACGACTCAGACGATTCCATCGCTCAAACTATAGTACAGCCACCTGGAGCTATTACGATCCTTATTTTACCAATGACGTATATTTCGTGATTGGAACCCCCTATTGGGATCGCTGGAATAGCAGATATAATCCCTGGAAATACCGCCGATACAGGAACCGAATTTCTGTTCAGGTCTATTTGTGGGAGCCTGTTGCGTATCAGAGAGTGTATTATTCTTCTGGCTGGAATCCCTGGGGATATTCAAGCTTTTTCTACAATGATCCTTGCTACTATGGCGGGAGATACAATACCTATTCCTACGGAAACAGTTGGGGATATTCCTACTCAAGTCGTCGCTACAACAGAGGCTTTCGACGTGGATATCGAAATGGATACAACAATGGGTATTACAACGGATATAACAATGGATACGGAGACGGTTTCTCCAACGGATACTCTTATGGATATGGCAGTGGTGGTGGCGGAGGATATTCCAATGATTTTTACTTTCGATCCAGCGATAGAAGATCTGGAACAAGAACCAGTTATCGTTCTCCTCGAACCCCTTCCAGCAACAACGTATCTGGAGGCCGATATAGCGAAAATGGTCGTACAGGACGAGTCGGACAATCATACAGAAGTCCATCTTCCAGCGGGAACAGAGCAAGCGGTAGATATAGTGAAAATGGAAGAACTGGCAGAATGCCCAATACTTCTGGGAGATCAAGTGGAAATATAGGGTCAAGTAGAAATCCATCCAGCTCAGGAGGAATTGGACGAACAGAAAGAATTGGGAGCTATAACCGATCCACCAGCCCAGAGCGCAACAGCAATCGATCTACTTATAGCTCACCCAATCGCTCTTCCAGAAGCAGCAGCAGCTATAACCGATCCACCAGTCCTGAACGGAACAGCAATCGATCTACTTACAGCTCACCCAATCGCTCTTCCAGAAGCAGCAGCAGCTATAATCGATCCACCAGCCCAGAGCGCAACAGCAATCGATCTACTTATAGCTCACCCAACCGCTCTTCCAGAAGCAGCAGCAGCTATAACCGATCCACCAGCCCAGAGCGCAACAGCAATCGATC
>JBCCGK010000030.1:0-107694 GCA_039029315.1 Bacteroidota bacterium | reverse complement strand
GCTAACTTTTTGTATGCGTCTTTTTTCCTCATCCTACAGCTTTTTTTGTCCTCATAGCACCACTATGAGAACAAAAAAGAGCCTTGTCTGAGAAAAAAATACATCATAAAAATTCTCAGTACAAATTTCAAAACAGTCTCTAAGCTTGACTTCTTACCGATATCCTGATGAAATCGTCTCTTCTTTTTCCTTGTCTTTTGTGTTTTCTCACTTGTTTTCCGCTGACTAATTATGGCCAATCTCAGATGGCCAATCGGGGAAGAATTTTTTATGAACACAGCATCGTTCGACCAGAACATCAGGACTTGCTGGAATCTCTGTCTCATGGAGAAGGATACGGTAGAGGCATTGCCAACTTGGGAGATCTGGATGGAGATGGGATTCCAGAGATTGCAGTAGGAGATCCCAATCCGAACCAAAGTGGGGTATACATCCTGTTTATGGAGAAAGAAGGGAAACTCAAGCAATTTTCTCACATCAGTGCTGCTGTGGATGAGGGAGCACTGGCTCTGACGAAAGGAGGACAATTTGGTATCCGACTGGAGGCCTTGGGAGATTGGGATCAGGATGGAACACCTGATCTGGCCGTAGGCGAACCCCGAGGCAAATTGGGAGCACTGATGTATGGCAAGGTGTGGGTGTTGCTACTCCATCCCGATGGAACCCTCAAAGATCATATCATGTTGAGCGGAAGAAGTCCAGGTTTGATACGACAACTGGGAAGAGATCAGCTGTTTGGAATGGACATTGCCATGCCCGGAGACCTGAATGGGGATGAGATACCCGATTTGGTTGTAGGGGCTCCTGAATTGGACAGCAAGGGAAGTGGATCAGTTTGGGTATTGATGATGAAGTCTCCTTCGGAGATCCAGGAAGCTATCCAACTGAAGCCAGCGCTAAAGAAAGGGGATCGCTTTGGGATGTCGGTGGAATATCTGGAAGATCTCAATCAGGATGGGGTAGGGGATCTGGCAGTAGGTGCACCAGGAGATGATGAGAGCGGGCAGAATGAAGGGGCTGTTTATCTGTTCTTGATGAATGAGAAAGGGAGCATTGACAAGCAACAAAAGATTATCTCCAATCAACATGGTTTTTCTGGCTATATCGAAACCGATGATCGCTTCGGAACTTCTCTGGCATTGGTGGGGGACTTGAATGGAGATGATATTGGCGACCTGATTGTAGGAAGTGCCTCTGATGATGACGGAGGAAAGGACAAAGGCGCTTTGTATACCCTATATGTTCAACGAGATGCGACCATCCTGGACAGCCATAAAATCAGCGAGACTTCCCGGAACTTCGAAGGACAATTCAAGCTGCGTTATGCCTGGGGAAGTTCCATCAATCCGCTGGGAGACTGGAATGAAGATGGCAGCCCTGATCTATTGGTCAACGGACAGAAAGAAGGGAATCACGGTGCGTTTTGGATGCTATTTCCTTCAGATTGGCCTACTCGTCTTGCGAGAGGAGGAAGTTGGGCCAGTGGAGCTGGAACCTTCTCCAAAGAAGATAGCAGTATGTTGTATGCTGATGCCAAAACTGCTGCAGATTCAGCGCGGATTGATAGTACCTATGATTTGTCAGGATATGCGCCCAACAATCTTGTTATGGTGCTGGATGTTTCTGCCTCTATGAATAAACCTGGCAAATTGCCACTTCTCAGAGATGCTTTTGTGAATTTATTGGCCTTTATGAGACCAGAAGATAAAATCTCTGTGATCACCTATTCCGGGAAAGCTGTTCTGCAATTGGACGGTGTACCCGCCTCAGAACAAGAAAAAATCGCCAATACCATCACTGGCCTCAAATCTCTGGGCGAAACCAAACCTGCCAAAGCGATTCAAATGGCCTATGAACAAGCCCAGGCACACCTGATCGCTTCTGGGAACAATCGCATTATTTTTGCCACAGATGGTGGATTTGACTTTTCCAAGTTAGACAAGCCTCTGGAAAAAAATGGCTCTGCTCAGATCCCCTTGAGCGTATTCTATTTTGGCAAGCAACCTGCCTGGAAACTCAAGGAAATGAACAAAATCGCTCGTCAGGGATTTGGGAATGCCGCACATATTACCACCAATACCGTTACAGCCGCTTTGTTGCGGGAGGTGAAAACGATTCGGATTAAGAACAAACCCAAAGACTAATCTGTGTTTCCCATCAGGGATCTTTTTCGGCGCTGATCATACAATCCACCGGACAAACTGCCTGATTGTCTTCTCCCTCTACATGGAACTTGAAGTCCGGAAAACTAAATTGATTGCCATTCAAGCTAGCTGTTCCCTTTAGAATCATGGGCGGATTTTCGACTCCACAAAGCGGAAGATCATCTGGTTCGTTTGTGCGATCATCAAACAGCAGGGTATTTCCGTCCACCGTCGCTGTGAAGATAACCGGTTTGCTGGACATATTGAAAGGAAAGGCAAGCCGAACTTTGGTTCCATCATCAGGATCCTCATTGATCGTAAACTGGAAATCATTGCTGTTCCAAAAACCAGGTTGCGTGCAAACACTCGTTCCGGAATATGTTCCCAAAAACATGTCCCTTTCGTAGGAGCAGGTGCCATCGTCAAGATTGGCATCCGGAGAATAATTCAATGCTACTTCGTCTGTACACCCAGGCACTTCCCTACAGGAAAACAAGGAAATGCTCATTCCAAGGGCGAGGAAGGATAGGAAGAGTAATTTGTTTGTTGTCATATGAAAAATAGTTATGCTGAACAATCTACCAAATTGTGTGGAAAATACATGGACCAATTTTGTCCTCCTTCCTCTGTGATCTACCTCTGGCTGGATCAGGATACTGATCAGGGAGATTCAGTTCCCAATAGGCGAACACGACCGATCAAAGGCCAGGACTTACCTCATATATAAGCCAGACTAAGAGACCATGTTGCGGTAGGCTTTGGGAGTTTGGTTGAAGTAGTATTTGAAGGTTCTGGTAAAATGACTTTGGTCAGAAAATCCGCAAAGGTGTGCAATCTCCGTGAGTGAATAGGGGGAGTTGAGTAAATACTTGAGGGACGATTTAATACGAACCCGCCTGATATATTCGCTCAGGGTAATCGAAAAATATTTGGGGATCGACCGTGACAGATGAACCGGATGTATATTGAGTTGATCGGACAAAAAACGCAAGCTAATTGGCCCATGATGATGGTGCAACAGTTCTTTCAAGGGAGCAATCCAGGGAGGCAGGGCATCACTGTCCTTGGTTTGTGAGGTATGAATATTTTCACACAATTCCAATAAGAGCAATTCGATAGAAAGAGAAGACAAGTCATCCCGGCGAGAAAATTCGAAATACAATTTCCCTATCAAATGGTGCAAATAGGGATCTTCCAACAACTCACTCCCGGTCCAGAGGGAAATGTCCAGTTGCCTGTCCTCAAACCAGCTTCGATCAAACTCTATATGAAATCCCCGTGCATGCCTGGATTCTTTGGAGTTACAATGAACCTCATCCCAATTGTGAAACAATAAACTTCCCGCAGGACATGCAGTTTCCCTTTGTTGGTTTTTGTCAAGCAGTTTTCCCGTCAAGACATACATAAAATAGGGATGCTCATGCACATGCCAATCCGTTTTGGGAGTGAGATAGTCATAGGCTGACAGACTCACTCCACTGACATGGTATTCTGATTGTTTTGCTCCATAAAAGCGTCCTTTGGAAAGGATTTTCATATTCTGGCGCACTAATCAAATGAGACATCTGTAAAGACTCCTTCTCTGACTTCATAAATGGTGGTGGGATCATTTTCATCCACCCCATCAAAAGAAAAAGTCCCCGAAACGAGTTGTTGGTCGAAATCTATGTCAGTGATCGTAATGGTCGCCACCTCAGTATTGGCAGAGACTGCCTTGACATCGATTTGGTCATCGTCCAGGGTATACTCTCCAGCAGCTCGACCTGTAGTACTGCTCGCGCTATAGGTTGTTCCTGCTACAATTCCGCTTCCGTCTGAGCTGACCACTGCCAGGACCAATCCCCTTGTGAGACCACCAATAGGTAACTCTGCTGCTCCGATTGCCAGTGTCTGCACAGAGGCGTTGGATTCTGTCAATTCTCCGGATACCAGAATGCCATTCGCAGCGAAAGATTCTCCATTGATCTCGGCGCGCATAGAGGCCTCGCCAAGGATCTCTTCTGGATCAGGAATCGTGACAGTCAGGCAAGAAGACTGAAATAGCATACATCCAAGAAGAGCTGTGAAAAGAAATGATTGCTTGTTCATGTTTAATTGGGTTTGGTGAATAAAAACGAAGAGATGGGCATATGGGTTTTCCTTAACGTTTGATTCGTAGCCCCAAGTTCTTGTCTGCCCTTGACAGCCAAATGTTGTGAAGCCAACCTGCAAAAGGTAAATAGAGCCCTTGATACCGTATTTTTTTTGTAAGCTGTTGCCTTCCTCATATTACTGTTACCACGCCTAATTGCAAGATTACTACCTGGATTCGTAAATAAAAGAATGCCTGTAATTCGATGATTGCGCCTTGGAGATTTGGCGGTTGCTCACACCAAGGAGACTCTGTTTGAAAGGAAGGTGTTGCATGCAATCTCTTCAAAAAAGCTGCGATTGTTTGTACTGGCGGTGGAAGGAGCAATTATACATCTGATCTGCTTGTCTTGTATTTATGATGGCAACTAGCCGGCTGGATTTCTTCTCATATTCCCCATATGGCAGGGCCAATTACTTTGTCCGATCCTTCCCAAATTGGTGTGAAGAATGTATAAATATTGGTCCAGACCAAAGATCAATGTCCCCTGCCCATAGAGGAGCATTCTGTTTGCGTGAGCAAAATAATTTTCTAATGGTTTGCTTGACAAAACAAACTGTTTGCCATATGCATCCACCACTTGCAGCTGTTCATTTCTCCAACAAATGAGGGTATCATGCTCATCGATGAGAGGGCGCACCATCCAATAGCCAGGTAATGCGCATATTCGACTGATGGTGCCATCGGGATTTAGTTCTACCAAGCTGTGAGCCCCTTCTTCTCCTGGGGTCCACTCGCTGAGCAGAAGATTTCCCTTGGAATCAATTACAATGGGACCTGTGGTGCGCCAGTGTTGTTTCAGGTGTCCATCAGAAGTATACAAGTTGGTATCCATGGCTCCATAGCCAAACTGTTGAATCACAAATTCTCCATTTCCGGTGCACACAATTCCCCCCGAAGGACCGTTGGGCGATTCCCAAAGAATTGTCCCATGGACAGAATCCAGGCAATATGATCTGCCAATTCCGCTACTGATGTCCTGATAGCTGACCAGTAAGCGATTCTCAGACAGCTGTATACCCTGATTCGACGAAGAGATCCAAGTGGTCGGATCCCAGGCTGGCATGGGTTCGGTTTTCCATCCTGTAGCTACACTCGCATATACGACGCCCTGATAAGCAATTTTTCCAGCATCTATTGGAGTTTCCCATACAGTACGACCAGAAAGCGTCGTTTTGAGAATGCAGGCATGAGGAGGAGAAACCTGATTCCCCTGAACCTGTATATACAAGCAGTTCTGTTCAAGCAAAAAGCTTCCAATCTCCTGATCCTCTTCCATCTCAAAAGAAATCTGTCTGACAATGGTTCCAGAAGGATCGACAACAAGAATGTCAGACCGCTGGGCAATCCAGGCATGATGATCCTGATCCACTCGCAATTCGACAGGATGTGTGAACTCAAATGGAGCCTCCCACTGCCCAGAATCTGTTAGTGATTTTCCGATCAGTCTTAGGCGCGAAGATTGCCTGTCCATAGAGGCAGTAAGGCCATACAGAAAGCCATGAGATGTCAAGGCATAGGTCTGAATGTAACCTGGAAGCAGGATGGATGTCTCCGATGAAATATGAACAGGACTATTGGAGTTACGCATCGTATGAAAAAATAGGGGAAGAATTATAGCCAAGCCAATTATTTCTGGCTAATGGACAGCTTGCCTTGATTTTTTGATTCACCATTCATCATTCATCATTCAACATTCATCATTCACCATAGATGTGAACCTGACTTTGCGGAAGTAAAAGTCAGGAGTCTGTCATCAAAATACAGAGAAAGAAGAACAATTGAATACAAACTCTCCACCTTTTCCCACTCGACCTCCCACAATCCCCCCAAAATTCCCACTTTTTTCCCACAAGTTATTCTATATTTTTTAGCTTATATGTCAATACTTTTGGAAAAATGAGCCATTTTTTTTAGCTTTGAATTATTCTGGGCTAATATTTGTAGGAATTACTTCAGATTGTAAACTTTTTGATAAAAAAGGTGTGCAAAAGTGGGAAGAAGTGGGAAAAAATGTATAAGTTTAGGGACTGAATTGATTACCTCATGACATGCATACACTTATTGGTGAATATGATTGCAAGTTGGATGCTAAGGGCAGGTTCCTTATGCCATCCAAACTTCGCAAGCAATTGCCAGAAGAATTGCAGTCAGAATTTGTGATCAATCGTGGGTTGGATCAGTGCTTGACATTGTATCCAATTCCTGTGTGGGAGCAGGAACTGGCGAGGCTCAAGGCCAAGAACCAGTATGTGAAGAAGAATCGGGCCTTTCTGCGAATGTTTCTCAATGGTGCGATGCGGGTAGAGTTGGATGGAAATGGAAGGATGCTGGTCCCGAAGCGATTGATGGAACAAATTGGGTTAGAGAAAGAAATCATTTTGGTGGCACAGATAGACAAGGTGGAGATTTGGGACAAGGCCACATATGACAAATGGATGGAGGAGCCGGATTTTGATTTTGAAGCGTTGGCAGAGGATGTGATGGGCGAGGACGAATGACCAATGGCTACCATATCCCAGTACTGCTCAAGGAAGCGGTAGACGGTCTGGCCATCAAGAAGGGAGGGAGGTATGTAGATGTGACATTTGGAGGGGGAGGGCATAGTCAGGAAATCTTGACTCATTTGGAGGGAGGGGAGTTGATCGCATTTGACAGGGACCCTGAGGCAAAGCAGAATCTAATTGCTGATGAGCGATTGACATTGGTGCCAAGTGATTTTTTGTTCATTGAAGAAGTGCTGGAAATGAAGGGGAAGGTGGAGGTAGATGGAATACTGGCAGATTTGGGGATTTCTTCTCATCAGATTGACACACCGGAGCGAGGATTTAGTCATCGATTTGACGGGCCAATGGATATGCGGATGAATCCTTCAGAAGGACAAACAGCTGCAGATATCCTAAATGCGTGGGAAATGCGGGAATTGGTGCACTTGTTTAGAATCTACGGGGAAGTACCAAACGCATCTAAACTAGCAAGGATAATTACTGAGAGAAGGGAGAGTGAAGAAATTCGGAATACGCAACAATTTGAAGCCATGATTCAAAGCTGTATTCCACCCAAAAGAAGGGCAAAATATCTATCTCAGGTATATCAGGCGTTGCGAATTGAGGTGAATGGAGAGTTGGCGTCATTGGAGAAACTGCTGCAGGCTGCAGTAAGATTGTTGAAACCGGGGGGAAGATTGGTTGTGATTGCCTATCACTCTTTAGAAGATCGGATGGTGAAACGGTATTTGAGATCGGGAAATCCAAGTGGGAAGGTCGAAACAGACATTTATGGTCGGCCATTGAGTCCCTGGAAATTGATCGTAAGAAGGGCTATTCAGCCATCAGAGGAGGAGATTGAAGCAAATCCACGAGCAAGAAGTGCAAGATTAAGGATAGCTGAGCGTGCACTTTTGGAAAATAAATAGTCAAGATAAGAAAGCATGTCAGGAAAGAAACACATATCGAAAGGATTATCATCCAAAAAAGTGGATGACTATCTCCGCTTCTCTGTATTTCTTGTCTTGATTGGAGTCGCCTATATCTGGAATTCATATGAAGCAGAAAGACAGGTGGCATTAAGAGAAGCCTATCGAGTAGAAGTAAAAGAATTGAAATCCCGCTATTTGCTCAAAAAATCTACCTTGAGTGCGGAAACAAGACTTTCACAAATCCAGGACAAGGTCGATACCCTTGGCTTGCGTCCTTTGTACGAACCCGCTTACCGATTGGTCAGAGGGGTAGAAGTACCTCTCAGTCGAATCCCAAAAAGAGATCGGCATCCCGGTCAGCGGTTCGAATCTATTTCAGCAGAAAATCCAGTAGCCCACGCCGATTCGACTAAGGGAAGCATTCCCTCAGTCGAAGCCGGCGGATAATCAGAAGAACCAATATTGACAATACAATCATCTAATTTTCATCCATCAACCAAAAACGAACAACGCATACGCACATACACCAGGTACAAATCACGACAAAAACCCAGTTAACCAAATAAAGATACCAGGATCATCTACCCGTAACTGTTCACCTCTTAACAATCTGCTCACTGTATTCCTGTCCCTATCAGCTTTGGTTGGTTGATTGGGATGTTGGCAAAAAATAGATCTGCCAATCTTTTAGCTGGAATGGGTTTGTGAATGAATAGTAACATGAAAAAGGTATCCAATCATATCCTCGGCCGCGTGTACATCCTAATGGGAGTATTCATCCTTTTTGGTGTGGCAATCTTGTTGCGGGTCGTAGCCATACAATTTGACAAAGACAAGTGGGTCCAAAAGGAGATGGAAGAGCAGGTGTCCTTCAAAAAGATGGTGGCTGATCGCGGCAATATCCTGTCGGATGATGGAACTATTCTTGCAACCAGTTTGCCATTTTACAAGGTCGCAATAGACCCTTTTCTGCTCGATACCATGAGTTTTGAGAGTTTTTCTGACTCCTTATACAAACTCTCCCTCCTCTTCACAACACATTTTGATAAAGAAGAAAATCGAGATACCCTGAAGGTATATCGATCTGTCATGCATGCCATTGCTACCAAGGATCGGCATGTATACCTGAGTCGTAAGAAGTTGAATTTCGCACAATTGGAAGACGTCAAAACCTGGCCAATCCTGAGACGAGATAAATATGAAGGCGGGCTCGCCCAGGAGAAGTTTCACAATGAGCGATTCTATCCGATGGGAGACCTGGCACGCATTACCCTCGGACGATTGATTGATGACACCCTTGCATTGAGAGGAATCGAATATTCTTTCAATAAAGAACTGAGAGGCCGGGATGGATATTTCCTTGCGCAGAAGGTGGTCGGCAAGTCCTACATTCCGCTGGATGAGTTTGGAAAAGAACCAACAACTGATGGGCTAGATGTCGTAACAACCCTGGATGTAGACATGCAGGATGTGGTGGAGAGGGCGTTGAGAAAAGGGGTCGAACACAACTTCGCTAAATATGGGACTGCCATTCTGATGGAAGTGGAAACCGGTAAGGTTAAGGCGATTGCCAACTGGCCAGAAACCTTTAACAATGCCGTTGCCACCCAGATAGAACCAGGATCAACCTTCAAATTGGCTTCCGCAGTTGCTTTGATGGAAGATGGCTTGCTTGAAATTTGCGATACAATTAAGACAGGAAATGGCACGATCTTGTATGATGACAAAGAGGTTACTGATGGCGGGAAAGCCTGGGGGGATATCACTTTTGAGCAAGTGTTTGCCCATTCCAGTAATGTCGGGGTTTCCAAAACCATTCACGAATTCTATCGAGAGCAACCGCAGAGATATATAAACTACCTCTACAGCTTTGGATTTGGTAATATCGTCAATACCCAACTGGTTGGAGAACCTGTCCCTCAGATCATTAAGCCAGGAGATAAAGAATGGAATATTGCCACTCTGCCTTCTCTTTCCTATGGCTACTCCCTGGAAGTTACGCCTCTGCAAATGGCTACTTTTTATAATGGTGTGGCCAATAATGGCAAACTGCTGAGACCCTGGATTGTGTCTGAAATCAGAGACGATTCAAAGCGTATGATCCAATATCGCCCAGAAATTCTCAACCCGAAGATGTGTTCTGAAGAAACCATCGTGAAGGTCAAGGAATTGATGAAGGCTGTAGTGAGTTATGGGACAGCCAAGCGGGCATTCAAAAAGATCCCATTCGAAGTTGCAGGAAAAACTGGAACCGCTCGGAAGACCAAGCGAGGAGTAGGGTATATCAAGAAATACCGCGCTTCATTTGGTGGATTTTTTCCAGCAAATGATCCCCGTTTTACCCTCTATGTGATGGTCGATGAGCCTGATGGCGGATTGTCTTCCGGTGGTCGAGTGGCTGCCCCTATTTTTCGAGAAATTGCTGAAGCAGTCTATAAAATCGACCAGGAATTGTCACAACCTCCTTCCAATCTGAATAGAAAGCCTTCCCGCAAACCTGCTGCGAAGATTGTTCATGCGAACACCATCGAGCAAGTGTATCCCAAGCTCGGTATTGCTACCAGCAACAATCCTGGCGGAGAGTGGATACAAGCCAAAGGCAATGGACACCAGATCAATCTGGCAGCACTGGAAAGAGAAGAAGATCTGATTCCCGACGTGAAAGGCATGAGCGGTCGCGATGCCTTGCTGATGTTGGAGCGAATGGGGATTGAGGTCAAAGTGAAAGGCATGGGAAGGGTGAAAAGACAATCACTCTTGCCTGGATATAGAATCAATGAAGAAACCTCCATTACCTTGTTTTTGGGGAAAACTTAACAAAATAATCGTTCCGTGAATCTCAATCAATTAATGAAAAATGTGCCAGTCGTGGCAAGTGTGGGAGAGCGGAACCTGGAGATCGCGGACGTGCAGTTCGATTCGCGAAAAGTGGAGAAGGGACACCTGTTTGTCGCAACAGTTGGGACACAGGTAGACGGGCACTCGTTCATTGACAAGGCTATCAAACAGGGAGCCAGCGCCATACTTTGTGAGCGCTTGCCGGAAGATCCAACCCCTGGCATCACCTTTCTCCAGGTGGAGAATACCCAGCGTGAACTATCGCAGGTGGTCGCCAACTGGTATGCTCGTCCAGCAGATGCGCTCACCATGATCGGTATAACAGGAACCAATGGCAAAAGCACCTCTGTAACGCTGATGCACCGATTGTTTCAATCTTTGGGGATGCGATCAGGACTTATTTCGACCATCGTCAACAAGGTGGGAGAGGAAGAATATCCATCCACGCATACCACCCCTGATCCCAAACAATTGCATCATTTGTTTGCAGAGATGAAGGAGACAGGATGTGAATATTGTTTCATGGAAGTAAGTAGTCATGCACTGGATCAACATCGAGTACACGGAATCGATTTCCATATGGCGATGTTCACCAATTTGACCCATGACCACCTGGACTACCATCAGACCTTCCAGGAATATCTGAAAGCAAAAAAGAAACTTTTTGATGGATTGAAGTCAGAAGCCATTGCCTTGGTGAATGTCGATGACAAAAATGGAAGAGTAATGGTCCAGAATACCTCAGCCAAGATTACAACCTTCGGTCTGAAGAGGATGGCGGATTATCGGGCCAAAGTTCTGGAAAACACATTCGAGGGCTTATTGATGGACATAGAAGAGATGGA
Source organism: Bacteroidota bacterium (assembly GCA_039029315.1). GTDB lineage: Bacteria > Bacteroidota > Bacteroidia > J057 > J057 > JBCCCJ01. The sequence continues at coordinate 96,318 of JBCCGK010000030.1, read as the reverse complement.
AACATGGTTTCAGCTATTGGGACATTTCAATGCCTACAATCTCCTGATGGTCTATGCAGCATCTCGGGAATTGGGCTTGGGAAAGCAGGAAGTGCTAATGGCATTGAGTGCGCTTGAGCGAGTGGATGGAAGATTTGAAGTGCTCAGAGATACAAGCAGGGGCATAGCAGGAATTGTGGATTATGCACATACCCCTGACGCCCTCAAAAATGTACTCAGCACACTACAAGATATTCTGAAAAACAGTGGCAAAATTGTGACTGTGGTTGGATGTGGGGGAGATCGGGATCGTCAAAAGCGACCCGTCATGGCAAAAATCGCCTCAGATCTGTCGGGGCAGGTAATCCTGACCTCAGACAATCCAAGATCAGAGAATCCACATCAGATTTTGGAAGAAATGTGGGAAGGAATTCCAGTGTCAGCAAGAAGAGGCGTACTGAAAATTGAGAATCGGAGGGAAGCAATCCGAACCGCTTCTCAACTTGTCCAGAGAGGAGATGTGATTTTGGTGGCTGGAAAAGGCCATGAAACCTATCAGGAAATCGAAGGAGTCAGGCACCCGTTTGATGATCGAGAAGTATTAAGAGAAACATTTCACAGCTAAGAAGAACCATATCCTACTCAATTATTATGCTCTATTACTTACTCGAATGGCTTGACAGAATGTACGATATCCCTGGATTTGGGGTGTTTCAGTACATTTCCTTTCGCGCCATTCTATCTATCATATTCTCGCTCATCATCTCGCTATTGATAGGCAAGAAGATCATTGACATACTGAGAAAGAACCTGATTGGAGAAGTCGTCCGAAGTTCAGACATGGGACCAGACCATGCCTCGAAAGCGGGGACACCCACCATGGGAGGCCTGATCATTATTGCTGCCATTGTTATTCCGACTCTGCTATGGGCAGACCTCAAGAATGGCTATGTGTGGCTGGTGCTTCTGGGAACCATCTGGATGGGAGTAATCGGATTTGTCGACGACTATATCAAGGTCTTTAAGAAGGATAAGGCAGGTTTGAAAGGCAAGTTCAAACTCGTCGGACAAGTGGGATTGGGATTGATCGTAGGGCTGACCATGTTGTTTCACCCGGATTTTATGGGAAGTCGGGCGCATTTGACCCAACTCAATAAGGTGAGACCGAACAGAGCGCTCTCAAGTGTTGGATTTCAACAAGGAGATAAGCTGATCGAAATCAATGATCAAAGATTTGAAGAAGTACCTGACGGAGAACAATACGAGGGAATCAAATCCTACCGTGTAGAGAGAACCAAAAATGGTCAGACCAAAGAACAGATCATCACTGTCAAAGAAGAAGATAGAAAATCTATTGCCAGTGAACTGTTCGGGGCAAAGGACAAGAGCTTTATCTACATTACTGACTTTCCTTTTTTCAAGGAGTATGTGTTCGATTATTCGAAAGTCATCATCCTGAAAAACTTTGTCAATGAGGGGGTGTTGGGCCGGATTTTTTATCTGCTCATGGTGATTTTTATTGTTACAGCAGTGTCCAATGGTGTCAACCTCACTGATGGGATAGATGGATTGGCCGCCGGAACCACAGCTATAGTCGGGGCCGCTTTGGGAGTGTTTGCCTATTTATCAGGGCACTATGCCTTCTCTAGCTATTTGCACATCAGTTATATCCCTCTCTCCTCAGAGTTGTTGGTATTTGTTGCAGCACTGGTGGGAGGATGTCTGGGATTCTTGTGGTACAACTCCTATCCCGCCCAGGTATTCATGGGAGATACAGGAAGCTTAACCCTGGGAGGCGCAGTTGGCATTTTGTCATTGATGGTGAAAAAAGAACTATTGCTGCCAATTCTGTGTGGGATCTTCTTTGCAGAAATGCTATCAGTCATTTTGCAAGTCTCATACTTTAAATACACAAAAAGAAAATATGGAGAAGGCAGGAGAATCTTTCGCATGTCTCCGCTTCACCACCACTATGAAAAGAAAGGCATGCATGAAGCCAAAATTACCACCCGCTTCTTTATTGTGGCAATTCTGTTGGTGCTATTGAGCTTCGCAACGCTGAAACTGAGATGAAAAAGATATCAATACTCGGAGCTGGAGAAAGCGGAGTAGGCGCGGCGATCTTGGCCAAACAGCAGGGAGAAGAGGTGTGGGTCTCAGATGCAGGAAAAATCCAGGACAGGTTCCGCTCAGTATTAGACAGTAATCATATCCCTTTTGAAGAGGGACGACATACAAAAGAAACGTTCTTTGAAGCTGATATTATTGTGAAAAGCCCGGGAATACCCGATACCGTGCCTCTCATCAGACAACTGAAAGAGAAAGGCAAAGCAGTGATCTCTGAAATCGAATATGCTTCCATGCATAGTTCGGCACGCATCATTGCCATTACCGGTAGCAATGGGAAAACCACAACTACAGCCTTGACTGGGCATTTGTTGCAGCAAGCAGGTGTAGATGTCCAAGTGGGAGGGAACATCGGCAAGAGTTTTGCCTGGCAGGTAGCCACAAGCAATCCAGAGTGTTTTGTGTTGGAGGTCAGCAGTTTTCAACTCGACAATATCCAACATTTTCGTCCTGATATTGCCTTGTTGCTCAACATTACGCCGGATCACCTCGATCGCTATGAGTGGAGTCTGAAGAAATATGGACAGGCCAAGTTTAGAATTGCAGAGAACCAGAGACCAGAGGATGTGTTCATCTATCATCTGAATGATCCCGAAACAAATAAGCAATTCCGAGCTCATGAGTTAGCCGCACGGAAATGGGGATTTAGCCTTGAACAGCAGGAAGGAAGCAAGGCCTGGGTCGAAGAGAATCACTTGAAGCTTGGTGAGTTCGAAGCTGATTTCACTCGCATGAATCTTCTGGGACCGCATAACCAACTGAACAGCCTGGCAGCCTTGTTGGCAGTTGAAGCTTATGGCGCATCACTGGAAAAGAGCCGGAGAGGATTGGAGACATTTGCCCCCATTCCTCACAGAATGGAACCCGTGGCAGAAATCGAAGGCGTGCGCTACATCAATGATTCCAAGGCCACCAATGTAGAGTCAGTCTATTATGCCTTGAAGAGTATGGACAGGCAACTCATCTGGATGGTCGGCGGGATTGACAAGGGAAATGAGTATAGCGGGATTCAACAATTGGTAGAAGACAAAGTCAGAGAAATCATCGTGATCGGAAACAATATCGACACCTATCGCAAAGCCTTTGACAAGCCAATTCATCAGGTATTCACAATGAAAGATGCAATAGACAAAGCGAGAGAACTGGCAAACGAAGGAGAGACAGTTTTGTTATCCCCAGCATGTTCAAGCTTTGATCTGTTCAACAATTTTGAAGATAGAGGGAATCAGTTTCGAGATATCGTCAGGCAAATGATCAGTGAATAAGGTAGAAAATTCAGAATAAATAGTCGCCCAATACAGCCTAACTAATGACCCATACACCAATAACGAAATAACCAACAATGCTTAGATGGTTTTTACATAGACTCAAAGGAGACAAAGTCATTTGGATTTTGGTCATTTTGATCTCATTGTTCAGTCTGCTCGCAGTCTACAGTTCCACCAGTGCACTGTCATTCAGGATGAATGGCGGAGGAACCGAATATTTTACAGTGAAGCATTTGTTTCTGCTGCTTGCGGGATTCGTGGTCATGTTTGCTGTCCATTTGCTGGATTATCGAATATTCGCTCGAATCACAAACGGGATGCTGATCGTTACCATTCCTTTGCTGCTCTATACAATCATCAAAGGAAGTGAGGTGAATGAAGCGGCTCGGTGGGTGAACATATTCGGACAATCCTTTCAGCCATCTGACCTGGCGAAGTTAACCTTGATCATTTATCTAGCCAAACTATTGACCATCAGGCAGGATGTCATCAAGGATTTTACAGAAGGATTCTTGCCAGCACTCTTTTGGGTGACCGTCATCTGTGGCTTGATTGCTCCCTCAGACTTGAGTACTGCTGGCCTGATGTTCCTGGCTAGTATCATGGTGATGTTCATCGCAGGGATCGAACTCAAATATCTGGGAATCCTGCTACTGGTTGCCGCTTTTGGATTTGCCATTTTAAACAAAACCGCCAAACGATCTGCTACCTGGAAGTCTCGATGGTCAGATTACGAAAGGCGCCTGACTGACGAGAATTATGATGGAAACTTCCAGATTGTGCAATCTCAGATCGCCCTGGCAACAGGAGGATTGTTTGGGAAGGGAGTTGGGAAAAGCACGCAAAGAAATGTGCTGCCTCAGGCTCAGGCTGACTTTATTTTTGCCATCGTCATCGAAGAATATGGATTGGTAGGCGGAGGATTTTTGATGATGTTATATCTGCTGTTGCTATTTCGAAGTGTCATCATCGTTACGGTAAGCAAAACCTTTGGGGCCTTGATGGCCTGCGGCTTATCCTTCATTCTGGTATTGCAGGCCCTGATGAATATGGCCATTACAGTAGGGCTACTTCCGGTAACCGGATTGACCCTTCCGCTAGTAAGTACAGGGGGGACATCTATCCTGATGACCTGTGTTTCACTCGGAATCATTCTCAGTGTGAGCAAGGATGCTATCAAACAAAACAATAGAGGAAAAGAATCAACTAATGGGAAACACAATCAAATGAGACTGGCATTGGCCTAACTCAAGTGTCCAACATAACAATCAAGAACGAATAACTTAACAAAGAATCATTACCAGTGGCAAAAAAGATCATCATATCAGGAGGCGGAACAGGGGGACATATCTTCCCCGCCGTATCCATTGCGAATGAAATTAAACGCAGGGAACCTGGGACCGATATCCTTTTTGTGGGAGCCAAAGGAGGCATGGAGTTGTCTGTCGTTCCAAGATATAACTATCCGATTGAGTCGGTGTGGATCAGTGGAATCCATCGGCAGATGAACCCAAGGAATCTGATACGGAATGCAGTATTTCCACTCAAACTGTTGGTAAGTCTGTTTCAGTCCATGAGCATTATGGCGCGCTTCAAACCTCAGGCCGTCGTCGGTGTCGGTGGATTTGCCAGCGGACCATTGGGAAGAATCGCGGCTAGCAAGAAGGTGCCATTATTCTTGTGTGAGGCAAATGCTTATCCAGGATTAGTCAATCGATGGTTGGCCCCCAAAGCACAGAAGATCCTTTTGGGGAATGGAGACGCTTCCAAATACTTTGACAAAAGCAAAGTCATCGTGACAGGGAATCCGATTCGTGAGTTTGAGTTGCCAGATCGAGCAGTAGCAGCTGAGAAAATGAACATAGATCCCACCAAGCCGACTATTCTGAGTTTGGGAGGTAGTTTGGGCGCCTTGAAACTCAATCAAGCATGGCAACTTGGTGTACATGAACTCATGGAAGCCGGTGTTCAGTTGATCTGGCAATGTGGAAAGCGATATTATGAACGGCTCCAACCTCAGGTAATGGAGCATCCGAACCTGAAACTGCTGCCCTTCATTGAGGACATGGCAGCGGCTTATGCCTCAGCAGATCTGATAGTCAGCCGGGCAGGAGGGAGCACGATCTCAGAATTGATCGCCTTGTCCAAACCTGCGATTTTGGTGCCTTCACCCAATGTAGCAGAAGATCACCAGACCAAAAATGCCCTTTCCCTCTCTGAGAAAAACGCAGCCGTTCTGGTCAAGGATGCCGATGTGGAAGCCGATCTGGTGAAGGTTGTTCTGGGAATTCTGACAAATCCAGACAGACTTGGCAGCTTGAAGGAAAACATAAGTGCCATGGAAAAACACAATGCAGCCGTAGAAATTGTTGACCAAATATTTGAAGCACTCACATGAATCTAGGAGCTGTAAATAGCATATATTTTTTAGGAATTGGTGGGATCGGGATGAGTGCATTAGCCAGATATTTCCACCTGACAGGGAGAGAGGTTAAGGGATATGACAGAGTGGAATCGATGGTAAGTAAAGGCCTGGAGGAGATGGGAATGGAGATCTTTTACATGTTGAATGCGGATCATGTAGCGGGAGCAGACCTGATGGTGTATACCCCTGCTATTAGCAAGGAATGCGTGGAATATGTCGCCGCAGAACGATTGGGGATTCCCATTATGAAGCGTTCTGAAGTGTTGGGAGTAATCAGTGAATCCTATCGAACCCTGGCAGTTGCCGGAACTCATGGGAAAACTACCACTTCCAGTATGCTGACCCATGTATTGGCCTCGGCAGGTGTGCAACCTACTGCATTTTTGGGAGGCATCTCCCGAAATCTGAATGCCAATTTCACCTTTGGAATGTCCGATTGGATGGTAGCTGAAGCAGATGAGTATGACAGATCCTTCCTGACCTTGCATCCTTATTATGCCATTATCACCTCTCTCGACCCGGACCATCTGGATATTTATGGGACAGAAGAGGAAATGCAGCAAAACTTCAGAGCGTTTGCGAATCAGTCTCGGAAGTTATTGGTAGAGGCAGGGCTGAAAGGCTTTGATTGGGGAAAAAACACCAAGGTCTTTGGAATCGAATCCGGCGATTTTCGCGCAGAGAATCTACGGTTTCAAAAGCTGGAAACCCTGTTTGATTTTCGTTGGGATGGAGGCAAACTAGACAATCTTCGCTTGGGCATGCCTGGGAGACACAATGTGCTCAATATGACAGCTGCCCTGGGGTTGGCAATCGAAACTGGCGTTCAGCCAGACCAATTGCCCGAAGCAGTTGACAGCTTTCAGGGGATCTATCGGAGGTTTGAGGTGCACCTTCATCAACAAGACCTGAGTTTTATTGATGATTATGCACATCATCCAGAAGAGATTGCAGCAGCGATGTCCACGGCAAGGGCTTTGTTTCCAGAGCGACAACTCCTGGTGGTCTTCCAACCACATTTGTTTAGCCGAACCCGGGATTTGTGTGAGGGATTTGCGGCCGAGTTGTCAAAAGCTGATCGCACCTTGCTCATGGAGATCTATCCAGCACGTGAAGAACCAATTCCCGGAATCACCAGTGAATCGATCCTGACGAGGATGACACTGAAGCGGGCAACTTTGGTCTCTCGGGACTCCTTGATTTCCGCTATTCAACAAGAACTAGAAGGCCCTACTGTCCTGTTGACACTTGGCGCTGGAGATATAGATAAGGAAGTGCCCAAAATTGCAAACGCACTGATCCAATAAGTAACCGAAAACCGAAAGTACTCATTGTTATGTTTTTACTCGTTCAGCCATATCCTCCTCCCAAAGCAAATGTGCGTCGAAATCGACCACTGGCGGAGTATGAGGCAGAAAATCAAAAAAAGACCCGAAAAGTACGTCCTATCTCATTTGGGAAAGTACGCTTGAAAGGGATCATTTTGTATCCATTGATAGGATCTGTGATTCTTGGATTGGTGGCAATGGCCAACAATTATCAAGAGAACATGCAGGTCAAAGATATTCATATCAGCTTTATGGATGGACAAGACAATGCTTTTCTCCTGCCAACAGACATAGAAGAGATTGTAGGAAGTACAGAAGAATGTAGGCTGCTTGGGGAAAACATGAATTCCCTTGATCTTCATGGGCTGGAGACCCTTCTAAAGGATAGTCCCTACATCGAGGATGCTGAAGTGTTCAGTAGTATGATGGGAGCTTTGTACATGGAAGTAGATCTGAGAGAACCTGTCGCCCGCATCATCAATAACAGTGGCAATCATCTCTATGTTGATGCTGCTGGGAAAAAATTCCCTACAACAAGAAAGTATACAGCCAATGTGCCTTTCATACGGGGAGATTTTGAAGAGGGGCTGGTTGATACATTTGCTTGCTCTACGGTAGAATCTGCTGTTCCTGTCATGGACTTTATCGCCAATGACCCTTTCTGGAACGCTCAGATAGCCGAAGTCGTCATTCATCAAAGTGGAGAATTATCCTTGCACACACAGGTAGGAGATCTCAAAGTTGAATTTGGCTACCCAGTCAGGATTGAGGAAAAATTCATGAATCTCATGGATTTCTACAGGCAAGTGATTCCTGAGGTAGGTTGGAAATATTACCGAAGTATTATTCTGAAATATAAAGGCCTGGTTTATGGCCGAAAAAGATAGACCGTCCATTTTTTTTATCCGAAGTATTATTTATCAAATCATTCGCTAAGCTATGTCCACAGAAAAAAGTCTCTCTACAGAGCAAATCGTCGTCGGTTTGGACATTGGTACGACTAAGATTTGTGCCATTGTTGGAAAACGAAACGAGTATGGAAAAATCAACATCCTTGGATTGGGCAAAGCCCACTCTGATGGCGTAAGCCGGGGAGTTGTTGTTAACATTGAAAAAACAGTTCAGGCCATTCGCGAAGCCGTGGCCGAAGCTGAGAAGCATTCCGGCATCAAGATAGAAGTCGTACATGTTGGAATTGCAGGTGAGCATGTGCGAAGCATGCAACACAAAGGAATCATTACCCTGAACAATCCAGACTTTGAAATCACGCAAGATGACGTTGGTCGCTTGCATGAAGACATGTTCAAGATTGCTACCCAACCAGGAACCGAAATCATCCATGTGCTGCCGCAGGAGTATTCCGTAGACTCACAAGCTGGTATCATCGATCCCATTGGGATGTCTGGTGTCCGACTGGAAGGAAACTTCCATATCGTTACCGGACAAACAACTGCCGCCAATAACATTTACAAATGTGTCAGAAGGGCAGACCTGGAAGTTGCAGAACTGATTTTGGAGCCATTGGCCTCAAGTTCAGCAGTTCTGACAGAAGAAGAAAAAGAAGCTGGTGTATGCCTGGTAGATATTGGCGGAGGGACGACGGATATTGCTGTATTCGAGAATAACATTATTCGTCATACCGCTGTGATTCCTTTCGGAGGAAATATCGTAACGGAAGACATCAAACACGGCTGCAAAGTGATGAAAAAGCATGCTGAACTGCTGAAAATTCAGTATGGAAGCGCGCTTGCTGAAGCTGTATCAGAAGATGTGGTGATCAGCATTCCTGGACCGAGGGATCGTCCTGCCAAAGAGATCCATAAAAGTATGTTGGCGCAAGTCATTCAGTCCAGAATGGAAGAGATCCTGGAATTTGTCCTTGCCGAGATCAAAAACTCAGGCTATGAAGACAAGCTCGTCGCCGGGATCGTCGTTACTGGCGGAGGTTCTCAATTGCAGCATATGAAGCAATGTGTAGAATATGTTACAGGAATTGATACCAGAATTGGCTTGCCTGGAGAACATTTGGCAAGTGGCCTGGTCGATGAAGTCAACTTCCCTATGTATGCAACTGGTGCTGGATTGGTCGTGATGGGACTGGATGCGAAAGAATATGCACCCGTGAGAACAAGTGCTCGGAAGGAAGGCGCTGCTCAAGTCTCGGCTTATCAATACAGAAGTCGAGGAACGACAGGCCCCAAGATCAGCTTCATTGACAAGGTGAAAACCTGGTTTGAGAGTACCTTAACCAATACGGGCGAATTTATAGAGTAAGCTCATCATAGAGAAGAACGATGCAACTATCTCTATTCGCCCAACCAAATTTGAATTTGTTCGATAACAAAAAAATATATCAAGTCATGCAATTTGAATTCGCAAAAGAAAACTCTATCATAAAAGTCATCGGTGTCGGTGGCGGAGGCGGAAATGCCGTCAATAATATGCACGAAAAAGGGATTGAAGGGGTGGATTTCATTGTTTGCAACACCGATTTGCAAGCATTGAGCAAGAGTGATGTACCCATAAAAGTCAGATTGGGAGCCAATCAGACAGAAGGTTTAGGTGCGGGAGCCAATCCAGAAATTGGAAAGAAAGCAGCCCTCGAAAGCCTGGAAGATGCACGTGATGTACTCGCAGACAATACCAAAATGGTCTTCATCACTGCCGGTATGGGCGGAGGTACTGGAACAGGAGCTGCACCCGTCCTGGCTGCCATGGCCAAGGAAATGGGAATCCTGACAGTAGGGATTGTAACCACACCCTTCCGATTTGAGGGTCCAAGAAGATCACAAGCTGCCAAGTCAGGCATTGAGGAATTGGAGAAGACCGTCGATACCATGATTGTGATCGATAACAACAATCTCCACAAAATCCTCGGCTCAAACATCACCATGAAGAAGGCCTTCGAAGAGGCAGATCAGGTGTTGTGTGATGCTGCCAAAGGGATAGCAGAGATCATCACAACTGAAGGCTATATCAATGTAGACTTTGCTGATGTATGCACCATCATGCGAGATGGCGGGAAAGCACTGATGGGAACGGCTGTAGCTGAAGGAGAAGGACGAGCATTGGCTGCTGTGGAAGAAGCTATTAATTCTCCACTTCTGGATAATATTGATATCCAGGGAGCAAGAGGAATTGTGGTCAATATTACTGCTTCTGAAGAGTCTTTGCGCATGGACGAAACCACTGAAGTTGTGGAGCATGTTCAAAACGCAGCAGGAAATGAAGCCAACATCATTTATGGAATTGTATATGATGAGAATATGGGAGAAAAGATTCGTGTGACAGTGATCGCTACACGTTTCGCCTCCACCAAAAATGAGAACGCCTCAACCGAAGTACTTACTGGAGTTGAAGAGGAGCAAGAAACAGTTACTGCACCTGTAGTTGAAAAACCACCAATCAGAAGAGAACAACTTCGACGGCTGGATAGATCCGAACGAGAAGAGCGAATTCGTAAGCTCAACTCCAAGGTATACGATATCCATGACCCAGAGAGTCTTCATGGACTGGAAGCAGTTCCTGCTTATATGCGCAAGCGTCTGGTAGATCCAGATAAGATCACACGAGAAGAAGTTCAACTATCCCGCCTCACAGTTGAGGATGATGCTGAACATAAGTACAAACTCAAAGAGAACAATTCATTCTTACATGACAATGTTGATTGAGCACTTGCTCATTCTTAAGATACCATGTATTGTCTTTCCTAACAATCGCCTGACGGGGCGAGAGTAGGATAGCTTAGCTGTGAACGTATAGACCTTCGGGTTTATACACACATGGTTTGTTTCTTTCATTGATACTTTCGGAGGTCCCCGTACTGATTGCCTTGGGCAATTGGTCGGGGAGTTTTCTTGTTGTGGAAATAGTTTTTTCCAAACAAAGAATGTCGAACTTGTCTTGAAACAGAAACTTCTTTCTGGTCTTTAGCTCTCTTTTTGAACATAATTGAGCGCATACAAGAGGCGGCAATCGGACAATGATGTTTTTCAACAGCCCAATCCTTCCTTGTTCTTGTGTCATCATTCTTTGGTAGTGGTTCAACTGTAATGCTAATCTTCCGACAGAATATTTGTAGAGATGATCGGCAGGCCATCTCTCGCTTTGCCTATCGTAGATAGGAAGGCATCCGCTTCGATAACATCCCACCTAGCAATGGTCTGCCGATCATTGCTACGTACCCATGACAGCCTTACATGTATTGCACTACCCATTCTTTTTACACTCAAACACTCAAAAAAAGACTAGAGGAGGGATTTCTTCCTTCTAACAAGCAGATCTCTCTATTTGGGAGTATTCGATAAGAATTGAATAACTCTCGTCTAATAGGAAGGATTCATCCAGTCTGCAGGGCAAACGAACTGTGAGAATGTATTTCATTTTGACCGGAGCTATTTCTGTTGGTCGGCGGCGAATTGTCGAATGACTTGCTCTGCTTGCCGAAATGCCTGGGGAACGGCTGAATAGGAAGGATTGGATCTAAATATGACCCTATGCGTGATCCTGCTTGTTCGAATGTCAATTGAGGTGGCATAATGTCTTTCCGTCTCAGGCGCGCCATAGTGATCATCCAGATCCCAAAAACCAGTGCTCAAGAGCTTATTGAGCAAGCTTCTCAATCTTTTGTCATGTACCTCTTGATTGATCAACAGTTTGTGAGTAACAGAAGAATCGGGACTGGCATGTTGGGGCTGGGAAAAGAAATAGTCGATTTTGGAATGACTGATTCTGTTGCTGGCTATCTGGATAGACTCTCGACTACTTTGATAGGAGAGAAATATGAGCCGATCAGCTGTCTGTTGAGGCATTCTGCTTCCCCTACAAGCGGTATGAGAGCAGAAACTTAAGAATAGGAGCGGAAAAAGAAAGGAGAGGGAGAATGAAAAATTGCTAAAGAAAAAGAATTTCATGTAGATGATAAATGGTGATTCCTTGAAACGAAAGATAAAGAATCTTCTCCTACTCTCTGGTTAGACCATTCCCAATCGCCATGAATGGAAGGAGCTGCTATTCCTGATTTCAGATCAGAAGGGCCTTGAAAGCGCCAAAGTTCATCCCATATGTCCTGGTCCAGAAATTGTTGCAAGAGGTTCCGCCCCCCTTCTACCAAAATATTGCAGATCCCCAGCTCCCCGTATAATTCTTTCATTAGAAGTTCCATTTGTTCCCACTGCTGAGGGATATAATACTGTATATGCTGTACTTGTTCCTGCTTGTGTTGGTTGAGGATGATGGTCGGAATGCCATCAGTGAATAGGGCTAAATGCGATGGTAGTTGCAGGTGTTTATCGAAAATAATTCTGGTGGGATGTTCCCCATAATAATGTCTGGTCGTCAGACTGGGATTGTCTATGATGGCTGTATGCCGCCCAATCATGATCGTCTGAGATTGCGCACGGAGTTTGTGAACCCATATTTTGGACACTGCTCCACTGATTGGCGTGCGAATGGGGTGTCGATTCGCCCCAAGGCCTGCGATAAAACCATCCGCAGATTCTGCCCATTTAAGCGAAATCCATGGGCGTCGAAAGCGTTGATTGACAAAAAATGCTTTGTTCAAAGACTTGAAGGCAGTGGTATCCGATGCCACTTGAACCTGAATGCCTGCTTCTTGCAACCGACAAAGCCCATTTCCTGATACTTGTGGATTTGGATCGAGGCAGCCAATGACGACATGCGGGATTCGATGTTGAATAATGGCACTTGCACAAGGAGGTGTTCTGCCATGATGGCTACAGGGTTCCAGACTGACATACATCGTGGAGTGAGGCAGAAGATCTTGCTGTTTGACGCTTTGGAGGGCTGCTATTTCCGCATGAGGCCCTCCGGCATATGAATGAAATCCTTCACCAATAATTCGATTCTGATGCACAATGACCGCGCCCACCTGTGGATTGGGAAATACTTTGGTACTGCCCAATTTGGCTAGCGAGAGGCATCTATGTAAATATATCCAGTCGAGGGAAGAGAGTTGGTGTGATACTTCTTCTTTCATTTGTATCTATCCATGGATAAGCAATCAAGGGTAGAGTCAAAAAAAAAATGGCAAGAACTATATCACACCGATCGACCTCGTACCGCTGCTTCCTTTCGGACCTGACGGGGTTGGAGGGATCTGGTCGCATAGTCTTGCCGGGGACAAAATTAGACCAGATCATTAGATTTGCAAAATTATCTCAGAAGAATTTGCAATAAAAGTTAGGCATCAATATTTGCATACTTTGCATTCCGCTCAATAAACTCTCTCCTGGGAGGAACTTCATCACCCATGAGGGTCGAAAAGAGGTGATCTGCTTCTACAGCACTTTCGATACTGACCAATTGAAGAGTTCTTGTCTCAATGTTCATTGTTGTATCCCATAGTTGCTCCGGGTTCATCTCTCCCAAACCCTTGTAACGCTGGACGGTTGCTTTGGATTCATCTCCTTTCGCCAATTCCATGATAGCTGCCTTTCTCTCTTGTTCTGTCCAGCAATACCTTCTTTTTTTGCCAACTTTGACTTGATAAAAAGGAGGAGAAGCGATGTAGACATGTCCTGCTTCAATCAGGGGAAGCATATTTCGGAAAAAGAGTGTCAGCAAAAGCGTTCGAATATGGCTTCCATCTACATCCGCATCCGTCATGATAATCACTTTGTGATAGCGAAGCTTTTCGATATTGAGTTCTTCATCATGGCCAACTCCTGAAATTCCAAGGGCCATAATGATATTTTTGATTTCTTCATTGTCATAGATCCGGGAAGGATGGGCTTTTTCTACATTGAGGATTTTTCCTCTCAAGGGCAGAATGGCCTGGGATCTACGATCTCTGGCTTGTTTGGCACTCCCTCCCGCAGAGTCTCCCTCGACAAGGAAGATTTCGCATTCTTCTGGCTTTCTGGAGGAGCAATTGGCCAACTTGCCAGGTAAGCCTCCGCCAATGGACGAACTCTTCTTCTGAACAGCTTCTCGGGCCTTCTTGGCTGCGTGTCGGGCTTCGGCTGCAAGCACAACTTTAGAGATGATTCTCTTGGCAATATTTGGATTTTCTTCCAGGAAGTCAGAGAGCCGTTTCCCTACGACAGATTCTACGATGCCAGCCACCTCGGAATTTCCAAGTTTGGTCTTGGTTTGTCCTTCGAATTGGGGTTCTGCAACCTTGATGGAAATGATACAGGTAAGTCCTTCCCTGAAATCATCTCCCGATAGGTTAACCTTCACTTTCTTGAGCAGGCCTTCTTTTTCTGCGTATATCTTGAGGGTTCTTGTCAAGGCTTTTTTGAAACCCGAGACATGCGTCCCACCTTCATGCGTATTGATGTTGTTGACGTAGGAGTGAATATTCTCCTTGAAGGACATATTGTACTGAATGGCCAGTTCAATCGGTGTCATCCCTGATTTGTCAGCGCCTTCAATATAAATGGCTTCTTCATGAAGAGGTTGACGAGAAGAATCCAGGTATTTGACAAACTCTGTCAACCCTCCTTCTGAGTAAAAGGTCAGATTCAGGAATTCTTGTCCTTCATTTTCCTCTTTTTTCTTTTCAGAATCACTGAGTGGTTCTCGTTGATCGATCAAGGAAATTCTGACGCCACGATTGAGGTAGGCAAGTTCTCTCAGACGAGAAGCCAGGGTGTCAAATTTATATTCTGTGGCAGTGAATATGCTGGAATCTGGCCAGAATTGGGTAAAGGTTCCCTGCAAAGGAGAATCTCCAATAACGGTTACCGGTCCCTGGGCCATGCCCTTCTTATAGGTTTGTTCGTGTATTTTGCCCTCCCGAAAGACATGAACAGTACAATGATCCGAGAGTGCGTTCACACAAGAAACCCCCACTCCATGCAATCCTCCAGACACCTTATAGGTGTTTTTGTCGAACTTGCCACCTGCACCTAGTTTGGTCATTACCAGCTCTAGAGCTGATTTGCCTTCCTTTTCATGAATCCCAACAGGAATTCCTCGTCCATCATCCCGGACACTGATAGAGTTGTCCTCATGAATGATGACATGAATATTCTTGGCGAAGCCGGCCATGGCTTCATCTATAGAATTATCTACAACCTCATAGACCAGATGATGTAGTCCACGCTCGCCTACATCCCCTATGTACATAGCTGGCCGCTTCCTCACGTGTTCAATCCCTTCCAGGACCTGGATATTATCTGCGGAGTAGTTGTTTTGCTGATTTCCGTTATCGCTCATTATCAGTCCGTTACTTAAATTTTTATCCGAATGCACTTAGGGCTAAAGATACGAAGAAAAGCCCATAATACATAGGAAGTTATCCACAAGAATTGAGGTTTTTTAAGGGCTTTTTAGCCCATCGTCGCTATTATTTCCTCTGTCATTTCCATATTGTGGAAAACTGATTGGACATCGTCATCATCCTCGATGATATCGATGAGTTTCAGGACTGATTTGGCTTTGTCTGTGTCAAGGGAGAGTGTATTGGCTGGAATTCGCTCTAAAGAACTTTCCGCGTCGATGTTCAATTCCTCTATTTTGGCATTGAGGGCACCGTAATCTTCAAATGCACAGGTGGCAATAAAGTTGGTATCTGAGGTCTCAATATCTTCTAAGCCCCCTTCCAGAAGTTCCATTGTGACCTCATCTTCGTCCAGTCCTTCAGTAGGAAAGATGAAGATCCCTTTGCGTTCAAACATATAATCTACAGACCCGCTTTTGCCCATGCTGCCTCCATATTTATTGAAATATGACCGAACATTGGCAACTGTTCTGTTATTGTTGTCTGTCAAGCATTCGACAAATACTGCAATGCCATTGGGCGCATAGCCTTCAAGGGTCACTTCTTCATAATTGCTCCCGTCTGCACCACTTCCCTTGCTGATAGCAGCTTCAATTCTATCTTTAGGAACACTGGACTTGCGGGCATTCTTGATGGCCATTCTCAGGCGAGGATTTGCGTCAGGGTCAGGGCCGCCTTCCTTGGTCGCTACAGCGACTTCTTTGATAAGTTTTGTGAAAAGTTTTGATCTTTTTTTGTCTTGCGCACCCTTGCGGTGTTTGATATTTGCCCATTTACTGTGACCTGCCATAACAATTTTGTCTTCGAGTTGTTTGATTTGAGAACAAAATTACAAAAAAGCTGTCACATATTGTACAAGGGATCTTTTTGAGAACAAGTTAGGGGATCTCACATGCCATACAGCTAGCTATCCGATCCGTGATTCTCCTTGATTTGATCAAGAATTCTCAGAACACCATTGATTGTTTTTTGTCTACTTCTCAGATAGTCTTCTTCGGATAGAAGGCTTAAGGATGACCGCCTGTCAATGTCATGAAATTGAGTGTTGAGGAGAGATATGTCTTTTCCAAATACTTGTTCAATTGATCGAAATCTCTTTGCAAGCTCATTGAGCAATTTCAACCCATATGTCAATTCGCCATATGTCAATACCGATTGGATCTTCTCTACCTTTTGACATAATGCAATCGAATACGCTTTTGATGGGGAAGGCGCTCTTGATGCTTCTTGTTGCTTGAAGAGGGTCAAATGTTTGTTGATGGTGGATTCAGGAATCGTTTTGAGTTTATCGAAAAACTCACCTATGATATGATCCAGATACTGGTCCCAGAATATTTCCACAAAATCATCTGGCTTGTTGACTGTCTGGAAAGGAAAGGGGGTGGGAGCATGTGTAATACCTTGAGCCACTGCTGAATCTGACAAGATAAATTCTGATTTTTTTAATTCCATCATTGATCGTAAGAAACGAGAATATGGGGAGGAGGTACTCATAACTAGAGGGCTTGTTCATGTGGAAAAAGTGAATCCATAGAGGCATCTTCATCAACTAATGGGGAGATTAGTTATGTGAGAAGGCACAAAGTGATCCTTCTGTCACCAAATTGGTAGGGGATGAAAATGTAAGTAAGAGAATTCGGGGTCCGAAGATTTTGACATTCTTCTGGAACACAAACATCATGAGGCAACAGACCTGTATCCTTGATATGGGTCTATATCAGGATACCTGTCTGATGCGATTGTTCTGAATGAAATGCTAAGCTAGCCCACTATGTGAGCATCAGCACTGCCAATCAATGTATTCTTGTCCTTTCCAAGACGGTTCATCACATTCTCTCTGATGAGTCTGTAATAGTGCTTCCTTCCGGTAGTTTTGTCTTGTCGGATCAAGCCGATCTCCATCATGATTTTGATGTACTTTTTGGCTGTTGTTCCTTTGATATTCAATTCCTGTTCAAGGTTTTGTGAATAAAAACCAGATTTGGAATGCTCCACCAGAAACTTCGGCATATCGAATACAACCTCAAAGATGGTTCCTTTCTTGTACAGATCGAAGAACATGTATCGGATTCCCAACTCCAACTGCCGATTGTTGGTTTGTTGAAGATCGAGGAAGAATCCCAAACGATTGACTTCTTTGAAGGTAATGTAGCTTCGCAGGTTTCGATAAGAGAAGTCCAAATGCTCTGCCGCCAATGGCAAGTCGCCTTTGGAGATATTGATACACTTATTTAATGTCTTGTTCCGAACACTATTGGGAACTTTCTTAAACTCTTCCCACTCTGCTTGAATAAAGCTCAGCGGATTGTTTTCATTTTCAAACTCTGAAATGAGCTTGTTCGCCATCTTGAGGCTCATTGTATCATTGTGCAAAATGGCCCCAATCCGGAGAGATTTGGCCATGTACAACTGAAACTGGAAATAGACTTTGATATTGAAATGAGAGGCAGGTTCAAAAGCCAAATATGTCTCTCTGAACTCTTCGACAAGCTTGACGCCTGAATGCTCCTGAATCGATTCTATCGAGTCAATCACTTCCATCACTTTTTCGAAGAAAGAATCCAAATTGGCCACAATCCAGGAAACCCCAGGTTTCTTACTTTCGCGAATAAAGACCCTGTTGGCCAGGCCAAGTCCTTTGGTAATCAAGTAGAACCCTCCTTCTTCGATACGTTTGTTGCCTTGTTTGAAGATTTCCAGGAAGAGGTCGTATGATTTTGAAGACACACCATTTCGCTCAAGCAAATCCAGATATACATGCATCGCCTGGATATAATATGGATAATCCTGGCGTTTTTTCTGATACTGAACCAGTTCCTTCATCTCCTTTTCTGTAAGTTGAGAACCGGTCTTCACACTGATGTTGGATTTGGTCAGACGATACAACATCTCATTGACATCATCCTTATACTTATCAGCCAGATGGATCGAATGGTCTATATGTTGGGAGGCTTGCTTGGCAAAGCTGGCCTGTTCGAGATCATCATCGGTCATGTGGAACAGCTGTCCATACAGACCTGCAATGATGGACTCAACTCTGGCTCTGGAAAAACTGGGAAGGTCATCTCTATGAGCAAATGAAGTTTCCAGTTCTTTTAGTTTAAGCTGACTTTGTTCCAATTGGTTGATCCCATCTGTTTCTAATGAGAAGGAGGACCGCAGAATTTCAGCATCTAGTTCGAAAATCCCTGCATGGAACAAGTTGGAGATTCTCCCACTTGGAAGTTCATCAAGACTTGCTTTGAGTTGTTGAACTACTTCTCTCATTCTATCAGCAGAATCAGGCTTGTTTTCTGCCTGGAAATAAGAAGCCAACACATAATAATTGAGCAAATTGCCAGCAGGCGCATTTTCCCTGATGGATTTTGCCAACCAGATTCTGGCCTTCCCTCTTTGTTCCGAATCTTCCTCTTGGGAATATACAATCCCCAACAGAGTCGAAATTTGTGGAATAAAGGAGGCATCGAAGGCCGACCAATTCAAATTGCTGATATGCTCTTCATAGGTCTCAATCGGCACATGACGGAGAACGCGCAAAAACGCTATTTGGATCAAATCCAGGTACTGATACCAACCATTGACCGGAACTTCATCAATAACTTGTATACTTTTCATGGCAGTGAGTCGATGTTTGAATAACTCGATACCATGAATCAGATGGTCGTGATTCCTCCCTAAAAAGTGATACCAAAGTGCGTGCTCAGAAATAAACAGAAAATAGTCAACAGACTCTTGACTTTGGATAGAGGCGTTTTGAAGTTCACCATTCAGGAAATCGGACAATTTATTGAAATCTGAAAAATCAGATTTTTTTTGGATTTCTTGTAAGAACTTGGGATAGGATAATTCTCCTTCAGATCTATGTAAATCAATCAGGAGTTGAAGTGGAAAAGCATTCATGAGTGACAGTGTTTTAACAAAAATTTCATTAGATAATTATGTTTTTCTTAGCTGAAAGGCTAGTAGTTCTTTTCATCTTTTTGGCAAAAATAAATTAGGATGCAGGTGTTCCCTCCATTTCAATCTTCTTTTTTGATATATAATTATATGCCATTTGATTGGTTTTCACCCCCTCAATAATCATTCTGCTTGTTGAAATATGAAATAATAGCAATCTGGGTTGTTCAAATTCTTGTACCTATAATTAAGCATAAACAATAGAGAATAACTTTATGCAAGTACAGTCTAGTTAGGGCTAATATTGAAAGTTTGTGCGCTTTGAAGCACCTGCAAATCTAATAGAAAGTAATGATTTAACAAAATATTGGGGTAGGAAATGTAATAATAAATAAGGATTTCTCTCACATGGTGTTTAGGGAGATTTTTTATCAAGATTGTCCTCACCTTTGTGGATATGTTTTTGTTCTGAATAAGAAAAACAGATTTTGGATATTATGCCGTATTGATTGACTGGTCATTGTGTCTATTATTTGTTTTTTTGTGTAAGAAAATTATTCCTTGTGTATGAATTGTCTAATTCAGGATTTTGAGATTGCTTGTATGCTAGTCAATTTCTCTTTTCTTACATTTGATGATGAAAACTCTTAGCCTATGTCCACAAAGATTCGCGTAATTGACCATGCCTTACTGGCAAGACTTGTGCCGATGTCACAAGCTATATTTTTGATGAGATCAGCATTTGCTCAAATTTCTCATAAAAGTGGCAAAGCTCAGGTTCCAATAAGGATTCATCTGCAAAACAAACAGCAAACAGAATCTTTGTATATGCCAGTGATTCTGGATGATTGTGAGACCTATGGAATCAAGATAGTCGGGATGAATGCAGCGAATATGAGCAAGAATTTGCCATTTATCTCAGCGACTGTTCTGCTGATGGATAGGGAAACTGGCGGGATACGCGCCTTCCTGGACGGTTCTTATATCACTGCGCTGAGGACTGGCGCCGCATCCGGCCTGGCAACTGATCTTCTGGCATTACCCGAAGCAGATACACTCGCCATATTCGGAACGGGAAAACAGGCGGTAACCCAATTGGAAGCAGTGGTAGAGGTCCGTAAGCTTCAGAAAGTCTTGATTTTCAATCGAACTCCCCAACATGCGCAAGCTTTTGCAGCTGCCATGCACGCGCGTTTTGGTATTGAAATGATTGTGGCCAGTGCGCCTGAACAAGTAAGAGAAGCCCAAATCATTTGTACAGCAACAACCTCTTCAAAGCCGGTCTTTGATGCAGCTCACATTTCTGCGGGAACACATATCAATGCAGTGGGAGCATATCGCGAAGACATGGCTGAGATTCCTTCACCGACGGTACAAGATGCCCAGATTGTGGTAGACCAGCTTGCTGCGAGTTTGAAAGAAGCTGGAGACCTGATACAACCATTAAAGGCCGGCTTGATCAAGATGGAAGATTTGCAAACAGAATTGGGGCATATCGTTTTAGGGGAAAAGCAGGGACGAACCCGCCGGGAGGATATTACCTTGTTTAAATCAGTTGGGAACGCTGCGCAAGATTTGGTCGTGGCAGAGGCCGCCTGGAAGGCTGCGGAAGCACAAGATGCGGGCATCTCTATTCCCTGGAGTATGAGCTAAAAAATACACCCTAAAAATTCTCAGCACAGATTCCTAAACAGCCTCTTATGTATATTGAAAGAAAATGAAGAAAAATCAACGAAACGAGATTAGCATTCGTACCAAAACAGAATTTTTGGCACAGTTGGAACAAGCTGACTCATTGAAAAATTGCACCATTAGCCCAATGGATCTTACAGGCATTTCGTGGCCTTGGGAAAGCATTTGTCTGGAAAATGTAACATTTCTAGGGTGTGAGTTTGAAGCCGAAGTCCAGCAAAAACTGAATCTGGGTGGCGCTGTTCTCTATATCAAACAACCGCATTTGCCCTATCATCCCTTTCGAGCATCACTGTACACCTGGCAGGAGTTGGAGAGTAAGCATCCTGATGATAAAAAAACGGTAGATGAAGTCATTTACCATCATTTTTCAAGCAGTAAATATAATCCTCACCTCAATGAAGCACTCAATCAGCGTATTCATGATCATGCTATGGATGATGCGCTGAGAGAAGTATTGCAGTTTGATGAAACTGGTATGACACAAAAAAAATGTGTCGGAATCATGGGAGGTCATAGCACCTTGCGTACAGATCCGTTTTTTCGAACCACTGCCTTGACCGCTCAACTGCTTGCTAAGAACGGGTACTATGTTGTTTCTGGCGGAGGGCCTGGGATCATGGAGGCAGCCAATCTTGGAGCCTATTTTGGAACCTATGAACAAGGAGAGTTGGAAGATGCTTTGAAGATTTTGGCACAGAAAGCAGATTATCGCATGGAGGGCTATCAGGATCAGGCCAGAGAAGTATTGTCAAAATACCCACATGGTGCTGACAATCTCGCGATTCCAACCTGGTTCTATGGACATGAGCCAAGCAACTACTTTGCGAAAAACATAGCGAAATACTTTTCCAACAGTTTGCGGGAAGACATCTTACTTGCCATCTGTTTGTATGGGGTGGTATTTGCACCGGGAAGTGCAGGAACAACTCAGGAGATATTTCAGGATGCAGCACAAAATCATTATGGGACCTTTGGGTTCTACAGTCCCATGGTCTTTTTGGGCAAAGAAAGATTTTCCCGTCAGACCATGCTATACCCGCTATTGCAGCAGCTAGCAGCGGGAAGGATCTACCAGGAGTTTCTACATCTCACTGATCAGCCAGAAGAGGTGTTGTCCTTTCTTCTGAACCATCCTCCCCGAAGGGTGGAGAACTGACACGCTGACCACTGATACCAGATCTGATTGACCTCGGACAATCATCGACATGATTTTCCTGGCCATCCAACCATTCATCTATTGAATCCGAACTCCGCCTCAATACTTTATTTCAACACGGGTTTTGGCTTTTGCGGATTCGTAAATGGCTTCTACTATCTGCATATCTATCAAACCATCTTCGCCTGAAGCGATCACAGGCGTATCATCCAGGATATTCCTGGCAAAGGCATCCATTTGGGCAGCTTGCTGATTTCTTGTAGAAAAATTCAATTGATGCTTTCTGGCTGATCCTTGTGCCCCATCATATCCATAACAGGGTTCCAAACCGAAATTTCCATTCTCAGCTGACACATGAATGAAGTTTTCGCGAGATACATAGCTGGAGGTGCAATTGGCAACGGCCCCTCCCTCAAATTCCATGTGCCACATGATGGTCTCTTCCATGCCAGGCATTTTGTCTTTGAAGGTTTTGTAGGTTCTGGCTTCAACAGCGATCGGATTCTGCCCCAAGGTATATCGACAGCCCTGAATGCAGTAGATACCGACGTCCATCAAAGGGCCTCCTCCAGAAAGACTGGCATCGGTGAACCGCCAGTTATCATTGTGAACGCCATAAAAAGAGTGTCCGGTTCGAATCAGTTTGACATCTCCCATTACCTTTTTCTGGCCGAGACGCATCAATTCCTGATGATAGGGATCGTATTGGCAGCGGTAGCCGATTTGCAGCAACTTTCCGGCTTTTTTGCAAGCTTTTACTGCCTCCTCACATTTTTTTACAGAAATGTCAAAGGGTTTCTCGCACATCACATGCTTTCCGGCTTTGGCAGCTCGAATGACATATTCTGCATGTAGGGCATTCGGAAGAACCACATAGACGATGTCTATGTCTGGATTATTTTTGATATCATCAAAGGTATCGTAATTGTAGATGTTCTTTTCCGGGATGTTAAACTCCTTCCCATATTTTTTTGCCTTTTCTGGTGTGCCAGTGACAAGACCTCTCAGTTGGCAATACTTGGTATGTTGTAGCCCCACAGCCAATTTCTGAATAGCATAATATCCCAGACCAACAAGGGCAACTCCCAATGGTTGTTCGTCCTCTCTGGCAAATAAGGGAGAGGTAGCTGCCATGAGGCCAAGGGTTCCAAGTCCGACTGCACCCTGTTTTAAGAAAGTCCTTCGATCAGTAGTAGTAGAGGTGTTCATATGAGTGTAAATGTCATTCGTAAGATGGTAAATCAAGTGTTTCAAATCTCGCAAATTATTCGCAAACTTTCGGTATGAAAATTTCCAATTTTATCCCTCAAAATCGCCTATTGAAATTGTTACAGAGAATGATTTCAATCCCCTCCATCAATCCTGATTTGTCCGCAGATGGAACCGGGGAATCCGAATTGGCAGATTTTCTGGGGAATTATCTGGAATCTCATGGATTTGAGGTAGAGATTCAGGATTTGCAAGAAGGCCGCAAAAATACGGTCGCGATGTGGAAAGGGAGTGGGGGAGGACAATCCTTGATGCTCAACGGACACATAGATACCGTGGGAATCCAGGGCATGACTATTGATCCTTTTGATCCCGTTTTCAAGGAAGGAAAAATCTATGGACGAGGATCAATGGACATGAAAAGCGGAGTTGCTGCTCAAATCATGGCTGCTATCGCCTTGAAAGAAGCTGGATTCCAGCCAACAGGAGATCTCATTCTCGCCTGTGTAGCCGATGAAGAATATGAAAGCATAGGAACACAGGCTTTGTTGCAATCATATCGAGCTGATGCAGGAATCGTTACGGAACCGACAGATCTTGAGATGGTGTTGGCCCATAAGGGATTTGTCTGGAGTGAAATTTTGGTAGAAGGAGTTGCTGCACATGGAAGTCGACCAGAAGTAGGGATTGATGCCATCCTCCAGGCCGGAAAGATATTGAATGGCTTGAGTGAATTAGAGGAAACAATCCTGCCAGCAATCCAGCATCCTCTATTGGGGCGAGGTTCCGTTCACGCCTCACTCATAGAAGGAGGAAGCGAAATGAGTATCTATCCCGACTCTTGTAAGATAAGCATTGAGCGTCGCACACTTCCGGGAGAGTCCCTGGAGTCGATCCAGCAGGAACTGGACCAAATAATCACACAGATCAAGAAAGGCTCTCCTCAATTCACAGCAAACGCTCGGGCTTACCTGGAACGTCATCCACTAGAAGTCTCTCCTGAAGAAGCCATTGTGAAAGCATTTCTCCCTGCTTACAAAAGAACACTCGGAAAATCTGCCTCTCCTACAGGGATTGGATTTTGGACAGATGCCGCATTGATGGCTCATGCAGGAACCCCCACCCTGATTTTCGGCCCCAGAGGAAAAGGCTTGCATGGAGCAGTCGAATATGTGGAATGGGAATCTGTCGTTCAGACCACCGAAATCCTCGCACAAGTGATACAAACCTATACAGTATAGGCCTAGTTGGAGGCCAAACTGGCATAGTGATCAGCCAATTCCTGAAGTCCTTTTTCAATCTCAGGCCTGGACAACCAATTGCCACGATACATGACGCCATTGGGGTGCTCAAGATGGGTAAGATCTTCGAGGGGATTTCCCTTGAGCAAAACCAGGTCAGCGGAGGCGCCTTCTGCTACCACGCCATATTCGCCCTCCTCTCCAAAGTATTTGGCTGGATTGACTGTACCTGTCTGCATGGCTTCGAAATTACTGAGCCCAGCTGTAGCCAACAGTTGAATTTCATGATGGATGGAGAAGCCAGGAACATTGAACACTTGGGGAGAATCCGAGCCCAACAACATCAAGGTACCTGCATCGTGCAAAGCTTTGATGATTTGCGCACGCAGATTCTCAAACTTTTCAGCACGCGCAGGAGAATAATCTTCCAATCCCTGTAAACCATGTTTTCGTTCCTGCCAACTCGCCAGCAAACGTGGATGGATGTATTTCATTTCTGGTTCCGCAGCCATGTCTTCTGGAGACTTGGCGGAAGTCCATCGGATGATGACACTTTGTGTAGGAACAATGGCAATCTCATTCTCTGCAGCGCTTTGTGCAAGGGCATCTATGCCAGCAGGCTCAGCCAACTCTACAAAATTGAATCCAAAGAAGCCGTTTTTGGTGTGATCTACGCCAGCGCTTTCCGGGACCAAGCCTTCCAGAAAACCATCAATATGATCAATAGAGGCATAATCATTGGCCAGTGCATGCTCAATTCTAACCAAATTGGACACATGGCCAGCATAAGGAATGCCGACCTCTTTGGCCGTCCTGACTATCGCATCAAAGGTCTCAGTGGTAAGGCCAGGATGGAGCTTCAGAAAATCATAACCTGTTGCCTGTTGATCCCGGACCAATTGAGCGGCGGTTTCTGGATCAGGAGCTGTATTTCCATTGATCGATGTGCCTGAAGTATAAATCCTCGGGCCTGGAATCTCTCCATTCATGACCAGCTCCTTCAAATCCAAATGATAAGGATGTCCCAACATGCCTCTGATGATGGTAATTCCATTTGCCAAATAGAGAAATAGTGGCGAAGACATGATTCTGACTGTGTCATCTCCCTGACGAGGGACAGGAATATGTGCATGCATTTCTGAAAGACCAGGCGAAAGATACTGATCCGTGCCGTCGATGAGGACGGTTTCCCTAGACAGCTGAATACTGTTTGCATCACCAATTTGGTGAATCTTGCCGTGTTTGATCACAACGGTCTGGTCTCTGAGTATGCGTTCCTGATTCATTGGCACAACATTGACATGCACAAAGGCCATGTCTCCGGATTGAATCTGTGTTGTACCTCCGCCAGTGGAATCAGGTTGGCAACTGAGAAACATGCCAACACAAGCTAGCAGCAGAAGGTAGGGAGAGTAGTTCATAATGGGAAATATATCAACCAATGAGAAAGTCTCTAAGAGACTGTTTTGATATCTGTGCTGAGAAGTTTTATGGTGTATTTTTTTCTCAGACAAGGCTCTTTTTTGTTCTCATGGTGGTGCTATGAGAACAAAAAAAGCTGTAGGATGAGGAAAAAAGACGCATACAAACAATAAGTAACAGATGTTCAAACAGTCTCTTAAGTAGAGAAAAAAATTACACCTTCCCAAAAACGAACTCTCTGCGCCCGCTGTATTTGTTGAAAAACTGATCCATCTTTCTCAGGACAATCCTGCTCCAAATTCAGATGGTTCTCCCCTTACCTGTAAATGACCAATTGTATGATTACCTGAAAACAGGTATAAAAACCTTCGAAATAGTAAAGAGCTTACCAAGCCCTACAGTTACTGCTATCTGTTCCATTTTTCAACCAATCAATACAGCTATGAATCAACGATTGTGTTTTCTTGTGAGTGTCTTTTGTTTGTTTTCTTGTGAGTCTAGTCCTTTGTTTCGCCCTACAGAGACAGCCAAATTGGTAGATAAAATCTGGCGTGTCGAATCCTATACCAAGGAATTCCACAACACTGATCATGCACTTCGGGTTGATCGCAAAGATGTGTTTGTATATGAACCACTGGACCAAACCCCAGGGCATTTTACACGAACATCTTTCAATGAAACTACCGAAGCTTATGACACCCTGTCTGATACAGGTGCTGAGATCAGGCTGGAATTTTTGCTCAATGCAAGTGCTGGAAGTGGAGAAGCTGGAGACTTTTTCCTGTATCGCTTTTATGGTGAAAATGCTGACCGACAATTCTGTAGACCAGATCCTCTTCAAGTGAATCCTAATCGCGAGCGTGGGGATTGGGCATGGAAAGATACAGAACGACCAATCATGGAGGTTCCTCCCATGGCCGAAGTCTTTTTGCAGTTCCAGGGAATGGAAGATGTAGGAAATTTCGACAAATATCCTGGGCATACAGACTACGAATTTACCCTATTGACAGAAGATCGATTTGTTGTGGAACAGCGGTATGTCGTCGGTAGATACGAAATTATTAAGCGGGCAGAATGTATCCCTATCAGTTGTGAAGAAAGGGATGAGTCCGAGCCTGGAGAGATATTAGCTGCCTGGACTGAGCTAGAAGAAATCCCGAATATGCTAGCCAATGCTGTATCTTTGGTCTCTGAAGGGGAAGTTTTTCTGATGAGTGGGACTATCGGAGAAGATGCACAGCTCTATTGTTATGCCTATCATATCGAGTCCGATACCTGGACACAGAAAGCGGATGTGCCTGGTGCTGCTCGTTCCAGGGCAGTTGGATTCACTTTTGACAAAAGTTTGTTCATCGGTGGGGGGATAAATGCTCAATCCATAGAGCCATTTCAGGATTTCTGGATGTTCAATCAACTAGAAGACGTCTGGACTCCCATTGCGGATTTTCCAGGAGAAGCGAGATTTGATGCCGTTGGATTTGCCATCGGAAACAAAGGATACGTAGGAGCTGGAAAGAATTGGTTGGGGCAGCTGTTGAAGGACTTTTGGGAATATGATCTGCTGACCAACCAGTGGAAACAAATTCCCGACTTGCCAGGGCCAGAACGTTCGGAGGCTGTGGGATTCAGCATTGGAAACCTTGGGTATGTTGGCCTGGGGCTCGGAAGCTCGACCAGCAATCTGCAGGATTTCTGGGTCTTTGATCCAGCAACCGAAGAATGGACTGCTGGTCCAGTCTGGCCCAACTCCGGGAGAGTCAAGGCAGGGGTAATGACATTGGCTGATCGTGTGTTTATCTGTGGGGGAAGAGAAGTCCACTCCTCTGGTAGTACCTTTCACAAGGACTTGTGGGAGTATGTGCCATCAGACAATATCTGGAATAAAAAATCAGATTTTCCTGGGAGTGAGAGCTATGATTTTATCGGAGGTGGAGATCTAGATGGAGGACTGGGGTTGTTGGGTGGACAAAGTGGTGCTTTTTGGAAATATTCTCCAGATGACGACTGAGAGACTGTTTGGGAATCTGTGCTGAGAATTTTCAGGCTGTATTTTTTTCTCAGACAAGGCTCTTTTTTGTTCTCATAATTGTGCTATGGGGACAAAAAAAGCCGCCGGATGAGGAAAAAAACCTATACAAAAAATAAGTGACAGATGTTCAAACAGTCTCTGAGAGACTTAAGTCTCGATCTTCAAAGGATAAAATGTCCGATAGATGGCTTTCGCGCATTTAGCATGGAGCTGACATTTGTCGGACACTTTCCTGAGAAAAGGCATCTCTGATCATGCTTCCATAGAAGCATAGATGGGTTTCCCATCGCGAAAGACCTGTGGTTTTTTGATCAGGTATTCTCTTCCCAATTGCTCAATATATGCAAAGCCCTGCTCACCAATTTGGTCTTTTCTTCTTTGGATAGGAGCTTGATCCGATGAGACCAAATCGGCCACAATTGGATGCACTGAATTCCAGGAACCTGAATTTCTCTTGCCCGGTATCAAATCCGATTGCATCTCCTCCCATCGACCGAATGTATTGACACAAATGAGTCTGTCTCCTTCGAAGAATTGATAGCGTTTTTGGATCTTCTTCTCATACTTCAGCATGATGACGCAATCTATATCTTCATTGTAAGCTGCAATGAGAAGAGGAGAAGTTGAGACAACCACAGCTCCCTGACTATCCCCAAAACTGATATGCTCACTGATTTGCTCTATATAGGAACTAAACCCAAACCTCCGAAGCCAGTACTTGATTCTCTGAGATAGAGAAAAAATTTCAGGCATGAGAAATTTGAGTTTCTTCAAATCCAGACCAATCTGAATAGAATCTGAAGCAGAGGTAGTGGGATCATGGTATTTCATTTGGCAATGATATATGAAAATTGTCCACCTGCCAAAAGAATCCCCGCTAAATCAGGCCATTTCCACTTGCCCTACAAACAGATAAAATTGCCGATTGCCAGAACATCCAATTTCCCTTCCAAAAAGCCTGCAATTGCATCTTGAGGAGTACAGACAATGGGTTGCTCATGGATATTGAAACTGGTATTCAGCACCACAGGAACACCGGTCAATTTATAAAATTCTTCAATGATCTTATGATAAGAAGGATTGATGTCCTTTTTGACTACCTGGGGTCTGGCTGTGTTGTCAACATGAACTACAGCCGGGATTTTCTCAGAGACAGCCGGATTTACATCATAGGTAATGGTCATGAATTGAGCCGCTATGTTGTCTGTGCGATAGTTGATGAAATATTCTTCAGCGAACTCTTCATTGATACTTGGCGCAAAGGGCATGAATTCTGTCCGGTTCAACCTTTTGTTCAGCCAATTATTGATACTCGGATCAAATGGAGCCCCAATGATGGAACGATTTCCGAGTGCACGGGGACCATACTCCATTTTTCCATTGAATCTTCCCACCACCTTACCCGCTTGCATATGTAGGGCGATTTCTTTTTCGACTTCTTCGTGAAACGTATAGGTGAGCTTGGCATGATCCAAAGCAGCCTTGATCTCATCATTGGTGAATTCAAGTCCTTTATAGATGTCTTTGATTTGGGCTGGCTGCTTGCTCTGAACTTCTTTCTGTTGATAATAGGACAACAAGGCTGCCCCACCAGATAGCCCATCATCTCCCATGGCAGGATAGACGAATACATTATCTATTCCCTCTATATTGTAGATGAACTGGTTGAGTTTGACATTGGCAAATACCCCACCAGCCAGACAAATTTTATCGAATTGGTGACCTCGTTTTTTTGCTTCTTTTATGCCAGCCTTTACATAGTCGATGACCACCATTTCCAGGATGTTCTGGGTAGCAGCCGCGAGGTCTTCCCGTCCAAACTTTTCCAACAACGGATAAAAAATATTGGATTTGGTACTCAGGTCTTTGTTGAGGTGGTGTGCCGCGACTTTTTTGCTGATAAAACGCAATTTGGTCGGGTGAAAACGCATCAAATCTTCCAGACCAAGGCGCTTGAGGTCCTTGTTGCCATAAGCTGCCAGCCCGGTGATTTTTCCCTCATGTCTATGTCGCTTAAACCCAATATCACTGGTGATGGCACTGTACATCGTACCAGGAGATTGAAAGTGAGGAACTTCGAACAAATTGGTGAGTGAGGTGCCTTCTCCAAAATATACCCCTCCATCCAGGCCATCTCCCCCACCATCGAGTGTAACTACCAGGGCCTTGTCAAAGGGAGAGCAATAATATGCACCTGCTGCATGACACGCATGGTGGTCGTACAATTCCAACTGAAATGTCTTCCCATCCAGCTCGTAATGGAGATGCTTCGGTTTCTTGAGTGAATCATAAAGGGTAAACCAGGCAAAATCCTTGATTTTGTTGGTCAGAAAGACCCCCGTATCAAAAAAAGTCGAGATGGCACTCTTGAGGTATTTATAGTTACTCACCTTTGGGTGAAGGAAAGGAACAGCGATGGCATCAATGTCGTTGGCCGTCAATTGTTCGTTTTCCAGAACTGTCTTAATGGCTCTCTTGGGAAATTGTCCATCCAGTTTTTTTCGCGACAGCCTTTCTTCAGCAATACAAGTTGACAGAACGCCATCTTTGATCAAAGAAACACTGCTTTCATTCGCGATTCCATCAGGCTTAAGAAAGTTGGCCTGAATCCCCAGGATGTTTTTTTTCATAGTGCGGTTGAGTTGGTTAATAACGAACAAAAGAAACCACTAAAAGGAAGGGTTTCAATTGCGATGCAATGTTACTTATTGTTTTCGCATATTATCAATCATTTTTTACAATTTTTCATTCTCCGGTTTTTTCCCGATTTCTTGATTATTTCCGAATATCAGATGAATTGCAACAAGATACAATTGGACATGTATGACTTGTTGGCAATCGAAAATATTTTGTTTTGATCAATTATTCCCCTCCATCGTATCATAAATGCAATAAATAATCGTGCTGGTTCTTAGGAACATACAGCCCGAGAAGCAATAAATTTTTGTGTGATATCTAACATGCTGCCTAGAGCGGCTGAACCTGTTCCCAGGCAGACAGAACATGGGGAGCAAGCATTTTTTTGAGCGTCAAGCGCATTTTTTTGACTTGCCGTCTGCTCTTTTTGTTGGGTTTCAAGGCTAGGTTGGTCCATTCATATGGATCAGATTGATGATCGTACAATTCTTCTTTTCCATTGCTATACAGAATATATCGATATCGATTGCTACGAATGGCATAGTGCTGTAAGCGTGGATCATCCTTCGTAGCAGAGCCACCATATACGACTGTGAGGGCAGCAGGAGTTCCAAAGTGATGCTTTTTCTTTTGTGGCTTCTCCAACAAGGGACGTAGGCTTGATCCATCCAGAGAATGTCCCTTTTCGTTTTTTGGAGTCTCTGACGGAAGGCCACAAAGATCTAGCAGAGTCGGATATACATCGATGAGGGAAACCACTTGCTGAATGTTGGACCCAGCTTTCGTCAGCCCTGGAACACGCATAATGAGGGGAATGCGCGTACTTTCTTCCCACAAGGAGTTTTTGTATAAATAATCCTTCTCTCCCATATGAAAGCCATGATCACTGGCAAGAACGACGATTGTGTTGGCAGCAAAAGGACTGGCGTCCAGGGCTTTCATCACTTCTCCCACATTGTCATCCACAGCAGCCACACAAGCGAGATATGCCTGGGTCCACTTTTTGATTCCCAACTCTACACTTCCATAGGCCTCGCTGATATCATGAAACATCTTTTTTCCCATCCGAAGGGTAAAGACATCCCCTTGATATGCGACAGTCAGATGGGTATCCTCTTCATCTCCAGGTTTGTTGACTGCCACTTTCAATTCATCCAGGGGGAATAAATCGAAGTATTTCTGTGGAGCTACCAGTGGGGTATGAGGCCGCAGAAAACCAACTGCCAGAAAAAATGCTTGATTAAGCGGGTTTTGGGCCATATCAGAGATGGTTTCAGCTGCCCATGTGGCATTGCGCTCATCAGGGGTTGGATCTCTGTCATCATCAGAGACATATCGCATCGGTGTGAATCTCGTATTTGGATTCCCCGTGGTCCAGCTAAGGGCTTTGCCTTCTGGACTTTTTCGCCCTTCCAGATTGATGAAGGGTCCCAGAGAGCCATCTACCCATCCAATCTCATAGAAAGGGGACGGGACATCAGGATGAGGGAGGCGTTCCTCTCCATCAAAAGGGCTGGGACTGTAATCTGCCGGATGCTCAAAATGACTCCACAAATGATTCTGGTTGTGATGAAGAATTTTTCCACTGCCCATTACATGGTAGCCATGGAGCTTGAATTGTTCCATCATGGTCCTCGTATTGCTCAATGTTTCTTTCTTGTACCAGGGGGCCTGGAAGAAATTGCCTGAATGATGTGGATACACCCCTGTGAACAAACTTGCACGTGAAGGGCCACACATAGGCGCATTGGTATAGGCTTGCCGAAAGGAAGCGGATGACTGAGCCAGACGATGAATGTTTGGGGTCAGCGCTTGTGTATGACCTCCCCAT
The DNA here is from genome assembly GCA_039029315.1 of Bacteroidota bacterium. Classification (GTDB taxonomy): domain Bacteria; phylum Bacteroidota; class Bacteroidia; order J057; family J057; genus JBCCCJ01. Next base: position 63,826 of record JBCCGK010000030.1, on the reverse strand, counting down.
CCTTCCAGGCAGTCATTCAAATCATCAATCATGATGAGTAGAACATTGACATTGTCTGGCGAGGATTGTCCCCAAAGAATGTGGCATGAAATCAGAAAGCCAGCCAGACAGGTGATGTGGGTAATTCGAAGAAGGGAGGAGGCAATAGAATGAAACATGGCTGAAGAGGAAGAGATGAAACAGTATGAAGAAGAGCAATTCATATCCATAGTACTAGACATTTTTCTACTCAAGCTTGTGTGTTAGACAGGATTTACAGGATTAAGATATTGTTGTTCAGTTAATTCCAATCTTGTAAATCTTCTCTGATAAATCATTCATAATAATTTTGTCTAGTAAGTAGATGGACAATATTAGTTTTGATTTTGGGTATAAAGGAAATAGGGGATATAATGGCTTGATTGGTAAGATTTCTCCCTTTTTTCCCTTATGCCTTCTATATCCCTCACAAATAAATGTGTCCCCCTACTTAGTATGATTCATATCAAGACAAAATGAGAAATCAATGATTGTCAAACACTCATGGCAAATTCTTCCAATGCTTCTTCATGCACCTCAATGCCCAGACCGGGTTTTTGAGGTACTTCAATGAACCCGTCTTTCATACGAATGGAGGGAGAAGTCAGCCTTTCTCGAAGCGCATTTTCTGTCCTGTCATATTCCAGAAAACAATCTGGCGAAAACAAGCGACCTGGAAGGGGTTCAAGATTGGAGATGAAATGAATGGCTGTATGCAAGGCAATTCCTGTTCCCCAACTATGTGGCACAATTTCGACACCGTAAGTACTGGCTAAAGAGGCAATTCGTTTGGCCTCAGTCAGACCGCCAGCGGAGCAGATATCCACCTGAAGAATATCTACACAGTGTTGTTGAAGCAATTGATGATGTCCGTAGCGGAGATATTCGCACTCTCCTCCTGCAATCGGGATACTGGTTTTTGTACGAAGTTCCTGGTATTGCTGGTATTGTTCTGGAGAAATGGGTTCCTCAAACCAGCCGATATCATATTGTTCAATTTTCCTGGATAATTCGACCGCTTCTCTAAGGGAATAGGCATGGTTGGAATCTACCATCAATTTGACAGAATCTCCGATGGCTTCACGGACGGCTTTGACATGAGCAACATCTTTGTTGATGCCCAGACCGACCTTCATTTTGATAGCCTGGAAGCCCTGAGCAACATATTCTCTGGCTTCATCAACCAATTCATCCGTCAAATGGTCTGTTTGTGAAAAATACAATCCAGTAGCATAAGGCATTACTCTTGACCGATGACGTCCGCCAAGAAGTGTGCTGACAGGAAGATCCAGAATCTTTCCTTTTAGGTCCCAAAGTGCAATATCCAGAGCACTGATAGAAGCTACCAAAATCCCACGGCGTGCATAATCCAGGGTTTTTCTGTACATATCAAACCAAAGCGTTTCCTGCTCCAATGGATCTCGTCCCAACAGAATGGGTTTCAACAGCTGAATTCCAGCTTCCAGAACATCTGCGGGGCCATATCCTTCCCCCCATCCTGTTAATCCAGAATCGGTAGTAATTTTGACAATGCAGATCTTCCGTTCGCTATATGCCCATTGAGAAAAATAAAATTCTTGCTCTAACTGATCTTTTAGGATATATGTCTCAATTCTACTGATCTTCATTGTATATGCGGTTAGTTGGTATTGAAACAAATAATTTAGATATAGAGGTCCCCATACAGGATGATTTCCTGGAATAAGACATAGGACAGGAAAGTGAGAGAGGAAGAAGAGCAAGATCTTCGAACTGCCTGATTTATCCAAGGCGAAGCATCTTCTACAAACGCACCCCTTTTTTTAGAAATACACCTGCATCTGTTTTCAAAACAAACAAATATAATCCTGGAGCGAGGCTATTTGGGACTTTCCATACATAAGTACTTCCAAAATCCTGCCCATTTTCTGCTAACTCTTCGATTCGTCTTCCACTGGCATCAATCACTGTTAGACTAAATGAAGTGAACTCTGGTGATGCGAATTTGATAGAAAGAGTTTGATCAAAATAGGTCGGATAAACTGTAAACTCCACAGATGAATATGGGCTAGAATCTACTTCCTCTAGGATCTCAATGGTTTGATTTGCCTGAACTTGGAAGAGCGTTTGTCGATTCCCCCCAATCCACTGGATAGCCAGCGAATCAAGCTGTGTATGTTCACCAAGACCAAAATGAGCTATCAAACTATTTTGAGACTGATGACTTGATCCTGCATAGATTTCCCGAATCAGCTGTTTGCCTCCCACATAAGCTTCGAGCCTGGAACCAATGCCATTTGCATCAGATCTAAGTCCTGTCAATTTGACCTTCAGCCAGTTGTTTGTTGTTGGAGAATCATTTCTATACAGACGGGTGCCCAGGAGAGGGACACCAATATCTTCATTGTTGAAAGTGGCCTGATTCACCACCAAAAGATCAAGATCCCCATCATGGTCAAAATCCAATTCCACAGAACCTCGACCTATTGAATGGTCATTGGTTTGTAAGGAGGGAGCCAAATCTTCAAAATGACCATCGGTATTTTCCAACATTAAATTAGGGCTAGGCGTAAGCGAAGGATTTAAACAACCATTGGTGATATAGAGATCCTGATCCATATCATGATCAAAATCAAAAAAATTCAATCCCCAACTCACAGGAGTAATCCGATGTCCTTCATTGGTGTTAACAATAAAATAGCCAGTGCCTCTTGGGATAGATTCTTCAGTAAATGCTCTGGTTGGACCTTGATTGATAAAGAATGGAGACACCTGAATGTTGGAAATGATATAATCTAACCAGCCATCCTGATTGATATCGCAAGCAGCTATGCCCATCCCATTGATTCCAAAATCGAAATTCTTGATTTGTGAAATCTCTGAAAACCTGGCTTCAGGGAACTCATTTCTATAGAGTTGGTTGGGGGTAGCTCGATTACCAAAGTCATTGGCTACAATAAGGTCCAGATCTTTGTCGTTGTCGAAATCGGTCCAAAGACCCTGAAAAGTCAGACCTCTGCTTGCAATCCCATAAATATGAGATACTTCCACGAATTTCCGCCCACGATCATTGATATAAAATTGATCCAAAGCGGGTTGAATTTCCCCTCCAATCGTTGGTCCTGCGAACTGGTCCAGGGAGCCTTCATAGTCCTCAAAATAATTTCCTACGTATAGATCCGGATATCCATCCCCATTCACATCACCAAAAGAAGCAGCTGATGAGAAAGTCGTCTCTACGATCCCATATGCTTCAGATTGATCTTTGAACCTTCCATTTTGTTGATTGATCAGCAAAACATTGGAGGCTTCGGTAAATTCATCTCCATCGATCTTTGTGATGGTCGTGATGAATAAGTCCTGCCAACCATCCTTGTTCACATCAGCAACCGCAGCTCCCTGGCTCACGAATCCTTCCAGGGCATCCAATCCAGCACTGATAGATACATTCTGAAAGCTTCCATTTCCCATGTTTTTGAGCAGCTGATTCTCTCCTCTGCCGCCAGCGAGAAAAAGGTCTTCCCAGCCATCATTGTCATAATCTATCACTGCAGCTCCCCCACCGAAAGTTCCTTGAAAGACCAGGAAGGAATGATTGATCCCTGCTTCATTGGTTACATCTGTGAATTGCGGCTGAGCCCGGAGGCAAAAAGGCAATAATAGAATCAATAAAACGATTGGAGTTGTTGAATAGAGAAAACTTCGCATAATGTTTGCCAAATTACATCATTCATTTTGTCAGTCCTTCCTGTAAACATACAAACGAAAAGGAGAACTGAAGGTCCTTACTGACAAAAAATAGAGTACAGCGGTTTGATGGAGAGGGATCTCAAACGCGATTTGAAGACAGAGAAGAATTCCCGGTACCACTCCACCTTGTAGGAAGAATGGACCGGGAATATATGATCATACCCTTTGAACAATGTGTTCTGCAATCCTAATATCCAGGATTCTGGGTAAGATTTGGACTTTGGTCAATGGCAAACTGTGGAATGGGCCACAGGTAATGCTTACTTGCATCAAATATTCTGGATTCTGCGATTCCAGGAGTCAGCAGGACAGATTCTGCATCTCTCCATCTTAGCAGGTCAAAGTAGCGAGTGCCTTCCATGAAGAATTCCACTTTTCTTTCATGCTTGATTTCATCTCGCATTTGATCTTTGGACAGTCCAGTGGTTACATGAGGCATCATCGCACGATCGCGAATCTTGTTCATCGCCTCATAGACAGCCGGAGTTGCCCCAGAAGTCTCATTGACGGCTTCTGCATACATCAATAATACATCGGCATATCGCATCAGTACAAAGTCAACTTTGCTATTGGTATTCCAGGAGCTATTAGAGGTTTCGCTTTTCCATTTTCTGGAGGCGATATGGATGGTTTTCGGAGCTCCATTGGTATTAAAGTTGATCGTGTCCAAGGTTACCCCTCTGTACACAGCACCTGGAAAGAAGAAGGTTCCTTCAAATCTGGAATCACGATTTGCATAAGGATTGTCAGGATCATATAGGGGAGACTGATCATAAGGCATGCCATCAGTCATCCAGTAGTCATTGACCAAATGCTCTGTAAAGTCAAATGCACCCCAACCTTGACCCGTTCCAGCGGAGGTATTGGCGAGTGTATTGGGTCCGTAGTGAGCGGCTAGGAAGCTGCCTTCACCTGCACCTACTTCATTGTCTACATACTGAAGGCTGAAAATGATCTCAGGACTTTGCTCATTGTCTCCTCTAAACAAACTCTCATAATCAGGATCCAGGCCTACAACTCCTCCTTCTTCGTCGATGACTTGCTTCAAAGTCGAAGCAGCACCTGTGAAATCGCTTCTGTACATTTGCGCTCTTCCTTTCAGTGCCAGAGCAGCAATTCTGGTTGGGCGACCAAATTCTCCCTGGAAGGGTTCATCTTTCAAATTCTCAATTGCATAGTCCAGATCAGCATACATTAAATCTTCCACCTGCGTTCTGGGAGAACGGGCGATTTCCCGGGCTTCAGCCGGCGTTAGGGTTTTGTCTACCAAAGGCACATCACCATAAAGGAAGGTCAGCTCCTGGTATACATATGCACGAAGGAATCTTAACTCAGCTGTCAGCTGCTTATAGGCATCAGAACTGGTGGGCAAATCTTCGATGACACCAGATTCGATGACTTCCAGGATAGAGTTTACTCTAAAGATGGATTGATAGCCAAAGTCCCATTTCCATCCCACAACACCTCCGGTTGCGGGACTAAAGGTTCCTTGAGCAATCGCTTTATACTGATATTCCCAGGCACAGCAGATCACAGCATTTTCTGTTACTGCTTCAAAATGAGGCTGGACATGGATGTATGCGCCACCCCACCAACGGCCGGTCCAGATTTGGTACACACCATTTACACCAGCAATCACATCAGTCGTACTGGTAAAAAAACCATCAAGTGCGCCACTATCAATCGGTGTGAGATTAAGCGCGTCAGCACAGCTTGACATAGTTAACACACCGGTTAGAAATATGATTCTTATCAAATTTTTCATCGTTTTCTAATTTTTCAAAATTTTATATTGGCTCCAGCAGAGAGAATTCTGAGATTCGGGAAGCTATCCCAAGCCCGGTTTACCCCAGGAGGTCTTTCTGGATCAAAAAATGGAAATGAAGTGAAGGTTGCGAGGTTCTGTCCGTTCACATAGATTTGCACACTCTGCAAGAAGTTGTTAGCTACTGCAGCAGTAGGCAATGTGTAACTCAACTGAACATTTCTAAGTCTGAGGTGAGATCGGTCCAACAGCCAAAAGCTATTGGAAACAGATGTTGAAGGCCATCCGTCGCCACCCAAGAAGACTCTAGGATAAGCACCATTTGTATTTTCTGGTGTCCAGCGATCCAACCAACGAGTATCTGTTGTATGGAGATTGTTGAAGGGCCAGAACAGTTCATTACTTCCATAGGTTTGGTAGCTTGCAGCTCCTTGGAGAAGAGCGGTTAGCGCAAACCCTTTGAAACCTAAATCAATGTTGAGACCATAAATCCATTCTGGATTCTGGTTCCCGATCACCTGTCGGTCTTCAGCGTCGATGATTCCATTTCCATCCAAATCTTCCAGAATCACATCACCAGGTCCGTACAGGCCATTGATGCCAGTGTGGTCTGGAGCTGCATCATATTCCGCTTGTGAGCGGAAGATTCCCAAAGATCGATACCCATAATAGGCACTAATTGGAGCACCTGGTTCCAGAATGGTTTGCCCGGCATTCCCACCAAAGATTCGGCGGTCCACTTCATCTTCACCCAGAAGTTTGTTCAGTTTCAGAACTTCGTTTTTTACATTGGTGACATTGCCACTCAGGCCGAAAGAAAAATCTCCGATATTCTCTCTGTAAGTCAATGTGGCTTCCCAGCCTTTGTTTTGGACAGTAGCTGAGTTCAGGATCTGCGAGAAAAAGCCAGAAATGGTTGGGACTGGTACATCGAAGAGGATATCATCTGTGGTTCGGATGAAGTAATCTGCTTCGAGTTGGATCTTGGCCTTAAACAAGTGCAGGTTCAAGCCAAGATTGGTAGAAGTTGTTACCTCCCACCTCAAGTCTGGATTCCCCAAAGTCGTTTGTGCAACACCTTGTACGATGGAGCCTCCGAAGTTGTAGTTCTGCGATAGGCTCAGGGTTTTGGCAAAACGGAAATCACCAATATTTTGGTTTCCAAGCTGTCCCCATGATCCTCTGATTTTCAAGAAATCAATCACACCTGAATTGAAGAAATTTTCTTTTGAGATGATCCAGCCGGCCGAAAAAGATGGAAATACTCCCCATTTGTCGGTTTGGAATCTGGAAGAACCATCACGGCGGACATTTGCTTCAAACAGATATTTGTCATCCAAGACATAATTGACTCGACCGAAGTAAGATTGTAGCGCCCATTGGGTAGCACCTTCATTGTTCGATGCGGTAGATGGATCACCAGCATTCAAGGTCAAGACATTGTTAGAAATAAAGGTTTGCCTGGCAGCATTGAAGTTTTCAGAGTAACTGGTTTCCTGGTTGAATCCACCGAGCAGCTTCAGATAGCTTTTGCCAAAGGTCTTTTCATAGGTGGCTTGTAACCAAGTCGTCAAATTCAAGGAATTCCAGGTTGATCTGCTGGCACTTCGGCTTTCAGCAGGTCCTACAGTAACTTCTCCGGTAAATGGATCAGCGGAAGGATAGGTAACACTGACAAATCGATCATACCGATGGCGGTAGTTGGTTGCTGCAGTTCCTTTAACCTTTAAGCCAGGAATCACTTCATATTCGATAAAGGTTGATCCCAGGATGTCATTTTCTATTCGGTTGAAGTCGGTTCCTAGAATGTTGAGCCAGGCATTGCCTACACCAAAGAAGGGACGTACCAGATCCCCATTGTCATTCCGAATGGGATCTACAGGAAGGGAGCGAAGCATATTCGCAATCAAGTTACCTGGATTTTCCTGGTGACTAACCCGATCCCCTCTTACCAGAGAGAGATTTACCCCGATGGTTACTTGCTTATTCACCCTGGTGTTCAAGTTCAAACGACTGGTATATCGCTTAAATCCAGTCTCCTCCATGATCCCGTCCTGATCGAGGTAGCCAAATGAAAATCGGAAGTCTGTACTCTTGGAACTACCAGCTACACTGAAGTTATGTTGCTGAATAGGAGCAGATGTGAACAGCTCATCCATGACATTGGAATTGGGTCCATTTGCTCTAAAGTTGGCAATATCATCAGCTGAATACTTGGGTGCCTCCCCAAAGTTGGTTTGCGCTTCATTGTGCAACTCTGCAAATGTAGCAGCATCTGTAATCAACTCTGGAAGTCTGATCCCTTCTGATGTTCCGACATATCCATTGTAATTGAAAGTAACGCCTTCTCTGTCGTTGCCCATTTTGGTGGTAACCAGAACAACGCCATTCGCAGCCCTGGAACCATAGATCGCAGCAGAAGCTGCATCTTTCAAGATGGTGATGCTTTCAATATCATCTGGATTCAGGTTGCTGATCGGTGCCTCAATCCCATCGACCAAAATCAGTGGATTGGAGTTGTTCAGGGTTCCAGTACCCCGGATACGAATCAAAACATTGTCTCGTCCAGGCTGCCCGGAATTCTGGTTAATGAAGACCCCAGGAGCTGCTCCCTGCATGGCTACTGCTGCACTGGTCAGCGGACGATTATCAATGGATTCTGAGGTAACTGCTGTTACAGCACCTGTGAGGTTGGCTTTCTTGGTCGTTGTGTAACCAGTTACAACCACTTCATCCAGGGAGGTGATGTCTTCCAACATGGTAACATTAATGGTGGTCCTGCCATTGATCTCTACCTCTTGGGTTTGATAACCAATGTAGGAGAAAATCATACTATTGACACCATCAGGAACAGTTAAAGAATACTTTCCCGAATTGTTTGATAAGGTTCCTCTGGTCGTTCCCTTGGCTGTGACAGTTGCGCCAGCTAAGGGTTGTCCAGCTTCATCTGTAATCGTTCCCTCGATCGTGGATTCAAGGGGATCAGGTTCACCTAGGTTCGGATAATCCTTGGCCTGGAGCTGTAAGGTGGCGCAGGCACCTATCAGGCAAAAGACCAAAAGACTACTTCTAAGAATTCTGTAGTAGATAGTAACGTTCATATAATGAGGATTAAAAAAAATTCAAGACCAATGTTTCTGGCATCACCTTAAACAGTGATTGTCATTTTTTATCTTGTAGTATTGTGCTCTCAGGATGGGGAAAATAAGAGAAAGATGCTACTCGAAAATTAAGGAAGGCTCTGAATATTATTTGCCCGTATGTTATCTTAAGCTGACCGGATATTAGCAGGGTTTGGCGTGAGATTTTCTGGATTGAGAAACTGATGATGCGCCCTCTGGTAGGTACTGGGCGATACGCCTTTCATGCTTTTGAACGTGCGATTAAAATTGGTCAGAGAATGGAAACCAACTTCAAAACAGATTTGTTTAATGGATTTTTCACCATTGATCAACATCAGACAGGCTTGGTTGACACGAAACTCATTCAGGAATTGTGAAAAGGTATTATTGGTTCGACTTTTGAAAAAACGACAGAAGGCCGTCGGGCTGAGATGGACCAAATCTGAAATCTCTTCCAGAGAAATTTTTTGTCTGTAATGTTTGGCAACAAAATGAATGATTTTTTGCAGACGATTTTCTCCAGATACTTGCTCAGGAATCAGAAAGTTTGGGCTGGAAAGGAGTTGATAATCATCCTCTTCTGCCAGAAGGTGAAACAGGTGGAGAAAGTGAACGAGTTTCATCGAGGACTGACTGGCACATAAGTTTAGGATGAGATCGTGAATATTAGGGAGAATAGAAGAAGGAAATAAAATGCCTCGTCTCGATTTTTCAAGCAAACCACGAATCGCTCCAAATTCCGGTAAGGAAAAGAAGTGCACATCATGCGGTGTTTTTAGGAATTTAATCACGACAAAATCCACCTTTGAATTACCTGTCCCATCATCATTATTTCGCCATAAATGGGGAAGCCATTCTCCGACAAGGACCAATTCGCCCTCATGAAAGGTAGAGATGTTGTCCCCAACAATTCGTATCCCTGCTCCTTCCAAAAAATAAATCAATTCATACTCCTCGTGAAAATGCCAATTGTCTCCAAGATATGGTTCCTGTACACGACTTACATGAATAGAATCAAATACTTCTTGTTTTGTTGGCTTATAGTAAAGCTTCATGCAAAAGATCCTTTTTTAGAATGAACGAATATCTATTGATTTTGTCTAAAGATAGCCTCACCTCGATGCTTGTCTAAGAGACTGTTTTGGAATCTGTGCTGAGAATTTTTATGGAGTATTTTTTTCTCAGCCAAGGCCCTTTTTTGTTCTCATAGTGGTGCTATGAGAACAAAAAAAGCCGCAGAATGAGGAAAAAAGACGCATACAAAAAAATAAGTAATTGATTTCCAAACAGTCTCTAAGATGGTTACATAAAAGAATGATCAATGGCTTGGGAATCTTGGGCGTATGAACCCCTCAATATCGCACCATCACCTCATCCATGTTGAACAGGGCACTTGCCACTTGTGCATAAGCTGCCCATTCTGCTAGGTTTCTCTTCCTTTTTGCTTGAAAGGAACCAATCGATAACAATTCCCTGGCGGCAAGCTCTTTATCTTCATATATGGCTTTTTCACTTTCCCACAACTCGATAAGCACATCCAATTCTTTGTTGGAAGGCCATCGAGAAGTTGCCAATCGGAAGCCATAACGAATAATCGCTGTGTTATCCCTTCCGCCTTCCTTCATCATTCGAAGGCCTAATGCCCGGGCAGCCTCTAACACTTGCGGATCGTTCAAGAGTGCCAATGCCTGAAATGGGGTACTGGTGCTTTGTCGTTTTGGCTCACAGAACTGGCGGCTGGCTGCATCAAAAATGCTCATGTTGGGGGGAGCAACCGTTCGCTTCCAAAACGTATATAGACTTCTCCGGTATAAGGCTTCTCCGGAATCCTGAAAATAATATTTAGTCCCTCTCCCGCAAGACAACTCCTCCCACAAACCTGCGGGTTGATAAGGTCGCACGCTTGGACCTCCGATTTTAGGAATGAGGAGCCCACTGGTATGCAGGAAATTGTCCCGAATCATTTCGGCAGGGAGACGATGTTGGGCAGCACGTGAGAGAAAAAGATTCTCAGGGTCTTTGGCGAGGTGATTGGGAGAAACTTTGGAGGATTGTCGATAGGTGGCAGAGCTGACCATAAGTTTGAGTAAATACTTGACATCCCAATTGGATTCCATGAATTCTACTGCCAACCAATCCAACAATTCAGGATGGGTGGGGAGCGCACCTTGACTGCCAAAATCATCTGGAGTAGCGACTATTCCCTTTCCAAAAATCATTTGCCAGAAACGATTCACGATTACTCTGGCTGTCAGCGGGTTGTCTGGATCAGTAATCCATTGAGCAAGGCCGAGACGATTGCCGGGTAACTTGTCTGGAAAAGGGAGAACTGCCTGCGGAGTAGCGGGAAAGACTTGCTCCCTGGGCGAATCATATAAGCCTCTGTCCAGAACATGAGTGGATCTGGCCTCTTTCTTTTCCCCCATGACCATGACAGGCTGCAATTGCTTCCGAACCTGTTGTTCGATGATCTTTTGGTATTCCAGATGTTGAATGGCCGCCTGATACTCTTCATCAAAGCTGTGAAGGTAATGCTGATGTAGACTTTTTTGCTCCTCCGGACTTTTTTGATCCTTATTCTGAATCGATGCAATCGGATTGTAGCGATGCGCCAGGTCCTGTACTTCTTCTTCCCTCAGTTCTCGCTTGTAGTAGTGTAACTCATCCACCTTAATCGGGACGCGCTGATAGTGCCAACTTTCCTGCTTTTCCCGACCTAGCAAAAGCGGGCTGTCATTGCTGACAGGATAATTGGGAATGGTCCGCTCAAGGATAGGCCCTTCGCCTGGAATCGTTCTTCGAAGTACTTGCGACTTCCCATCTATATAGAGGGTAAATCCTGTGGCCTTGCGAGAGCCATCATAAGTCCAGGCCATATGTGCCCAACGGCTGATCGGGTAGGGATTAATTCCCATGATTTCGATAGCACCTGGTCCAATTGTCTTAAACATGGGCCAGACAAAGAACATCGTCATTTGATATCCACGCTTGCGCTCCAGGTCCATTTTGGAGAGGAGATTCGCCTGCAAATCAGACCAAGACAAATACACCCAGGCACTGAAGGTAAAGGGCTTGTTCAGATCCAAATCCCCTACATCTCCCAAGTTCAAATGGTTTTGCCATCTATCCTTAAAATTGTCCCCAAAAAATTCGACCGCACCACCAAATTTTCCCCGGGTCTCAATCACGTCATCTCCAACAGGGGCAGATTTCTCTGGTTCAACCAGATTGTGGACCATGCCATCATCAAAGTGGTCAAAGTTGTAATATGCCACAAGATCGGGGGGGAGGGGAGTTGGAGCAGTAGACGAGGTATCGGCGGTAGAGATAGGAGAAGGAAAGTCTTGTTGCCAGCTTTCAAATGAGTCTTGATCGGCTGTTAATGATTTTTTTTCTTTTACTGTTTGTAGCTGTTCTTTTGCCTGATCGATTCCCTTTCGCAGGTAGGCAATCACCTCTTCTACTGTCTCCTCAGGCAATGGCAATGTGGGTTCACCTGGAGCCAGGTAGCCCAAGATCCCCTTCTCCGGAACCTGATTATTGAAGGCAAACAGCTCATAATATTCTTTTTGGGAAATGGGATCATATTTATGGTCATGACAGCGGGCACATTGCAGGGTGAGTCCCAGAAACGTGGTCGCAATGGTCTGCGTACGGTCTGCGGCATATTCGACCAGATATTCTTCCTCAATGGACCCCTGTTCCTGGGTCATAGGATGATTGCGATTGAAGGCCGTGGCGAGTGTTTGCTCATAGGTCGGATTTGGCAACAAATCTCCAGCCAACTGCCATTGAGTAAACTGATCAAAGGGCATGTTCTCATTGAAGGCTTTGATCACCCAATCTCGCCAGGGCCATACGGTTCGATCCAGATCGTCCTGATAGCCATGTGTGTCTGCATATCGAGCCAAATCCAGCCAGGGGGTGGCCATTCTTTCCCCATAAGCAGGAGAACTTAAATAATGATCGATCATCCGCTCAAAGGCTCCCTCTGACTGATCTGCCAAATAGGTTTCTACTTCTTCCAGGCTAGGAGGAAGGCCTGTCAAATCAAAGGCGAGTCTGCGAATCAGTTCGGTTTTTGTAGCCTCATCGGAGGGTTCAAGCCCTTCTTCTTCCATACGGGCAAGGATGAAGTGGTCAATTTCATTCTGGGACCAGATGTTGTTCTCACTGTCAGGAAGTTCCGGTTTTTGAGGGGGAATGAAGGACCAATGAGCTTTCCATTCTGCGCCTTGGTTAATCCATTTCTTCAGCAACGCGATCTCTCTTTCGGAGAGAGTCAGATTGGATGCTGGCGGGGGCATGCGCTCCTCCGGGTCCAGATGCGTGATTTTGTGAAGCAGGAGGCTCTTTTTCTGATCGCCCGGAACAATGGCAAAGCTCTCCCCGGCAGAATCCAGGGCAGCAAATGCTCCTTCTTCGGTATCCAGACGAAGATCACCTTCTCTGGCATCCTCATCTGGCCCATGGCAGGTGAAGCAGCGGTCAGAAAGGATGGGCTTGATGTGGAAATTGAAATCAACAGTTTGGGGAAGGGAGAAAGCAGATTCTTCAAGAGAATTAGGGGCTTGACAGCCCCATACCATGGCAGCAATCAGGAACAATAACAAGAAATATGATCTTTCGGGATTTTCCATTCAACATTTCTTATTCAACATTCTCTATGCCAAAACATCTTGTACCACCTTCCCGTGAACATCCGTCAGGCGATACCTGCGGCCTTGATGTCGAAAGGTCAATTGCTCATGGTCTATGCCCAACAAGTGCAGAACGGTCGCCTGAAAGTCATGCACATGAACCGGGTCTTTGACAACATTATAACTGAAATCGTCCGTTTCTCCATAGGTCAAACCTGCTTTCACCCCTCCTCCAGCCATCCATAGGGTGAAGCATCTTGGATGGTGATCTCGCCCATAAGTTTCTTTTGTCAATCTCCCCTGACAGTAGGCTGTCCGCCCAAATTCTCCTGCCCAGATCACCAGGGTCTCATCCAACAATCCGCGCTGTCTGAGGTCCTTTACCAATGCCGCTGAAGGCTGATCGACATCCCTACATCGATCTCTGATTTCGATGGGAAGATTGTCATGATGATCCCAGCCCTTGTGGTAGAGTTGGATGAACTTCACATCTCGTTCTGCCAGCCTTCGGGCAAGCAAACAATTGGCAGCATAGGTGCCCGGGATTCTTGATTCCGGTCCATATAGCTCATAGATGTGATCCGGCTCTCCTGATACATCCATGGCCTCTGGCACGGAGGTCTGCATACGGAAGGCCATTTCATATTGTGCGATGCGTGTAGCCAATTCAGGATTGCCATATTCATCGAGCTTGAGCTGGTTCAAGCGTCTTATCTTGTCCAAAAACGCTCGCCGGTCATTGGCATTGACACCAGGAGGATTGTTGAGGAAGAGAACAGGGTCTTTGCCCGACCGGAATTGCGCCCCTTGGTGAATAGAGGGCAAAAAGCCATTGCTCCAAAGTCGGGAGTATAAAGGCTGCATATTGCCATCCCTACCCTGAGAGAGAAGAACAATGAAAGCAGGAAGGTTGAGATTGTCGCTGCCCAGGCCATAACTGAGCCAGGAACCCATACTTGGCCGCCCAGGCTGCTGTGATCCCGTCTGAAAAAAGGTAATGGCCGGATCGTGATTGATGGCTTCAGTATACATGGAACGGATCACACACATCTCATCAGCAATGGTGGAGATATGTGGCAACAACTCACTCACCCAGGTGCCACTTTGCCCATGTTGCTGGAAGGCAAAATGCGAGCCAGCCAGGGGATGACTCTGTGCAAAAGACGTATTGGTCGTGAGGCGCTGACCGTTTCGAACTGACTCAGGGAGTTCTTCCCCATTGCGTTGGATGAGCACTGGTTTGGGGTCAAACAGATCAATCTGAGAAGGGGCTCCACTTTGATGCAAAAAAATAATGCGTTTGGCTCTCGGAGCAATATGGGTGGCGTCCAGCAAAGGTTTGGCTTGCCCCAGATCATTTGCCTCTTTCCATTTCTTCCCACATCCTCCCAACAAAGATCCCAAAGCCGCTGCTCCAATCCCCATGCTGGCACGGGTCAGGAACTGGCGGCGAGATTGTTGCAGGAGATATTCCTGGAGGTTCATTTGATTGTTGATGACTGTTGACTGGTTTTGAGTCACCTGAAAAGTAGGAAAAAATGAAGCAAGAGCCTAGGGAAATGCTTGGCATAGTTCCAGTGCTTACAGAATTCCACCATATCTTTCCTAAATTAATGAACGCAAAGCCGCCAAGCCGCAAAGTCTATTAAGAATAGCTTATTTCCTTTGCGCCTTGCTGACTTTGCGTTCTTCCCAATGTCAGGATTTATGAGAAAGCCAGATGAAATATCAGTCGATTACCCAGAACCTATTGCATTAAGCCGTCAATGATGGCATTAAGCGTTGGGCTAGGGCGCATGGCTTTGGAGGCCAGTTCATCATTCGGCTTGTAATACCCGCCAATGTTCATGGGATCTCCTTGAGCCCCATTCAGTTCAGTGATGATCTGCTTTTCATTGTCCGCCAACACCTTGGCAACTTCTCCAAAAACAGCCTTCAACTCTTCATCCTTGTCTTGAGCAGCAAGTGCCTCTGCCCAGTAGGTGGCCAAATAATAGCTACTTCCTCGATTGTCGAGTTCATTGACTTTTCGGGAAGGAGACTTGCGGTTGTCCAGGAATTTCTCGGTTGCATCGTCCAGGGCATCGCCCAGAATTTGTGCCCGAGGATTGTTGGAGGTTTTTCCCAAATGATCGAGCGATACTGCCAAAGCCAGATATTCGCCCAGGGAATCCCATCTTAAGTGTCCTTCTTTTTCAAATTGCTGAACGTGTTTGGGAGCTGAACCACCCGCACCAGTTTCGAACAGTCCACCGCCTGCCATGAGCGGAACGATGGAGAGCATTTTGGCGCTCGTACCCAACTCCAGGATGGGAAATAAATCAGTCAAATAATCGCGAAGCACATTGCCAGTAACTGAGATGGTATCCTGACCTGCTTTCACTCTTTTCAGGGTAAAAGCTGTTGCCTCAACTGGTGATTTGATATGAATCTCCAGACCACTTGTATCATGATCGCCCAGGTATTGATTTACTTTGCTGATCAGTTGAGCATCATGAGCACGCTGTTCATTCAACCAAAACACGGCAGGGGAGCCAGTCGCTTTGGCTCTGTTTACTGCCAGCTTCACCCAATCCTGAATGGGGGCATCCTTGACTTGGCACATTCGCCAGATATCTCCCGCTTCTACGGCATGCTCCATCAAGGCCTGTCCAGAGGGATTGACCACCCTGACAGTTCCCGCAGTCTGAATTTCAAATGTTTTGTCGTGAGACCCATATTCTTCCGCTTTTTGTGCCATTAATCCTACATTGGAGACTGTTCCCATGCTCGTTGGGTCAAATGCGCCATGTTTTTTGCAGAAATCTATGGTCTCTTGGTAGATGCCTGCATAGCTGCTATCAGGAATGACTGCTTTGGTATCTTGTGTTTTTCCTTCGGCATTCCACATACAGCCTGAGGTCCGAATCATGGCTGGCATGGAAGCATCGATGATGACATCACTGGGCACATGGAGATTGGTGATTCCCTTGTCAGAATTGACCATGGCCAGGTCTGGACCATTGGCATAGCAAGCCTGAATATCTGCTTCAATAGCTGCTTTTTGATCAGCAGGCAATTCTTCTATTTTGCTCACCAAATCACCGAATCCATTGTTGACATCGACTCCTAATGCTTCAAGTGTTTCTCCGTGTTTCTCAAATACGTCTTTGAAAAAAACCTTGACAGCATGTCCAAAAATGATGGGGTCAGATACCTTCATCATGGTGGCTTTCATATGCAGGGAGAACAACAGTCCGTCTTTCTTGGCATCAGGCACCTGGGCACTCAAAAACTCAATAAGACTGGCCTTGCTCATATACGTGGAATCGATCACTTCCCCTGCCTGAAGCGGGATGCTTTCTTTCAGGATGGTGGTATTGCCGTTTTGATCTACCAATTCTATTCGCACAGATCCGCCCTCAGCTATTGTTACAGATTGTTCATTGGACCGAAAATCTCCTCCATTCATGGTGGCTACATGCGTCTTGGAGTCTGCTGACCAGGCACCCATGGAATGAGGATTCTTTTTTGCATAGGCTTTGACAGCCTTGGGAGCTCTTCTATCCGAATTCCCTTCTCGAAGGACAGGATTGACTGCACTCCCCTTGATGGTGTCATAAATGGCCTTGACGGCTTTCTCTTCCGCTGATTCCGCTTCATCGGGATAGTCTGGCAAAGCATATCCCTGGGACTGAAGTTCCTCAATTGCTGCTTTGAGTTGGGGCACAGAAGCACTGATGTTGGGGAGTTTGATGATATTGGCTTCAGGAGTTTTGGCCAGTTCGCCCAATTCTGCCAACGCATCTCCAATTCGTTGTTCTTCTGTCAAATAATTCGGGAACCGGGCAATGATTCTTCCCGCCAGCGAAATGTCTCTTGTCTCCAATTCTACATCTGCCGAAGAAGCAAATGCCTGTACAATCGGAAGGAGGGAGTAGGTAGCCAGTGCTGGGGCTTCATCTGTTTTGGTATAAATGATTTTTGCCATGAAATAGGGGGTGTCGATATGCGTTGAAAATAACTGTCTGAGTTTTGCGCTGCGAAATTACTCTATTTTGAGGAATTAGACCAATGATCGAACACAATAGTTTGTAGGAAGAGGCATGCAGTTCAAGACTGCCAGCTTGGACGAAGCACCAGACTTGATTGCCCACCTCAATTCTGGCGAGAATCCTCGCGATTGCCTAACATCATCCAATTATTGGCTGGATGTTCGCTTATCCAATGCCTATCGCCCAGAGAATAAGCACGCCCAACAAGCCAGAGAGGCCCATCACGAATGATTGGGGAGTATAGGTCCGGTACAACACATTCACAGGCACATCATGCAATCGGTTGAGCAACCAGAAGAAACTGGAATTGGCGTGAAAGACACAAAATGAACCAGATCCAATGAGAGCAGCCATGAGTTCTGGTGAATAAGGCATATCGCCAGCCATCGGGCCGAAGATCGAGGCAGTGCCGATAAGGGATACGGTGATCGAACCTGTAGAGGTCGTCAGAACTGCAGCAACCATGAAGGGCAAGAGAAAACTAAGAAAAGGCAGGCCGACAAAAAATTCTGCCAGGGAGTTTTGCAAGCCGCTTTCTCGGATCACGGCACCAAAAGCCCCCCCTGCTCCCGTGATCATGATGACAAGTGCTGAGGTGACGATGGCTTGTTCGACCAGTTGATTGACTTTCTTTTCTGTCTCTTGTCGACTGAATTGTATCCAGGCAATGGCAGCACCAATCATCACAGCGATCATGGGTGTACTCAGGAACAGGAAACTTTGAGCCAAGAATCCTGGCGTATCCTTGTCAAAGATCGTTCCTACTCCCATCAAGATAATCGGAATCAAGATGGGCAACAGGTCCATCAAGACAGAGGAGGAACGCTTGTCTTTGTTTGTTGGATCTGTGTGTTGATTGGAAAGGGATGCCAACTTATCATCATAGGGAAGGCGAAAATCTTTGCAATATCGGGATGCCCACAAAATCCCTCCTGCCATGGCACAGAGACCAACCAATCCATTGATCAACAGCAGCCGACCAATATCTGCATCCAGCAAGGAAGCTACTGCCAACGGCCCAGGGGTTGGGGGAATCAAGGTATGAGAGACGGTCAGCCCTGCCGTCAATGCTAGCCCAATGACGAGGACGGGCTTTTTGGTTCTGGCTGCAAGGGCCTCTGTTACTGGCTGAAGAACAATGTATGCCACATCCACAAAGACTGGAATAGACACCAGATACCCAGTAAATCCCATCGCCCATGGAAGCCGCTTTTCCCCTACCCAACGGACAATCTTGTCAGAAATTCGGATAGCCCCACCGGTTTCTCGCAATACCTCCCCAATGAAGGCTCCCACGATCACCACAATGGCTATCCACTTCAGTGTTTTGCTAAATCCCTGGAGCAATACCTCAACAGTCTGAGCGCCGCCCAATCCAAGAAATAGGCCCAGAGTAATGGCTGCCAGTAAGAGCGCGACAAAGGGATGAACCTTCCATTTTGAGACCGACAGAATCAGCAAAATCAAAATGACAATCAGGGTGAGCAATTGGAAAATCATAGATAGCTATTCTTTTAACTGGTTTCGCTGGTTTGGATTAAGTTATTCAAAAGTTTGTCTTTATATTTAAGAAGGGTAAAATGTTCGATTGGATTGGGAGTAAAAACACACAGGAAATAAGGGCATTTTTTATTATTTGTTTCTCTAATTCCCTTATTTTCCAAACTTAATGATCACCCAGTCTCCTTGCTCAATAGGCCTGATTCAAGCAATTAATTGTATGTTTATTCCTTGTTTGCAGTAAATAAATGAAACTTCAGATCAAATTGATAAAAAAAGATTCATTTCGAGAATAGAGAAGACTTTTTATGAATTGCCGCCCTTTCATTTTTAGTTGCACTCTCCTTATTCTGAGTTGCTGCCCAATGGTACTGTTGGCTCAAGACACACCTGTGTTTTCCAATATTCAATACTTTACCTCTGATGAAGGCCTTTCTCAAAGTGAAGTTACTGCTATTCTTCAGGATAGGCGTGGATTCTTATGGATAGGAACAAGAGGGGGCTTGAACCGATTTGATGGCTACACCTTTAAGGTTTTTCAGAATGAAATCGGCAATGCCAATAGTTTGGCCAATAATTCGATCGAATCTTTGATAGAAGATCACCTTGGCAATATTTGGATTGGAACCAAATCGAATGGCTTAAGTTATTATCAGCCAGAATACGATCGATTTGAACATTTTTCTGTAGATCATCCGGATTCATCCAGATTAAGTGGCAATCGCATCATCTCATTGATTGAGTCAGAAGCGGGAGAGATCTGGATGGGAACCTGGGAAAATGGACTGACCATCCTGGATCCTCAAAGCAAGAGAACTCGCCATCTTTTTGCAGGGGTGACAATCCAAATGATCACACAAAGCCAGGATGGTCATATATGGATCGCTTCTCCTAATGGACTGTACAAATTGTCAGGAGAAGGGGTCTTATTAGACCATTATTATAATCATCAGAGATTTACCAGTGTATTGGAGGATCCCCTTTCCCAACAGCTATTTTTGGGAACATGGGGGGCTGGCTTGTTCCAATTTGATCGGGAGAAGGAAGAGTTGCGGGCAATCGCTACAGATTACCCGCATAAGAAGGAGGGGCGGCCCATCAATATGCACTTTATCCATACTGATCGTCAAAAGCGGATATGGATTGGTAGTTGGGGAGGAGGCTGGAATTTATATCAGCGAGACACGGGGAGGCTGATTCGGTATGATCTTCACGATGAGAACAAGGATGGAGACCGGGAATTGTATCGGGATGTGCTTTGTGTGCATCAGGATCGGTCAGGAATCTTTTGGGTTGGAACCAATGGAGGAGGGCTATGCAAATTGGACGAACGAATCAAGCAATTTGGTCTGAAGCGGAATGCTTCAGGCATGGCAGGATTTCCCAGAGAACCGATCTGGTCCGTCCTTAAAGATCAGGATGAAGTCTTGTGGGTAGGGACAAAAGGAGGAGAAGATGTTCATTACAGCCAGGATGGACAGCCCTTTCAGCGATTAAGCCTGCCCCTTCCCCCTGGCTCAAAACCAGGCGCCAAAGTTATCTATGAAGATCATTATGAGAACTTGTGGTTGACTACCAAGCATTCCTTGTATAGAATTGAAAAAAATGCCGAAACCTATGCTTTCCACCAACAATCCATTATAGAGGAAAAACAGTCCACTCCCATTCGCCAATCTCATATTTCAGCCTTTCTTCAGACTTCTGATGGAACCTACTGGTTTGGCAGGCAGCTAGATGGGCTGCGAAAATCCATTGACACAGGGCCCTTGAGTCAAAGAACATTCAAGGTCTATGAGCAAGGAGAGGAAGCAGGAAGTCTCCAACATTACCGAGTCAGTTGTCTCCTTGAAGACCAAGAAAAGAGATTATGGGTAGGCACCTATGGAGGATTGCATTTGTACCAGGAAGAGACTGATTCCTTCCTTCATTATCCCAAAAAACAGGGAGATGTCAGCTCTTTGAGCAGCGATATCATCATTTGCATGTACGAAGATCGTCGGAAGCGTCTATGGGTCGGTACCCCCAATGGATTGAATCTGGCTATTCCCCTGGGAGGAGATTCATTGGCATTCCGGTGTTTTCAGGAGCAGGATGGACTCCCCAATAACTATATCCACGGAATCCTGGAGGATGATAAAGGGAACCTATGGGTGAGTACCAACAAGGGCATTTCAACCTTCAATCCTGACAAAGGAATATTCCTGAATTATGATGTGAATGACGGTCTGCAATCCAATTCATTTATGGAAAATGTTGCCTATCGTGATAAAGAAGGAATTTTTTATTTCGGAGGGATTCGAGGATTGAATTTTTTTCACCCGGACTCTATTGTGAATCATTCTGTTGCCCCTCCTATCTTATTGACAGGGCTAAAGGTCTTCAATCAGGAAGTCCGAGTGGGAATGCCATTCAATGATCGGATTATTCTGGACAAATCCATTGAGTATAGTCAGGAAATTCACTTGAGCCATAGAGAGAATGTTTTTTCGATAGAATATACCGCCCTCGACTTTTATGCGCCTTTCGGCAATACATATGTCTATATGATGGATGGGCTGGAGGAAGAGTGGAATACCGTAGGCGGCCAAAGAAGTGTCACCTATACCAACCTCAAGCCTCAAAAATATACTTTTCGGGTGAAAGCTGTCAATAGCAAAGGCGTATGGAGTGAATCAGAGGCAAGGCTGGCGATTGAAATTCTCCCGCCATTCTGGGCAAGCTGGCAGGCATTTATTCTCTATGGAATGTTGATTATGGGCCTACTGCTTTTGTATCGTCATATCATCAGTTTGCAAAATGGCTTGAAAAATAAATTGGAGATTGCCAGGCTTGAACGCGAAAAAGAGATGGAAATGGCAGAGATGAAAACGCGTTTTTTCACCAATATCACCCACGAGCTTCGCAGTCCGCTTACCCTTATCACTGGCCCTTTGGAACAACTCAAGGAGGAAGAAGAGCTCGGGGGACGGTTGAAGGAAATGGTCGCTAGCATCCACCGCAATGGACAACGTCTATTGGGATTGGTGAATCAGCTGCTCGACTTCCGAAAAGCGGAGAGTGGGAATATGAGCTTACAGGCGGCTGAGGGCAACTTCAGAAATTTTGCCCATGAAGTATACCTGTCTTTTCGCATGTTGGCAGAACACCAACAAATCACCTTCAGATTTGAGCATAGCGATCAGGAGATCCCCTTGTACTATGATCGGGACAAGATGGAGATTGTTTTGTGCAATCTGCTGTCCAATGCATTTAAATACACCTCAACAGGCCAGCAAATTGATTTTTGTGTTCGTCAGGTATCCCAGTCTCCTGATTCCTTGAAAGCGCAATTTCCTCAGGGATTTTGCGAAATCCTCGTGCGAGACAATGGACTTGGGATGGGTGGGGAAGTGGTGGAGAAAATTTTTGACAGATTCTATCAGATAGCGAATACAGATACTGTCAAGCTGGTTGGGACGGGCATCGGATTGTCTTTAGCCAAAACGCTTGTAGAGCTTCACAAGGGGAGCATAGAGGCTGAAAGTCAGCTAGGGGAGGGGAGTACTTTTACCGTGCATTTGCCTTTGGGCAACGCGCATTTATCCCAAGCGGATATGATCGATGGATTTAAAAATTCCGAACATACCAGCCATTATCATAAACCAATAGCCAGAGAGATGGCTAGGGGGGGGCGGACGGATATGCCAAGATCTATTCTCCCTCCTCTTGCCAAACTTCTGATTGTCGAAGACAATCCAGAGATTCGGATATTCATTCGGAATATTTTTGAGAAGCTATATGAGGTGGCGGAAGCAGAAAATGGTGAAGAGGGGTTGGAGATGGTCGATACATGGGTTCCAGATCTTATCATCAGTGATTTGATGATGCCGAAAATGGATGGACTGGCCTTTTGCAAGCAAATCAAAGAAGGAGAGTCAACGGCTCATATTCCAGTCATTTTATTGACTGCTCGTACCTCTACCGTCTTTCAGGTCAAAGGCTATGACTCTGGGGCGGATGCCTATATTACCAAACCCTTTCAGCCAGTTGTGTTGAAGGCGCAGGTAAATGGATTGTTGGCAGGTCGGGAAAAATTAAAGTCCTTTTTCACTCAAACCATTCGTCTGAAAGCCGTTGAAAATAGCTCCCTGTCACCTGACCAACAATTCCTGAGTGATGTGATCAAATTGGTGGAGGACAATTTGATGAATGAAGCGTTTAGTCGGGATTTTTTGGCCAAATCGCTGGCCATGAGTCCCTCTACCTTTTATCGAAAAATCAAGGCACTGACTGGATATACTTCCAGTGCTTTTATTCGCTCTATTCGCCTCAAAAAAGCAGCTGAAACCATGCAGTCGACCTCCTACAATATTTCTGAAATCGCCTTTATGGTCGGATTCAATGACCTTAAATATTTTCGTACCTCATTCCGGGAACAATTTGGAATGAATCCCTCTGAGTATTTACAAAAAAACGCCCCTACCCCAGGTAGATCAGTCAGCTAATCTCAACTTGCACGATTAGCCCCCGCCAATTGACTCCACATCCCCAGTCCCTCGGACAAATTCAGCTTTAACTTGAGTCCGCTTGCTCGGGTAGAGCAATAAGGGACTAACTGTGCAAAAAATCAACAAAACCCCTCCAAAGTGGCGTGCATTCCATTTGACTGTAGCAAGAAAAGTGGTTTTTATTCTCCTTGTCGCCCTCTTCTTCCTGATTATCTGGCTATGTCTCACCTCCTTATTCAATTGAACGCCCATCCCCCCCTAGTTGATCCATTTGCCCCCCTCTTTAGTGTCCAAATGTTACCAAATTTGAATGTGTATTTGAGAAAACCTCATGAGATAGGTTTATTTTTTTGTCAATGTTTTTGAACAATTACTACTTACTATGAAACAAGCTACTCTATTAAAAGTACTCCTATTGATGTTCGGGATAGGCATGAGCACTGCTTTGCTAGCCCAGCAACAAGTTTCGGGTACGGTGACAGATGCCAATGGGCAAGTTCTTGTCGGGGTTACTGTCATAGAAGAAGGCACAGCCCGTGGGGTTCTTGCCAATGCTGAAGGAAAGTACCAGATCGAGGTATCTGCAGGTGCTTCTCTTCGTTTCTCCCAAATCGGTTATGTGGATCAGACAGTAGAGGTGGGAGACCAAACCACAATCAACATTAGCCTGGAGGAAGAAAAACTGGTAGATGAAGTTGTCATTATTGGCTATGGTGCTGAGAAGAAAGTCAACTTGACGGGATCAGTATCGACGATAAAGGGCGATGAACTGACTGTCGTTCCTACGGCCAGTACCTCTGGTCTCCTGGCAGGGAGATTTCCCGGTGTTGTAACCAATCAAGCCTCTGGTTTGCCTGGAGGAGATCAAACTACTATCCGAATTCGTGGCTTTGCAGGGAATCCACTCATTCTGGTTGATGGGGTGCAGGTTACTGGTGGATTGGACCGAATTGACCCGAATGACATTGAGAGTATGACTGTATTGAAAGATGCTTCGGCTGCGGTATATGGATCTCGTGCAGGAAACGGTGTCATCCTGGTTACCACCAAACGAGGAAAGATTGGCCCTCCGAAATTGAGTTATGATGGAAGCTTTACTGTTCAAGAGGCAACTGCCTTCCTTGAACCCGTAGGAGCCGCTGATTTTGCCCAGCTTTATCGAGAGGCAGATCTCCTGGACATTGGAGATGCAGATGCTACCTATTCAGCATCAGATGTTGAAAATTATAGAACCGGTGCTCCAGGCTTTGAAGGAGGAGACTGGAGAGGAGCCTTAATCAAAAATGGCGCCCCCTTGCAACAGCACAGTCTGAAGGTGTCAGGAGGGGCAGGCAATGTTCGGTATTTCACCTCTGTAGGATTTACCCAACATGAAAGCTATTTCCGAAGCAGAGATTTTGACTATACCCGATTCAATGTGAGATCTAACATTGATGTGGATGTAACAAAAAATATCAGCTTCTCGGCAGATATGTCCTATCAGGTGGATGAAACCAAAAGATCTGTTGAGGGACTGAATGAAGTATTTGTCCAACTGGCAACTGCTCAGCCAACCCTTCGTACAGAGTTTCCTGATCCTTCCTTTACTCCCTGGTCTGGCTTCAACCAGCGACAGCCAATCGCCAGAACGATGAGAGACATCAAGGGATTTTGGGATAGGAGAGATGAAATTTTTAGAGGAAAACTGGCCTTGACATACAAGGTTCCCTTTATCTCTGGGATGAAAATCAGAGCAGAAGTGAATTCAGAATTGCTTCAAAGAGGAACCAAATCCCTGAACAAACCATTTGAGGTATGGGATTATGAACATGAAACAGATACCTACCAAAGCAAAGGAGTAAATGGAGCAAGAAGCAGTGTGGCAGATGCTCAACTGCGACGCCAACAACTCTATCCATTACTCTCTCTTGAATATGCCAACACATTTGGTGATCACGATATCAAGTTTCTGGCATTGGCAGAACAGATTACCCGGCAACAAACCAGTATTTCTGCCAGCAGAGCTGATCTCCTGACAACAGCCATTCCTGAAATCTTTACGGGATCGCAGGATTTGCAGTTTGCCAATGGTACCTCTCTCGCTGATATTGGACGAAAGAGTGTAGTGGGTCGATTCAATTATGGATTTCAAGGGAAATATCTGTTTGAAGCAACCTTGCGAGCTGATGGAAACGTCCTCTTTGCGCCTGAAACAAGATGGGGATATTTCCCAAGTTTCTCTGGTGCATGGGTGATCTCCAGAGAGTCCTTCCTGGAATCCTCCAAAACGCTTGATCACTTGAAACTGCGTGTATCCTACTCTCAATTGGGAGATGATTCAGCCAATGGATTGAATGGATTTGACTACTTATCAGGATATTCTCAAAATGGAATCTACATCCTGGGAGATAATGCCAGTCAGCCTAGAATCTTTACCCTTGGATTGGCCAACCCATTGTTGACCTGGGAAGAAATTACTCTCTACAACATTGGATTGGAAGCGACCTTCCTGGATGGACGACTGCATGTCGAAACCGATGTATTCTATCGAAACAGAGAAGGATTGTTGGGGCAAAATATTCAGGATATCCCAAGTACCTTTGGGGCTGACCTGCCATTGGTCAACCTGAATACCAGAACCAACCGAGGAATCGAAATGATGGTGAATTATCAGCACCGCATTGGAGATCTGAAGATTGATATTTCTCCTAATGGAACATTTGCCAGAGCCAAATGGGGAGAAGTATTCGACGAGGAACAATATGAAGATCCTGATCAGTTGAGAATCTTGGGTCGTTCAGGCCAATGGGTTAATAGAAACTTTGGATATGTGTCTGACGGGATTTTCATGAGTCAGGCGGAAATTGACGAACATCCTGTCGATCAGGACGAATTGGGCAATACTACCATCAAACCTGGGGATATCAAGTTCCAGGATATCAATGGGGATGGAGTGATTGACTTTAGAGATCAGGACATCATTGCCTTCGCAAGTGGGCTACCCGAACTGGTATACGGAATGAAGATTGGCTTGACCTACAAGAACTTCGGGATCAGTGCATTGCTGCAAGGGGCCTCTCGTTTTAGCCTCTCTGTCAACGGAAATGCCCGAACCATGTTCTCTAACTTCTCTGTTCCAATGGTGTACCACCGAGATTTGAGATGGGAACCAGATCCCAATGATCCAACCGTGAACATCAATCCCAATGCCTCCTTGCCAGCAGCAACTCTCTCGCCAGGAGCAAACAATGGCCGCAATTCCGATGTGTATAGAAAGGATGTAACCTATCTTCGCCTCAAAAATGTGAACCTATATTTTAACATTCCAAATAAGATTACATCTATCGTTGGGTTGGAAAGTGTACAGATCTATGCCGCTGGGCTGAACCTGCTTACCTGGTCTTCATTGGGGATTTACAAAAACTCTTTTGACCCTGAAGAAGCCACTTCTGGTAATCCTGTTAGGAACCTTCCGATTACAAGAAATTACACTGGAGGCATTCGAGTTACTTTCTAAATGAATGAATCAAGAAAAACATATTTCATGAAAAAGATATCAGTCTTATTTGTATTCACGATGGTGTTCTCAATGTCCTGCCAGGATGCATTCGACCTCCTGCCGGCCACCATCATTTCTGAAGAGCTGGTTTTCGAGGATGAGAACCTCGCTAACGCCTATTTGGCTCAATTGTATCACGATGCTCTATTTGTCTACCAAACTGGGAACTCAGGCTTGAATGTAAATCTGATCAATTCCTTTGGTGGAGAATGTCGCAACTTTGCTCCCTGGCAAGCACCATTTGGTCAGGTAATTGGGCCCGCATTTAACGAAAATGGTGCAGGCGTCCTTGCATACTGGCCCTATGATCATATCAGACAGGCCAATGTATACATCGAGAAATTGCCCAATTCAGAGGCTCTGGACCCAGTTTTGGTCCAAACCCGAGTGGCAGAAGCAAGATGGCTTCGGGCATTTGCTTATTTTGAAATGGTAAAACGCTATGGGGGAGTTCCACTTGTAACGCAGGCTTTGCCAATTGATGCTTCTGAGGCAGAGTTATTTGTCCCGAGAAATTCCGAAAAAGAGGTGTACGATTTTATCATTTCAGAAATGGATGCGATTCTTGCAGATCTTCCTGAAGAGGCAGACCTTGAAGGAAGAGTAGATAAGTGGACAGCATTGGCTATGAAGAGTCGTGCCGCCTTGTTTGCAGGCAGTATTGCGCAGTTCGGAACAGAACAACTCAGTGGTCTGCTTGGATTTCCTTCTTCTGATGCCAATAGTTATTATCAAACATCATTGGCTGCTTCTAAGGAAATCATGGACAATGGCCCATTTTCTCTCTATCGCAAAAATCCTGATCCAGTTCAGAATTATGTGGATTTGTTCATCGATGAAAATGACAATCCAGAAGTGATATTTGCGGAGAAGTTTGATTCAGAAGCTGGCAAGGGACACTCCTGGGATTTGTTTGCCCATCCCGATGGATTTGGATTTGGATGGAATTCCAATTTCCCAACATATGTAGAAAAACTGGAATTGTTTGATTTTGTTGATGGCACTTCCGGGAAAGTAGACCGAGCCATGTATGACGGGGCTACCCCCATTGATCCAGACTGGTTCTTTGGTCAGAGAGATCCTCGAATGAGAGCCTCAATTTCCTATCCAGGTATGCCCTGGAGAGGAGCCCGCGCTTACTATCATAGAAGTACGACCTATACAGATGATACTGGCGCAGAACAGACTTCCACCGCTGTAGGATTTATCGTTCCTGGATCTGATGGGTGGCCTGGTGCTGCACCTCCCAGAAACCGCAATGCAGCCGTTACCAGCCTGCAAGTCAGAAAGCGACTGGATGAAAGCCTGCCGCAAACAGGAGGTGGTCTGTCTAATACGGACTTCTACGAATTCAGGTATGGAGAAATCCTGATGAACTACATAGAAGCCGCTTTCTATCTCGGTGATCCTAATGGCGATATGGCCAATATCATGAATGGAGAAATTCGTGATAGAGCCGGAATGCCACCTGTTGAAGTAACAGAAGAGAGTATCCGTCAGGAAAGACAAGTAGAATTGGCCTTTGAAGAACATGTATTCTGGGATCTGAGAAGATGGAGAATTGCTGTCCAGGAACTAGACCAAAATGAAAGACATCGCTTCCATTGGGATTACAATTTCGATACTGGAATGTATACTGCAGAGATAGCCTCTGGTGATAGAGGTCGTGTCAGAAGCCATCCAGAACGCAACTATTACTATGCCCTTGGATTAGCGCGGATTGCTGACAATCCTAATTTGGTAGAAAATCCTGGATACTAAGGAATCATACTTACTCCATCAAAAGGATAACAACATACTAGTAGATTTTTGTATTGGCTGCCTCAGCTCCTGTAGAGGCAGCCATTTTTTTTCAGGCATATTCTGTTTTTTTTGCTTTCCTGAATAGGAGGGCATCCTTACCCAATGCGGAATACAAGACAATCATACCAAAAAATGTAAACCATCATGACTAACTTCCACTATCTTTATTTGTGGCTAGCCCTTATGGGCATGCTTGCTATTGTGGGATGTTCTGCCGGAGAACATTCTGCTACCAATCACCCAACTTCCTCTGCCAAATCCCCCAATATCATCGTCATTTATGCAGATGATTTGGGATATGGAGATGTCGGCGCTTACGGGGCAAGGAATTTGCCAACCCCCAATATTGATCGGCTGGCTCAGGGAGGTGTGCGATTTACCAATGGATATGCAAGTTCAGCTACCTGTTCTCCGAGTCGTTTTGCCTTATTGACAGGTGTATACCCCTGGCGAAATGAACGTGCCAAAATCCTGTCAGGTACAGCACCTTTGCTCATTGATACTGCACAGATAACCTTGCCGAAGATGCTCCGCCAACAGGGCTATCATACCGGAATCGTGGGCAAATGGCATTTAGGGCTAGGAAATGGACAGGTAGACTGGAACAAAAAAATCTCTCCTGGCCCGAATGAGGTTGGCTTTGATTATTCTTACATCATGGCTGCGACACAGGATCGCGTCCCAACTGTCTATATCGAAAATGGACATGTCGTTCGTTTGGACCCTTCAGATCCCATAGAAGTCAACTATCGAAAAAACTTTCCAGGAGAGCCTACCGGAAAGGACAATCCCGAATTGCTGAAAATGAACTGGCATCATGGCCATAATAGTAGCATTGTCAATGGCATTCCCCGAATCGGCTATATGAAAGGAGGGGACGCCGCCAAGTGGGTGGATGAAAATATGGCGGATACCTTTCTTGTTCGGGCACAACAATACATTCTCGAACATAAAGAGAATCCTTTCTTCTTGTATTATGCCTTGCAACAACCACATGTCCCACGCACACCTCATGCGCGCTTTGTCGGGAGCTCAGGCATGGGACCGAGGGGAGATGTAATTGTTGAAGCAGATTGGTGCATCGGTCAATTGTTGGAAACACTGGAGGAGCAAGGACTGATGGATAACACCCTCATTATTCTGTCTAGTGATAATGGTCCCGTGCTCAATGATGGATATTATGATGATGCTGTGGAAAAACTGGGGGATCACACACCTGCAGGGCCATTGCGTGGAGGGAAATACAGTTTGTTCGAAGCTGGAACAAGGGTTCCATTTATCAGCTATTGGAAAGGGCATATTCAGCCTACCCAATCAGATGCCTTGATTTCTCAACTAGATCTATTGTCCTCTATCGCCCAACTGCTAGGAAGTGAGGTTCGCTCTCAGGATGGAGAGGTGCTCACTGATGTGCTGATGGGGAAAAGCGAGACCGGAAGGGAGGAATTGGTGCTGGAAGCAACAACCCGGACAGCATTTCGAAAAGGGAATTGGGTCATGATTCCTCCATATGAAGGACCAGCCGTAAACACCAAAGTTAACATCGAACTTGGAAATTCTGATGTCTTTCAACTATTTAACCTGGAAACAGATCTCGGAGAACAACAAAATCTGGCAGAATCAGAATCAGAAAAACTGGCTGAAATGGTCGCGGATTTTGAACGAATTCGAGGGAAGGGATACAAAAAAGTAGAAACACTTGAGTTAAAATAAAGAATTGAATCAAGCCTGCCAGGGCCAGTCTGAGGTTCTTGCAACCATGGCTTGTCATTAATCTAAGTTCAGTAGCTATGTCTTTTCTGCCTCAAACACCACATTTTATATTGACGATTCTGCTTGTAATTGGGATGGCTGCAAGTGGGATGACACAAAACCCGCAACGCCTTTCGCTGGATGGACAATGGGAGATTATTTTTGATGAAAATAATCTGGGCCGGGAAGCTGGCTGGATGAAAACGGAAACCTTTGAGCAACATCCTGATCGTCAGCTTGTCACGGTTCCATCTGCCTGGGAAAGGCTAAAAGAAGATTATGAAGGAGTGGCCTTTTACCGAACAAGTTTTGATCTGCCTGCCGACTGGGAAGGCAAGGTGATCCGTCTTCAATTTGGAGCAGTGAATTATTTATCTGAAGTATGGGTCAATGATGAAGTGGTCGGCTTTCATGAGGGCGGGTTTACGCCTTTTGAGTTCCGGATAGATGAGATGGTCAAGGCAGGAGAAACCAATGAATTGACGCTCCGGGTGGTTGGTCCACTCTTTTTGACAGACAAAGAGATAGATGGTATGAAGGCCCTGGAAACGCCTCAATGGAGAGGCGGAATCTCTGGGGGCATCTGGCAATCTGTCCAGCTTCTCGCAACAGCTGAGACCTATGTGGATGATGTATTTATTCAACCCAATATCAGGGAGAATACAGCCAGTTTTGACATAGAGTTGAATCATACTGCTATTGCGAATTCCACAATCGACCTGGAAATCACTATCACGGAGGCTTCGGACTCTTCGACCGTAGTGGCCAATTTCCAAACCAAATGGCCACTTCATCCCGGACAAAACCAAAACAGCTGGACACAATCGCTTCCCAATGCCGTCTACTGGTCTCCTGACAATCCTCATCTATATCTGGCGAAAATCCAGTTGCGCAAGGATGGACAGATTCTGGATACGTGGAGCCATCGATTCGGTATGCGAGAATTAACCATCACGAATAAGGATTTCTATCTCAATGGAAAACGCATCTATATCAAAGCTTCATTTTTTGAGGGCTTGTATCCCAATGGTATTGCACATCCTGATAATGAGGAGATGATCGAGAAAGAAATTCGTCTGGCCAAGGAAGCAGGATTCAACTTGATCCGCCCCTGGCGTCGCCCTCCGGTTCCCCGCTGGCTGGATTATGCGGATGAAATGGGAGTTCTGGTGGTCGGAAGCCCAGCACTGGAATGTATGCAACTTCCATTTTCAACCCCTTATCTACCCATGCGGGTAGAAAATGAAGTTCGGAACGCCATCCTCAGAGACAGGAATCGGGCTTGCGTCATTCAGTGGGAACTCTTCAACGAATTGCATCGCCCTGTGCTTAAGCAGATGATGCGACCCATGGCGATGCTGGCGCGAGATCTCGATCCGACTCGTCTGATTCTGGATGAATCCGGCGGATGGGCTTTTGGGGCGAATATGTATCTGCCAGAGCAGCATGAACCCACCAAATTCAATGATATCCATAATTATCCTGGCCCTTTTATCAGTGAATCTCGCTACGATGGATTCCTGTCGATTGGCATGACCAAGGAAGAGAAACAGGCTGCAGGTCTGAAAGGCCGGACGCCAGGGCGCAATGTACTTCCGGGCTTGATGTCCTATGTCTCTGAACTTGGCTATGGATCATTGCCAGATTTGACTGTGAATAATGAACGCTTTGTAAGGGAAGGCAATGCCCTTACGCCAGCTTACAGATATCATGAACGCATTGCCCGCCAGCAGAAAGGGGTATTGGAAGAAAGTGGATTCAGCTACCTCTACCCTGATATGCAGCAATTCTACCTGGATCAGCAGTTCATCCATGGGACTGCCAACAAACGAATGATCGAAGCAGTAAGAGCCAATCCAGAGGTCGACGGATATTGCATCCATGCTTTGGTAGCAGGAGACTGGATTTTGGGAGCGGGTCTGATGGACTTATGGCGGAATCCCAAGACCTATGCCTATCAAGGAACCAAAGCCGCCAATCAGCCTCGCATTCTGTCTGTGCGGGCCAAACCCAGGAATGTCTATGCAGAAAAAGGCACCACACTGGAGATTCTGGCTGTGAATGAATTGGAAGCTACGCATGGGAATCTGAGGATTGAAGTGGTGTCGGCGAAAGGAAAAATAGTCTATCGAAAAACACTCAAAAAGGAATGGGGAGAAGGGGTTTCTATGCTATTGAGCGAACAACTGAATACGACAAAGTGGAGAGGGAATTATACTGTCAAAAGCACGATGCTAGGAAAAGGAGGGGAAATCCTGGCGCAGAATTCTACGCCTATAGATGTGTTTCGTGCCAAAGACCTCTCTCTCCCAAAAGGAAAAATTGCTGTTCTGGATGGAAAAGGAACCTTGACTACTGCTCTGACTGAAGCTGGTATTCCCTTCAATAGGTTCAATGCACAAACAGCACCCAATACGCCAGTATTTGTTGCAGGCGTCGGCCTCGATTCCGAGACAACCGGACCCTTGCTGAAGTTTATTCGGGAAGGTGGGACAGCAGTATATATTGACGGTTCCACTGCCAACATTCCCGAGGAGAATTCCCTCTTCCCCTTCAAGGCGCGCGCCCACCCTGGTATGGGATTGTGGACCTGCATCCCGCACCTGCTTCGCAAGCATCCGATTTTTCAAGGACTTCCGCAGGATCAGATGATGCAAAGCCAGGGGCCCTATGAAAACATCTGGGCCACTCATACGCTTCGGGACATCAGCGGAGAAGGAGAGTTGCAGGTCGAAGCCATTGTGGGAGTGATTGGATTTGATTGGTTCTCCCGAGAACACAAAATGCATTATTCAGGACCCGGAGCTTCCTGGTGGGGGGCCGATGTCGCGAATATCTCTCTTGGAGAAGGACGCTGTATCGTGTCTCAGTTGCGGATTGTAGAGAATCTTGGCAAAGACCCTGTGGCAGACAAGATTCTGCGCAACATGATCCGGTTTTCCCAGAAATGAATGTACGCTTATCTGGCAAAGGAAATTTACTTCTTATACCCTCTGTACACAAGCTCAGTATGAAGATTACTTATAAGTTGTCGATCGGATGTGGCCTTGGATTCCTGCTTGCACTCTTGTCAGGCGGTTGTCAGGGTACCCAACAATCACCCCAACGAATAGCAGAGCGACCGCCCAATTTGGTTCTCATCCTTGTCGATGATTTGGGATATGCAGATGTGGGATTCAACGGTTGTCAGGATATCCCTACCCCTAATATTGATCGCATCGCCAAGGAAGGAGTGATCTTCTCCAATGGCTATGTATCCTATCCTGTTTGTGGGCCAAGCCGAGCTGGTCTCATCACTGGCAGATACCAGGATCGTTTTGGGTTTGGTCGGAATCCATTATTTGCCCCCAATGATCCCAATATGGGATTGCCCCTTAGTGAAGAGACCTTGGCTGATGTATTGGGGCAGACTGGCTATAAGTCCGTTGCTATTGGGAAATGGCATTTGGGGGCACATCCAAGTCAGCGTCCATTGAAAAGAGGGTTCAACGATTTTTTTGGATTTCTGACTGGCGGGCATCGCTATTTTCCAGAAGAATGGACCCTAGCGGATGAATATGAGGTCACACAACAGTATGCTGCTTACAGAACCAAACTTCTGAGAAACAATCAGCGAATTGAGGAAACTGCATACCTGACAGATGCACTGTCTCGGGAAGCGGCAGCCTACATCCATGCCTACCAGCATGATCCATTCTTTCTGTATCTGGCTTACAATGCCCCGCATGCGCCGCTGCAGGCGTCAGACAAATACCTGGATAGATTTTCTCACATCTCCGACAAAAAACGGAAGATCTATGCGGCCATGATAAGTGCTGTAGACGATGGAGTAGGGCTGGTATTGGATCAATTGGAAGTCTTGGAACTGGCAGACAATACAATCGTCGTATTCCTCTCTGACAATGGGGGACCTGAGCATGTCAATGCTTCTGACAATGGCCCCCTCAGAGGAAAGAAAGGAGATGTTTTTGAAGGAGGGATTCGTGTCCCTTTTGCCATGCGATATCCCAAAAAGATCCCTGCAGGGACGGTATTTGACTTTCCCATCATTTCACTGGACATTTTTGGAACCATGGTGGGAGAAAATGCAGGAAAAATTCAACTCAAACATCGCATAGATGGGGTCAATCTCTTGCCTTATATTGCTGGCAAGCAAACAGGAACACCCCATGACGCATTGTTTTGGCGGAAATATGACCAACAAAGGGTGGCGCTGCGAGCAGGAAGAAATAAATATATCCAAGTGAGGGGCAAAAGGATGCTATTTGACCTGCAAGCAGATATAGGAGAGACTGGCAATGTCGTCAATGCTCAACAAACATTGGCCAAAGAGTTGGAAGAACAACAGCAAGCCTGGCAAAGAGAGCTGACAGACCCAATTTTTATGGGATTATTGGAAGACAGCTTGTACACTGTGATGCACCCCGACAGGTTTGCGCGGCCGTCAGATCATTGATCAAGAAGGCAAGACAGACACATCGAACGGCTATTTTTTGCAAGGATGGATGTCTGGAGAATAATGAATCAACTCAACAGAGAGTTCCAAAGGATCGCCTGCGTCCACTTGAAAGCTAAGTAAAGGTTGTTTCCAGTCCTTTTTCAGACAGCGCATCTTCCAATTCGTGCCTGGGTCTGCTTCCAATGCTGCAAATTGATCAGGTCTGCTGGATTCTACGATGCTGTATGTGCCTGCTGGAGCTTCAAAATAAAATCCGCCCTTGTCATCCAGAGTAAAGGTGCAGAAGGGCTGTTGCCCTGTGAAGCAATCTCCGATGACTACCTTGAACTCGGAGGTGGCTGTTGGAGGCAGGAGGGGAACTCTCTCGGGCCGATTGTCCTGCATCGCTTCCAGCTTGAGGATGCGATATTCATGAACAGTTCCCACGATGACGACTTCTGTATCAGATTTTTGCAAGGGTTGACTATATGAGATGAGAGAACATTGGCCAATGGCAATTGCCAACAAGTATACATGTAGAAGGCAACGTTTTACATTCATGCCGGGAATCCTTCAGTGAGATGTTCATTGATCCATTCTTCATTGATCACCATCTTGTCAAAATCCTTCCAAATGCGGGTGTCTTCTGCACAGGAATAGGTTTGGCAAACCTTGGGTCGATGGTCGTAAATTCCACAGGTTCCATTTTCTCCTCTGCTACAGCAAAATCCATCCTTCCTTTGTCGGATATAGTACGGTCTTCCAAGATCCCATTTGATGTTGCCAGCTTCTACTTCTTCACTGCTGAGCGGAAAACTCAATTTGCAACAGATTCCCTTACAGACGGGTAGTCTTTCCATACAATTGACTTCTGTTGGCGCTGCATCTGCTTCATCGACCCGCAAGGCAATTCCCGCATGAAGCACTTCTCCATTCTCCATCATTTCCTTTTTTACCTTCTCAATTTTCTTGAAAAGGAATCTGGAAGGCATGACTCCTTTTTCGATCAGGGCATCATTGATTCCATAGACAAAGGCCTCCAGGTCATTGATGCGTTCACTCATTTGTGAGAGTGTCGAATGTAGGTTCAAATGACCTTTGATCATTTGCTGTTCCAGTTCTTCCTGTTTACTATCCATGTAATTTATCCTTTTACGACTTTCCAATTGACCTGTGCACCTGTTTTGGCGTCAGTGGCTATTTGTTTTAATTCAATCAGGAAGAAGGAGTAATGCCCCCTCATTACCTTTGAACCAGCATTCATGATGCTGTCATTGTGCTGATTGATTCTGTGCTCAAGGACCTCATCTTCTCCCATTCCTGCATCCCGAATGGCTTGACTGGTATCATCCGCTTCATCTCCATGAGATTTTTTCAATGCCCCTTTTGTGGTTTCATCCGCATATTCATCCCCTAAGCCGAACATATGACCTGTCTCATGCGCAGCAACATTTTGCTCGACATTTTGTCGATTCGCGTCAAATAGAATCAACTCGACTCTTTGATATTTGGAGTCTTTGTCCGTATTGGTTTCTCCGTCTGGTCGAATCGTATAGGAGACGCCTTTGAGTTTGGTTTTTAGATCTGTTGCGACATTATCAGCTCGACTTTGAGACAATTTTTTGTTACTCTTTTTCTTGCCAGGAGAAGAAGCACGCCCACGAACAAATACCCGCCAGTTGGGTGTCGGAGTGGCTGTCTTGTGCTGCGTCATGATGGCATTGGCCCGTGTGACAAAATTGGTGATATCTGCCTGCACATCCGCATTCAAATCGGCACTGCTGGTCGCGAATTCGCCCACCTGTTCTGCCAAATGTGTGATCCCCAAATTTCTTTTTTGATTGACAGACACATCTCTGGAATCAAACAAATCTTCGCTCCCTCTATAGGATCTCAATCGACGCATTCCCGGAGCCATCTTGATAGTATTGATGGTCTCATGGGGGCTTTTGTCGGTAAAGTTGAGCTTGATTTTCTGATTGACCTGATATTTTTCATACTCTTTCTCATCCAGTTTATAGACCCATTTGGACGCATCGGAGGACCAGGAATCGTCAATGGATTGTTGGTAATCCTTCCGAAATTTGTCCTTGCCGGCTTTGTCCCAGGTCAGACTGGCTGGATCTTTTTTCTGGATATCCTTAATTTGTTGAGAAAATTTCTTGAAGTGCTTTTTGTCAAAAATGGCGTGCTTGCGAATATTTTTCATGGTCGCATCAAGGAAGTTGACCTTGATGTTCAGTTGAGCGACCATATCTCCTACACCGGGTAAAGGACCTGGAATATTGACAGTCGAATCAAAGTTGGTGCCTTTTCGTGTGCCTTTTTGGGTGACTTGTTTGAGTGGTTTGGCTGTAGATCCTCCTCCCTTTGTAGCGCCACCCCCACCCTTATTGGCCGAGTTTCCTGTTGTTTTTGATCCTTTGGCACCTCCGCCAGAATTGAATGGCCAAATCCACCGTTGGACGACCTTCGTCGGCATCATGGCAGGGCTTGGCATTGCTTTTTGTTGGACGGGGGATAGATGTGCTGATTGGGTGCGATTTTGAGGGGGAGGTGGGGGAGGTAATTCCTCAGCGAAACTTGATTCCTGTACCTCTTCCTGTTCTTCTCCTTCCTCTTCCAATGGAGCTGGAGTGAGGGTGGAGGAACTGAGTTGCAATGGAGGAGGAGTCAAACTTTTGGAGGTCTCACTGTCTGCAAACTCCTGTCCAAATTGCTCTGCATTCGATCTCCCATGTCCCTGTTGCTGCTTCTGTTCATGGACATGATCTTGATCTTGTGGGGGGGGAGGAGGT
Organism: Bacteroidota bacterium; assembly: GCA_039029315.1. Classification (GTDB taxonomy): domain Bacteria; phylum Bacteroidota; class Bacteroidia; order J057; family J057; genus JBCCCJ01. The sequence continues at coordinate 26,202 of JBCCGK010000030.1, read as the reverse complement.
GGAGGCATTCTGATTTTTAGTTAAAATGTCGAAAATCCAGACCAGATCAAAATGATCGCCAAACAGGCCTGTGCTTAAGAGAGGATCTCTGGGGGAGAGAAGAAGCATTCAAGCCATATTAAATGGAATCCGTTTGCCCAGTTTTTACTTTCATCAGACGCATGTCAGTATCACAAATTTTGTTATGTTGGACCTATTAGACGTCTATGATTCATGGTTTTACACTTTTCATCTCCTATTATTGTTGCCCTGATCACTGGGTTGTTATGCTCAACCTGTCAACCCACTAAATCTATACCATCTCCTGCAACGCCTAATATTATTTTTATTTTAGCTGATGACCTTGGCTGGGCAGACCTACCCGTTTATGGCAATCAGTTCAATGAAGCTCCACATCTGACACAACTGGCTCGGGATGGAATGCGCTTCACCAATGCCTACGCTGCCTGTCCAGTGTGTTCCCCTACACGTGCATCCATTCAATCCGGGCAATATCCGGCTCATGTTGGCGTCATTGATTTCATCACCGGGCATTGGCGACCCTATGAAGAAGTGATTGTGCCCAAAAACCGGACGCAGCATTTGCCAGCAGAAATCGTGACTGTCGGAGAAGCGATGAAAGCTTCTGGCTATGCCACAGGCTATTTTGGGAAGTGGCATTTGGGAGGGGCAGAAGAACATTTGCCTGGGAATCAAGGCTACGAAGACTGGCGGATTCATCGGAGAGGTACCTTTTACAATCTAAAAAGCAAACAAGCCATTTTTCCCGAAGATCCTGCCCTCGATGATTCGACTCGTTTGTCTACAGCATTGACGGATTACAGCCTGCAATTCATTGAAGGGAACAAGGATCGTCCATTTTTTCTTTTCCTGGCGCATTATGATGTGCATGTGCAATTGGATGCTGATCAGGAATTGATTGACAAATACCTGAATAAAGACAAGTGGGAAGACTATCCCTCCAATGCAGTCTATGCAGCCATGATTGAGCATATTGATGATGGGGTAGGGCGATTGGTTGCCAAACTGGAATCTCTGGGCTTGACCGACAATACGATGATCGTCTTTTTTTCTGATAATGGAGGATTGGTGAGTAGATTTGATGAGATTCCCCTCTTGGCCAAGAGCAAGTTGTCTGTCTATGAAGGTTCACCTCTGCAATATGTAGCTTCCTCCAATGCTCCTTTGAGAGCCGAAAAAGGAACTGTCTTTGAAGGCGGAATCCGGGAACCTATGATTGTGAAGTGGCCAGCCAAAGTCAAAGCTGGCAGTGTTTCAGATGCCCTTGTCACGAGTGTAGATTTTTATCCAACTTTTGTGGAACTAGCAAATGGAACACCACCTATTGAGCAGGAATTGGACGGAGAGAGTTTTGTCCCTGTTTTGGAAGAAAAATCCGCAGACCCGGAGCGAGCGATCTTCTGGCATTATCCTGTGTATCATCACGATGTTCCTGCCAGTGCTATACGGAAGGGAGATTGGAAATTGATCGAATATTTGACAGACGAGCGGGTAGAATTGTACAACCTGAAGCAAGATATTGGAGAGACGCAAGACCTCTCAGCACAGCATCCTGACAAGAGGATGGAATTGTTGACCTTACTCTCCGAATGGCGCGTTTCAGTAGCGGCGGAGTTTCCCGTTCCTAATCCCGACTTTGATCCGGACAGACGCAAGGAATGGGGCAGACATCCAGATAGAAAATAAGAAGAATCCAATGACAAAGATCGCTTTTTCGATGCAATTGAAAGCTGGATGTGAGCAGGAATATCAACGTCGCCATGATACCATTTGGCCGGAATTGGCGCTTTTGTTGAAAGAAGCAGGGATTTCTGACTACAGCATCTTCCTGGATGAGTCGAGCGGTCGCCTGTTCGGCGTGCAACTACAAAGCGATCCTGCAATGGCAAATCGCTTGCCTCAAGCTGCGGTTATGCAAAAGTGGTGGTCCTATATGGCAGACCTCATGGACACAAATCCCGATGACTCTCCAGTGGTTCAGCCTTTGCGAATGGTCTTTCATATGGAGTAGCGTCCATGATTCATCCATTCGATTGCCAAAGGGATCAGGAGGCGTGAATAGAAAAAAAAATGAGAAAATAGTTATGAAAAGAAGACAAGCCATTCAGAACATCGCGCTCCTGTCAGCAGGTTTTGCACTCTTGCCAGCCTGCAATTTTGAGCAATGGCCTGAATTAGACAACATTCCATTAGAGCCAGACCACAAAAAGCTGATGACCTGGCTTACCGAAACCATTTTGCCGACGAAGGGGGAACCTGTGATTGTTACCCCAGAACCTGCAGCGCATTTTGTTCTGACGATGGTAGATGATTGTTTTGAGACGGAAGATTTACAGGAATACGTGGAAGGCATGAATGGATTTCTACAGGCCTTGATCACAGCAGACAAGGCATCCGTCCAAGACCTCAAACCAGAAGAGAGTTATTCCCTCCTGATGTCCTTTGTCGAGGATGACAGCATCCCGAAGGCACAGCGGTTTTTTATCCAAAAGACCAAGCAACTAACCGTTAGGCACTTTACCAGTTCCGAATATTTTATGAAAAATCACTTGCGATTCGAATTTGTCCCAGGCAGATTCAATGGCTGCGTCCAGGTATAAAAGATCCACCTCCAAAAAAGAAAAAGAAATATGCCAAAATCAACGTCTCATCATTTTGATGCCATTGTAATCGGTGCTGGAATGTCTGGAGGATATGCAGCCAAAGAATTGTGTGATCAGGGAGTCAGAACCCTCTTACTGGAAAGGGGCCGGAATGTCGAACACAACAAGGATTATCCAACCACCATGATGCAACCGTGGGAATTCACCCACAGAGGTCAAATCCCCCATCAGATCCAGAAAGAAAATCCGGTCATCAGTCGATGTTATGCTTTCCGGGAGGATGCTCAACACTTCTTTGTCAAAGATACAGACCATCCTTACGTGCAGGACAAACCCTTTGACTGGATTCGTGGATACCAGGTAGGAGGAAGATCTCTGATGTGGGCCAGACAAGTGCAGAGGTGGAGTGATTTTGACTTTGAAGGACCAGCGAGAGATGGCTTTGCCGTGGATTGGCCCATCCGATATAAGGATCTGGATGCGTGGTACACCAAGGTAGAACAATTCGTCGGTGTCACCGGAAAAAAAGATGGACTGGATACCCTGCCTGATGGAGACTTTCTCAAAGCCTGGGATCTGAATTGTGTAGAGGAATACTTTGAGCAATTTGTCAAGGAAAACTATCAGGACAGACACCTGATCTATTCTCGTTGTGCTCACCTGACTGAAACCAAACCGATTTTCCAGGAACAGGGAAGAGGATTATGTCTCGCTAGAAGGGTTTGTCAACGGGGCTGCCCATACGGTGGTTACTTCAGTGCCAATTCAACTTTGATCCCTTGGGCGATGAAAACCGGCAATTTGACCCTTCGACCCCATTCAGTGGTTCACTCTATCATGTTTGATGAACAAAGCAATAAAGCTTCGGGGGTGCGAGTGGTGGATGCCAATACAAAAGAAACGACTGAATATTTTGCTGACATAATCTTCCTCAATGCAGGAACCCTCAATTCCAACCTGATTTTGCTCAATTCCACGTCAGGGCGCTTCCCCAATGGACTTGGTAATGACAATGGATTATTGGGCAAATATGTTGCCTTTCACAACTATCGGGGCAAGATTACGGCTATCCATGAAGGGCATCCGGATAAAACCATCGATGGCAAAAAGCCGAACACCATGTACTTCCCCCGATTCAGAAATGTCTATGAGCAGCAGACAGACTTTTTGCGCGGATATGCAGCAGGGTTTTCTTCCGGCAGGATGACACCCATTGAGTCTGAAGGCTATGGGCAGAACCTCAAAGAAGAACTCCTCGCTACCAAAGAAGATGGCAGATGGCGTGTGGGGTCTCATATGATGGGAGAAACCATTCCGAAAGAAAGCAACTTTGTCAGTTTGGATTCAGCTCAAGTTGACGAATGGGGAATTCCGCTTCTCAAGACCAACATCGACTATGATGACAATGATGAGAAGATGTTGTTGGACTTCTTTGATCAGTTTACAGAGATGTATGAAAAAGCCGGTTTCACCAACATCAAGACCAGAGATACCAAGCAGGCACCGGGATTGGATATTCATGAAATGGGAGGGGTGAGAATGGGCCATGATCCAGACAGCTCTCTTCTCAACCGTTGGAACCAGCTCCATGCCTGCCCCAATGTCTTTGTAACAGATGGCGCTTGTATGACATCCACTTCGACACAAAATCCTTCTTTGACCTTTATGGCCCTGACTGCAAGAGCTGCAAACTATGCGATAGAGAGGTTGAAAAAACAGGACATATAACATGATCAGTGAGAAGGAAAACCAGAATGAAAATAGACATTTGCCCTTCTTCTGATCCATTTATCTGAGTCAAACACATTCACCCAAAAGGATGCCTGGCCAGGGACCAATCGTTTTCCTACTCTTCCTGACAGAGGTAGATGACAATCTGCGCCAGTGAATTCAGGTTGAATGTCATGAATGTGGTTCCTCTAGATGTTTATGTAATCCCGATGTCATGAAACATTTGATATTTTTTCTGTTCGTATCCTTGTTCATCGGGCTACTGCGTTCGTTGTCAGCCCAGTCTGCCAGTCCCAATGTGGTGATCATCCTGGCAGACGACCTTGGGTTTTCTGATTTGGGATGTTATGGCGGGGAAATTGAGACCCCGAATTTGGACCAGTTGGCTGAGGACGGACTAAGATTCACTCAATTTTACAATACAGGCCGATGTTGGCCGACAAGGGGAGCGCTCTTAACAGGCTACTATGCCCAACAGATCAGCCGGGATAAGTTTCCGGGTGTGAAAAAAGGAGGAGCGGGGACAAAACGGCCAGCATGGGCCCGACTGCTTCCCGACATGCTCAAGCAACAAAACTATCGTGCCTATCATTCTGGCAAATGGCATATCGATGGCATGCCACTGGAGAATGGCTTTGACAAATCTTATTATTTACGTGATCAGGGGAGATTCTTCAATCCCCAACGCCATTACCTGGATGATAAGGAGTTGCCAGAGGTAAAAGCTGGAACCGATTATTATGGCACAACGGCGATTGCAGATCATGCCATTGAGTGCTTGCAGGAGCAGGAAAAATACCATGCTGATCGTCCTTTCTTTCACTTTATTGCCTTTACAGCGCCTCATTTTCCCTTGCATGCTCGACAAGAGGACATCGACAAATATGCGGACCATTATCTCAAAGACTGGGAAAAACTTCGGGTAAAGCGATTCAAGCGGCAGCGAAAAATGGGAATTATACAGGCTGATTTGTCAGAAGTAGAAAGACATGTTGGGCCGCCCTATACATTTGATAATTTGGGAATCCTTGGGCCAGGGGAGGTCCACCGTCCGCTTCCCTGGAAGAGCCTGAGTAAAGAACAGCAGCGATTTCAGGCCACCAAAATGTCGATCCACGCAGCGATGATAGATCGCATGGATCAGGAAATTGGCCGGATCATTGGTCAGTTGAAGAACATGGGGGCATTTGAGAATACCCTGATCCTCTTTCTGTCTGACAATGGTGCGAGTGCTGAGATCATGGTGCGAGATGATGGCCATGATCCAGAGGCAGCTCCAGGCTCCGCGGCAACTTATTTATGCCTGGGACCAGGGTTTTCTACCATGGCCAATACCCCATTTCGGAGACACAAAACCTGGGTGCATGAAGGCGGGATTTCTACCCCCTTGCTGGTTCATTGGCCCAGAGGAATTTCTGATAAAGGAAGCCTGCGCCATCATCCTGGACATGTGATCGACATTGTTCCGACGATTTTGGAGGTGGCAGCTGCCTCTCCCTTTGAGGTGTGGGAAGGAAAGCCTGGCATTGATCCGCCCGGTCATAGCCTACTTGCTGCCATTCGGGATGATCAGGCGGTGTCGCGAACATCTCTTTGGTGGTTGCATGAAGGCAATCGCGCCATCCGTGTGGGAGATTGGAAATTGGTAGCAGCAAAAGGAGAGGCCTGGGAATTGTTTGACTTATCTCAGGATAGGGCAGAAACCCATAATTTGGCTACCGAAAGGCCTGGAAAGCTAAAGGAGCTGGCTGCTCAATGGGAGGCACAAACAACAAGCTTCCAGGAACTCGCTGAAAAAAATACTCAAAACTGACACATATTTATCTCTGAGGCGCTTCTAAATGACTTTTATCTACGACTCGTTTAATCAGTTATTGATATGAAAATTGCTACTTCACTGCTAAGTCTGTGCCTATGTATGCTGCTGGCTTGTTCAAGCTCACATCAAACAAACGCAACCGATAAAACAGAACCGGATGGAGACCCGATTTTTGTTGCGCCAATCGCGGTGCAGGCCTATTCTTTTCGAAACTATTTCCCTCAAACCATTCCTGGAACTCTCGATCGGCTCCAGGCAATGGGCATCACTGAAATAGAAGGCTCAGCTGGAAGCATCGCCCCAGAATCTTATCGAAAATTGTGTGAGGAAAGAGGCATCAGCATTCCTTCTACAGGGGCAAGTTTTGCGTTGCTGGAGTCCGATCCAGATTCAGTTGCCAGAAATGCCAATATTCTCGGTGCCAAATTCGTCATGTGCGCCTGGATTCCTCATCCAGTCAAAGGCGAATTTGATCTGGCAACGGCAAAGCATGCAGTTGAGGTGTTCAATCAGGCAGGGAAAGTCCTCAAAGAGAGTGGAATAAGCTTTACCTATCATCCGCATGGATATGAGTTTCAAGCCCACGAAGATGGAACCTTACTGGATTATATCATTACCCATACCAATCCTGAATATGTTTCTTTTGAGATGGATATATTTTGGGTGCAATTTGGCGGAGGAGATCCAGTTGCTTTGCTCAAAAAATATGGAGATCGATGGAAACTTATGCACCTCAAGGACATGAAAAAAGGAATCGACAAAGACTTGACAGGCGGGACCAATGTTGAATACAATGTGCCGCTTGGAACGGGACAACTGGATATGCGCAATATCTTGATTGAAGGACGAAAAATAGGTATCGCCCATTATTTCATTGAAGATGAGAGCAGTGTCGTGGTGGATCAGGTACCCCAAAGTATTGCATATCTGAGGAGTTTGCGCTATTGAATATTGTTTCAAAAGTCCCTCATGTACCTCAAATCACTCCTCCTGTTTCTCTGGTTGGTCGGCCTCGGGGAATGGGGATTCGCACAGGCTGGTTCATTCATCACGCACAGGATGTATTCTCCTTTTCAGGCCGATAGCACCAACATTCGGGTGTTATTGCCAGATTCCCTGATGGAAGGAAGAGAATATCAGGTTCTGTATGTGCTACCAGTGAAGGAACGGAATCATCGAAAATTTGGAGATGGATTGGAAGAAGTGCGAAAAACCAATGTTCACAACACCCACCATCTGATCTGTGTAGCACCGGAATTTACGCGCCTCCCCTGGTATTGCAATCATGCAACTGATTCGACTAAACAGGATGAAAGTCATCTTTTGAAGACTGTGTTGCCCTTTGTCGATGCGCATTATCCCACCCTCAAAGGGCAACAGGGACGACTATTGGTCGGATTCAGTAAATCCGGCTGGGGAAGCATGAGTTTATTGCTTCGACACCCGAACCTATTCTGGAAAGCAGCAGTGTGGGATTCAGGGGTTCGAATAGATACAGGTCCTATGCGAGAAGCAACAAGGGAGGAGAAAATTGGGCAGATCTTTGGCAGTATGGAGACATTCCGTTCCTATCGCTTGTCATGGTTGATTCGAGAAAAAGGAAAAGCTCTGGGCAAGGAGGAGCGCTTGTTGTATTACAATACAGAAGGGAATCGAGCGGTCGGAGGCGCAAAAATCCATATGCTGCTTGTTCAGCAGGGCATTCCCCATCGGTATTTGTTTGAATCAAAACGCCGCCATCGCTGGGATAGTGGATGGATTCCAGAGGCAGTTCGATTTCTGGTCGATCCATGATTCCCTGAACAGGCCTTGGACAGGAAACCCAAATAGTGCACGATGGGTGGGATAGATCCTCATTTTCTGCAAAATCACCGTTACTTGACAAAAATAGCTGTTTGTTTGTACTTCTGATTGATAGAGCTGAAATCCGTATAATAGAGATTCGTAACAGGACTGTTGAGGCTATCGCTGCTAGAGAAGAACAAGAATTTCTCCTGCTGTGCCAAGTGAGGATTCAGCTCGCTGCCAGAGGTATTCAGTTCTACCAGATGTTGGGGAATGGACCAGATGCCGTCCGATAGAAAGCTGATATAAAGATCTCCATAAGAAGAAATGTTTTGTTCTCTTTGGGAGGCTTCAAAAATAATCAAGGTTCCAGCCTCATTGACTTCGAGGTTCCATTCGCCTGTTGATGAATTGATCGCACGGCCCAAATTGATCGGATTGTTGTAAGAACCATTGTCTAGTTGGGCCTGATATAGATCTCCTTGCCCAAAGCCACCTGTTCTGTCTGATGCAAAATACAAATTCCCAAATTTGTCTGTGCAGGGGCTATACTCTCTATAGACAGAATTTATTGGTTCATGCATTCGGTAGGGCGTTCCCCACATTCCTAAAGAATCTTTGTCGACTACCCAGATATCTGCTGACAATGGGACAGTGGGAGATGAGGGTCTTTGGGAAATGAAAAATAAGCTGTTGCCATCCTTGGCCAGGTGAGGATCACTGTCATCATATTGGCCTGAAAAAGAAACAATCTGAGGGGCTGACCAGTTGCCCTCTTCTTGTTTAGAAAAATAGATGAAACTTTTCATTGCTCCAGACCCCCAGGCATCATGACTTCTGGCGAAATATAGCTCTGTTCCTGATTCGGAAAAGCTAGTCCCATATTCCACAGCTTCTGTAGAGATATTTCCGGCTTCGAATACCTCGATGTGATTGTGTCGAATGCTTTGTGAAACCAATAACACCAGGGAGACCAACAACACACATATGCCGAAAAGAGCTTTGGCGAGTTTCATAATGGATTAGGGGATTGATAGATTTTTAAGAGACTGTTTTGGAATCTGTGCTGAGAATTTTTAGGGTGTATTTTTTTCTCAGACCAGGCTCTTTTTTGTTCTCATAGTGATGCTATGGGAACAAAAAAAGCCGCTGGATGAGGAAAAAAGACGCATACAAAAAATAAGTAACAGATGTTCAAACAGTCTCTAAGTAAGGAGACACAATTACACTGTAGGATCTTGTTCCTCCCCAAACCCCCTGCAAAGCAGGAAATCGTTGATTCCTGGCCTTGTGGGCTGATGTCTCCCGCTGGCGGGAGAGCGAGAGGGTGGAAGATGATTGTCCCATATAAATGTGTCCATCCCTTTACTTGTCAAAACGAATTTAAACGTACAAATGTGAAAGTCTTTGGTATTCTCTTTTGATTCCAATATAAGCCAAAACCCAGCAAACGATGGTTGCGGTAATCAAGAAAATGATTCCCTCACCTCCCAATTCCGGAATGACAAACATCAGAACCACAAAAGCGATTCCAGACAAGAGAAAAGCGATTCCTAAAAATGAAACCAGGCCTTTTGGCATTTTTTTATAAAGGTCTATGTCATTTCCAGACGTGGCTGCCCCAACCAGAATCAAGACGATAAGCAAAAAGAGGGCGAGTACCAGAATTCCGGGAATAAACCAAAAGACAAAATTCTGAATCATGAGTCCAATGGCTCGCCAATTCAAGGATGTTAGTGATTCTTTGGTCATATGAGAGGAGGTATTTGCGCCATATCTAATTCGTCCCATGTCAGGTCTCCTCAAGGCTACATCAACCTGACTTGATGAATACACGCCCAAACGCCGTGATTGTTGTCTGAAGCCAGAATGAAAAAAACTGCCGCTAGACAGCCTGAGAGTGAACTTACAAAAAAAATGCACCTTCCAGATGATAAGGCCCAACTTTCATCAGTAGAAAAATCGGTAGTGGTTCAAATGTAATGCTAATCTTCCGACAGAATATTTGTACCGATGACAGCCTTATATGTATTGCACTACCGAAAAATCATGACCAGTCGAGCATTGGCCTGCATGCGTCCCAGGAATAACTATCTCCGTGACTGTATCTGCTTCCGCAAAGACAGCACTGCCAGAAATTGCTTCATAAATCCGAAGAGATCTCCTGTCCCCAGTTTACCACTCAACTCCTGTATCTTTCCAGCTTCTGGACAAGGCAGATTCAATGACAGCTTCACAAACCTTTTGGGTTTCCTGTGCTTCCTTGAAGGTCGGCGAACAAGGTTCTCCGGTCTCCAGACTGTGAAGAAAGTCAGCAGCGTGATGCACAAAGGTATGTTCATAGCCAATGCAGACCCCCGGAATCCACCACCGATCGATATAGGGTTGGTCGCTATCTGAAACATGAATCGACCGCCATCCTCTGACAATGGAATCATCTGAATGATCAAAATATCCCAATCGATTTTGGTCATGCAAATCCCATCTGATAGAGGCATGTTCGCCGTTGATCTCAAAAGTCTTCAAGGCTTTCTGACCCCGCGCATAGCGAGTTGCTTCAAAGAGCCCCAAAGATCCGTTGTCAAAGTGACAATGAAAGATACAGGCGTCGTCGATGCCTACTGCCTGAACTTTGCCCGTTTCCTGATGAAGTCTTTCCTTGACGAAGGTTTCTGTAACAGCAGATACATCTTTGATGCCTCCATTGAGCCACATGGCAGTATCGATACAGTGGGCAAGCAAATCACCTGTCACGCCTGAGCCTGCTGCATCGATGTCCAGTCGCCACAATGCCTCACCACCTTGAGGAAGTTCAGGATTGATGGTCCAATCCTGGAGGAAATTGGCTCGGTAGTGGAAGATTCTGCCGAGTTTGCCAGAATCAATGACTTGCTTGGCCAGTGTTACCGCAGGCACTCTTCGGTAGTTGTACCACACTGTGTTCTTGACACCGGCTTTCTCCACGGCATCTACCATTGGCTGTGCCTCTGCTACGGTTCTTGCGAGTGGTTTTTCACAGAGAATCATTTTGCCAGCCTCAGCTGCTGCAATGGCGATCTCCGCATGAGTATCGTTGGGAGAGCAAATATCGATGGCATCTATATCTTCTCTGGCGATCAGGGTTCTCCAATCCGTCTCGAAAGAATTGTAGCCCCATTGCTCTGCAAAGTCCTTCACGCGTTCGGAAGAACGCGAACATACGGCTTGCAGGACAGGCCGATAGACAAGTTCAGGAAAAAAATCTCCAATTCTTTTGTATGCATTGGAATGGGCACGACCCATGAATCCCGTTCCGATGAGACCGATTCGGAGCTGTTTGTGTGAAGCCATAATGAGAAAATTACTTATTCATACCAACCATGCTGATGTCTAACATTGATCATTGCTGCAAGGATGTCATTCCAGGTTTGTTGCTGCATCATGACAGCATTGGGGAACATGCAGCCATCCCAGCAGATGTGCCGAAATGCCTTCGTCAACTCACCATCCTCTCCTCTGAGCCAATGTCCAGCATCTTGAGCAATGTCTAATTTGCCATTCGGATCGATGGCTTGGCAATGCCGTCCTGTCTTGTCATGAGAACCAGATCCATGCACAGTGCCATCATTTTGCGCTACATGAAAGTCAATTGTCCAGGGCCGGAGGGCATCGGTCAAGGTTTTGAGCCCAGCAGTCAGACTTTCTCGATCTCCCCACTCAAAATCTTCTGGCAAGATTCTTTCGTCAGGTTTGTTGTAGCCCAACAAATAGAGCAGGGTATGTGCCATATCCGCCTGAAAGCCAATATTGGGACGATCCACGGCTTCGAGGGTGTTGAGCATGGATTTCCAGCCGTGCATCCCTCCCCAGCAAATCTCTCCTTCTGCTGCGAGTCGCTCTCCATAATCGGCAGCTATATCACAGGCCTCTCTAAATGTGGCTGCAATCAACTGAGTATTAGCAGCGGGGTCTTGGGCCCAGCTTCCTGGATCTACTGAGGAATCGATTCGTACTATGCCATTGGGACGGATGCCAAGATCCCTCAATTGTTTAGAAATGTTACAGGCTTTGCGAACCTGTGTGAGGAATCTTCCTCTTTCTTCAGCAGTCCCCATGGCAGAACCCCCGCCAGTAGGTTCCCAGACAGGAGCAACTACACTCCCGATTTCCAGACCCATCTCGCCGATCTTGTCAGCCAATGCTTTGATGTCATCAGCAGAACTGTCGATACTGATATGTGGATCTGAGAGGAACAAGTCTACACCATCAAATTTGATTCCATCGACCTCAGCAGCGACTGTCATGGACAACATCGTATCCAGATCTATGGGAGGTTCAGAATCAGGGCCTTTGCCGACAACACCAGGCCAGGCAGCGTTGTGAAGTTTGGGATAGTTGTTTGCAGGCATAAATAATGGAACTAAGAATTATGTCATCCGAACGAACAATATGACGAAAATCCTTCATAATGTTCGTCTGTTCAACGTTGAATAGGTAAAATCAACAATTTCTCCAACAAGTAGAAAAATGATCTGGTACAAACGATTCCGAAGGCGCAATTGAGGAGGAAGAAGCCTGTGAGAAGCGATGCTTTCCGGATTCTGCTGATGGTTCCTGTTATCTTCTTCGCCCCCATTTCGTTCTAAGAATCGGGAGTTGTCTTCCCAAATGATGGCTTTGATACAGTTGAATGATGGTATATCCCAAACTTTCTGCATTGTCCAGGGCTCTCAATGGAGGAATGCTATCCATCTCCTTATCATTGATATTCACGCTGTCGGTGGTATGGCAAAACTTATGTGTAGCCTCATGAACAATGGTATTGGCAAGTTCCCATTCGTTTCCTGACTTGATTTTCTTTACATTAAGATGGATTCTTCTCTTCTCATTTGTGGTATTGATATATCCCAGTGTCCTTCCCCTGAGTTGCTTCAATAGTTTGCTGTCAACCAATTCTAGTGGTTCATGCAATTCTCGATCTAACATGCTGCAAATTCGTCTGAATCGCTCCATATAATCTCGATATCTTCGCAAACTTGTCTGACCAGGATCAATATTGAACCATCTTTGGAAAGTACTATGAAAATTTGCTCCATATTGGTTACCTACGGGAATGTAGTCTAGGAGAGCAGCGATTTCCTGCCGGGTCTTGCTCGTACAATATTTGCTGCTATTCCTGGCAAAATTGACACTAGTTAGCAATACTTGCTGGACTTCAGGCAGCATCCGTCGACTGATCGGGCTTCTCGTTCGAACCATCACATCTGGAGTGATTTGATATTCAGTCTTGTATTCTGGCATGAATCTCTGATGAATGAGGCAGCAATGAGTGGGGACATTCACTATCGTTTGAGTTGTCTCTGAGTAGGCAAGACGCTTTCAACAAGGTGAATGGCCCCTTATTGGTGGAAGGTATATCTAGGCCAACTTTCGTTTCGTGTCCTCAAAATTATCCAATGCTGTTTTGAGTTTTCGAACCTCATCGATCGCCTGTCTGGAACGGTTTTGATCTACATTCATGGCTACATCACAATAAGGATTTGGACAATGAATGGCTTGTCCTGCCAGCAAAATTTCGATGGACATCGGGATAGGCGCGCCACATTCTGGGCAAGGCATGGTTTTGAATTGTTGTTGACTCATGATTTTGATTGGTTGTTGGTTATTGAGTTATTGGGTTAAGGGGATTCGGGTGCTTGGTCTATCGCATTTTCAAGTAGGTGGAGCAGCCTTCCCAAGCCAGCGGGTAGGTCAGACTGCGCCACTTTGAGTTTGACATTCATGGTGTTGGTACTCCGTAGGCTTTCACTGGTTAAGGTCGCAGAGAAATCATCTACTCCGCCAGGCAAGCGGATCGCTCCGTCTTGAGGATCTATGCGGGTTTGTTGATTTCTTCTCCTCAACAAACTCAGTCCGAATTCGAATTCAGCTTCCTTGACCTGTAGCATGGGAATCGGGATCAATGAGAGCAGGGGAATTTGAAGCTGCAAGCGTTGCTGTGTACCTGGCTTTTGATACACAAAGCTGACAGTCAGAACCTCTCCGAAATCATTGAGTTCTGCCCCTTCTTCCTTCTGGAATCCCACCTGTTGAATAAAATCAGCTGAGGCCCTGGTCGCCAACATTTCTGCATTGAGGACAGCAATGATGGGCGCGGAAATGAACTGATAAATTTCTGTGTATTCGCTATTTGTGAAAACCATGATGCACCAGATTAGTTGATCGGAATCAATGAATCGTCTCCTATACTGCCTTCCTCCCCAAATTTGCTATGCCTCGCCCAGGTATAATTCTGGATGGAGGTTGTAAATTTGATTTCAGAAACGGCAGCAGCAGGCAACTTCTGAAGCTTGTCAGAAGCGACCAGGATTTCAAGTTCTACATTGTCTTTGTTCAATACCTTCAGATCTAGCGTATGCTGGAAGTCTGTGATCAACTGACTGCTGACCAGATCCCAAACTTCTGTGAGTCTGGCCTGTTCACTTGCATTGAGTCCCACTGCAGTAAAGACAGCAGTCTGATCCGTTCTGAACTGTCTGAAACTGTTGATCAGAATAGTAACCGCAAAGGTGGTGTCAAGCTGAAAAGCATCTTCAAACAAACTATCCTGGTCCGTGATCATTTGAGGCAAAATCACTTGCTCCAGACCTTCTCTTGCAGCAATCGTTCTCAATGGATCGATGAGGGTCGAATCATTGACGACTGTTGCAGAGACAGTGGAGAGGACCGCGATGGTTTTTTCCAGCAGGATTCTTGCAGCATCAGCCGCAAAATTTTCAATCAGCTTGCTCATCACAGTCGGAAAGAGCCGAGCCTCCGCAATGGCGAATTTGAGTTCGATTTCTGCCTCCTGTATATCAATCCTGGGGACAGGAAAATGTTGCAACAAAGGATGTGCATGGTATTGTCGACTGGCTTCAATGGCGAATACATCAGCTTCGACGCGCGCTTGGGTGATATCCTTGAGGATGGCACCGATGACTTGATCTAGTTTGGCCATAATCGTGGAGAATTAGGGGAGGTGCGCGAGACACCTCCCTGGTGAAACATCTAGTTCGAATCCAATGAATCAGATTAAGGTGTGACGCCTACCTCTGCTGTAGCATTGGTCTTTTCTCCACCTCCAAGGTCGATATCCCCTGTTTCGAATGTTAACTTCGATGGGGTACCACTTGATGCTGTTGCGGATATCGTAACAGTGGCTTCTCCACTTGCATTGGTGGTCACGGTTGCGGTAGCCGGTGCGCTGATGGTATGTGTAATTGTTCCTGAATCTGGCGTGACAACAAAGTTTGCCTTGGTCAAGATGGCTCCAGCTTTTGGATTTCCATCAGCATCGAGCACAGTGACAGTAATATCAAGCGTTTTCGGTGCTGCAGCCGTAGCGCCAGTAATCACAAATGGATCGCTTGCAAATGCAATACTCGCCCCAGGACCTGATGGTCCGACTGGCAGAGACGTAATGCTCTCTTTCAGAATTCCCAACACCTGATCCATGCCAGCAGGAATGGCATCCTGAACAGCATGTACATTCACGTCCATTGTGTATTCGACTGAATAACGAGAATCTCGCGCATTGGCAGAATCTCGCTTGGCTGATACAGAAGCCTTGAAATCAGCACTGACAGGGGAGAATGCCGAACTATATTTGGCATTGGCTTCGGTGTCGACACTCAGATTTTCGCTATTCTCTGCACTGGATTTTGCCTCGGCACTGATCGAGGCTTTGAAATTGATGTTGATGTCATCAATCCGGATGAAGGGAATGGGAAGAATCGTCAGGATCGGAACAATCAGCTTCCGATCTTCTGTGCCGTTTTTGTAGGTAAACTCTACATTGATGGCTTCTTTCTTTTTGGTCGTCTGATTGATGTTGAAGCCCACCGCATTGATAAAATCAACGGAGGTTTTTGCCGCGAGGTTTTGAGCCTTCACTGCAGCAACCAGTGGACCACCAATGATGGACTCAAAGGGCAGGGCACCGAGTTGACCAGTTGCGATATTCGCCACAGACTGATCGATTGGTAGATTCGCCATGAGGATAATGGGGTTAGTAATACATAAAATGAAAAACAGAAGCATCCTTCTGCTGGCCAAGGTGGTGGGCCGCATAACCATCAGTGAAATGGTTGTGGCCTTGCGATAAAAAGGTACAGCTATCTATTGGATTTTGACTCTAGAGGAATGGTCATGAACTCAAGAGAAGCAGTAACGGAACCAAATGACAGGATAAGTGGTCAAGATAGAGGAGTTGCCTGATCTCTTGCGATCCAAGGCGCAAAATGATATTATTGCCTCAATTTCGCAGATGACTCACTCTTACTCCATTCTTATGAAAAAGTTCTTGATCAGTTTTCTGGCCTGTTCCAGCACATTTATTTTGTTGTCCAGCCTTCTCCAGGCACAGTCTTCCCAATTCCCCAACTTTGTGATCATCTTTGCGGATGATCTGGGATATGGGGATTTGAGCTGTTTTGGCAATCCATTGATCAAAACGCCTCATCTGGACCAAATGGCTGCCGAGGGACAAAAATGGACCCAATTTTATGTAGCTGATCCGGTATGCACCCCCAGCCGCGCAGGCCTGATGACAGGTCGCTACCCCATGCGAAATGGCATGACCTCAGACAAGCGGGTTGTATTGTTTCCTGACTCCAATGGTGGTCTTCCAGCCGAAGAAGTTACCATTGCCGAAGTGCTCAAGCAAAGAAACTATGCAACTGCGGCCATCGGAAAATGGCATTTGGGACACCTTCCGCAGTTTCTTCCCCCCGCACAAGGATTTGACTATTATTTTGGCATTCCCTATTCCAATGACATGGATTTTGTGAAAGGCTCGCCCCGGTATCGCAAAAATGCGCAGGTAGACCCCAACTTTTTGACTGAGTCAAAATTCTACAATGTGCCCATCATCAAGAATACACGAGAAGTAGAACGACCAGCAAATCAGCTCACCTATACCGGCCGATGTACTGAGCAAGCGGTTGAGTTTATCAAACAAAACAAGGATGTGCCCTTCTTTTTGTATTTGGCTCATAATCAGCCACACATTCCTCTATTTGCCGGCGAAGAATTCCAGGGCAAAAGCAAGCGTGGCCTATATGGAGATGTCATTCAGGAGATAGACTGGAGTGTCGGGCAGGTGTTACAAACCATCAGAGAGTTGGATTTGTCGGAAAAAACCATCGTTGTCTTTAGTTCTGACAACGGCCCCTGGCTGGCATTCGAGACACATGGTGGATCTGCAGGTCCGTTGCGAGCGGGCAAAGGAACCACATTTGAAGGTGGCCAAAGAGTACCGACCATATTTTGGGGACCAGGAAATGTAAAACCGGGCATTGTCCATGAAATGGGCTCTACCCTTGATTTGATCAATACCTTCGCTGCCATGAGCGAGACGCAAATCCCGACAGACCGGGTCATGGATGGATATAATTTGTCTCCTGTATTGAGAGGCGAAGGCCCTAGTCCCAGAAATGAATTTTTTTACTGGACCCGTGCAACCCTCCATGCAGTCCGACAGGGAAAATGGAAATTGCATGTTCAGCAGAGAGAAGAAATCAACTATGGGAAAGTGGTTCTGCTGGACAAGCCAGAGCTATACAATGTAGAGGCAGATATTTCTGAAAAATATGACAAAGCAACTGCTGAGCCTGGAAAGGTGGCAGAACTGCAACAATTGATGAAACGACATCAGAAAACGATGGTGGATGTTCTTCCTGATAATCTGGCAGGAAGAATTGACGATGGGCAATAGTTTTTCTCTCTTTGATCCGTCGAAAAATTCTCCTCTGTAGAGTGAATTTTCCTATATTTCCCCCAAATAGATTGAACGATGAAAATAGGCATGAACCTCCTTCTTTGGACAACAGATATCAATGAAGATCTGTATCCAATTTTAGAACAAATCAAGGCTGTAGGTTTCGATGGAGTAGAGGTCCCAATTGGAGATGAAGGCGACCATAATTACAAAAATCTTGGCAAAAAATTGCGTGAACTGGACCTTGGATGCACCTGTGTTACCTCAATATTTGAAGATGGGAATCCTGCGAGTCCGGACCCAGCTATTCGAGCCAAAGCGGTAGAGCAAATGAAATGGCGTATTGATATGGGAGCCGCGATGGGGGCTGAGGTTATTTGTGGGCCTTATCATTCAGCATTTGCCTATTTTTCGGGTGAGCCTCCGCGTGAAGAGGAGCGAAAATGGAGTGCAGAGGTCATGAGGAAAGCTGCAGAATATGCCGGGACAACAGGCGTTATCCTTACGCCAGAAGCCCTGAATCGATTTGAATGTTATCTATACAATACCCTCGCCGATATCTCCACCCTCGTTGAGGCAGTCGACCATCCAAATCTGCGGATGATCTATGATACCCATCATGCCCACATCGAAGAAAAATCAGCCTCGGATAACATCCAGAAATATGCACCTCTGATTAGTCATGTTCACATTTCGGAAAATGACAGAGGTACACCCGGATCAGGTCAGGTCAATTGGGAAGAAACCTTTCAGGCACTACAGGAAGTTGGCTATGACAATTGGTTGACCATCGAAGCCTTTAGCCGAAACAAGGCAGAATTTGCTTCAAACATCAACGTTTGGCGGAATTTTGAACCCAGTTTGAATGAAGTCTATGAACAAGGATATGGCTTCATCAAATCCATGTGGGAGAAATACGCCTGATCTATTTTCATTTATACCATTACTACTACCTTCATCATGAGCAAAAAAGAAGGATTTGTCGATTCAAACGGAACACGAATCTATTATCAGGAACGAGGAGCCGGAGAGCCGCTTATCCTGTTAATGGGATTTGGTGCAGATGGGGATGTGTGGGAATTGCATGCGGCTGAATACGAAAAACACTTTCGGTGTATCATCTTGGATAATCGGGGGGTCGGGAAATCAGACCAACCGGAAGGTCCATACAATACAGCCATGATGGCAAATGACGCCATTGCTGTAATGGATCATTTGGGGATTGACAAAGCCAAAGTGGCTGGAATTTCTATGGGAGGTGCCATTGCTCAATCCTTGGCACTGAATCATCCACATCGCGTCAGCTGTCTGGTCCTCATTAGCACCTGGCCTTCTTTCAACAATTATGCAAAGACCGTTTATCGGAATCTGATTAAGTTGAGGCGAACTTCTCAGCCCGACGACTTTATGGAACTGCTGCAACTCTGGATTTTTGCTCCCCCATACTATGAAACAGGAATGGCTGATCTGGAAGAAGGCCAACAGGGCGCAGCAAGCAATCCCAATCCGCAAAGTCAAGCTGGATTCGAAGGACAACTGCACGCGTGTATGAATCACGATTCGGTAGATCGATTACACCAAATCAAGCTGCCAACACTCATCACCATTGGCATGATGGATATCTTTACCCCTCCCCCTTTTTCTGATCTGCTTCATGAAAAGATTGCAGGTTCTGAATTGGTACAATTCCCCACTGGAGGTCATGTACATCATTGGGAAGATCTGGAACGATTCAATACTGTTACCACTCAATTTCTGCTTAACAACTAACACAAGATGAGCAAAATCAAACTCGGATGCGAAACCTATACCTGGCAAATGCCTGGTGAACAATACAAGGGCAAACTGGAGCATATCATGGACATATGTTCCAAAGCTGGATTTGCCGGAATTGAACCTGAATCGAGTTTTTTGCAACATCTGGAAGATCCGGTATTGATGAAAGAAGTTTTGGATCGCTATGAGATGGAATATGCAGTCCTGGCAGTGGTCGAGGACTGGCTATATCCGGAGGAGACGGCAGAAGAGCGGGCACGTGCTGACAAATGGATCAACTATCTGGGACATTTCCCGGATACCATTTTGCTGTTGGTCCATATGCCTGGAAATGATCGTTCCAACCTTCTGGAGCGGCAAGAAAATTGTATGAAATGTGTCAATGCTTTCGCCAGAAGAGCAGCCGAGAAAGGAATTACTGTTTCCAAACATCCCAATTCTCCTGGCGGATCTGTATTCAGAACTGCTTCTGATTATGCCTTGATGATTGACCGAATGGACACACAAGCCATCGGATATTGTCCCGATATTGGACACATTGCCAAGGGCGGGATGGACCCCTTGGCCATAGTTCAAGAATACCGTTCGTTGGTCAATCTGGTTCACTATAAAGATATGTTTAAGGACGGACGATGGGCGCAAACCGGGGAAGGAGACATTGACTTCGTTCCCATCACCAACTACCTCAAAACTTCAGGCTATGAAGGCTGGATCATTATGGAAGATGAAGCAGACGAAGCAATCACAGATCCGGATGGGGTAACGGCCAAAGATGGCGTCTACATCAGAGAGGTATTGCAACCCCTCTTGTAAACATGCAATTTGATCTCAACTATACAATTTCGGGAGAAGGAAGACCCTTCTTTTTCCAGCATGGGTTAGGAGCAAATGTCTCTCAGCCTCAAGGGATATTGGCTTCTTTGGAGGGGGTGTGCCTGATCTCAATGGACTGCCCAGGGCATGGACAATCACGATTGCCGGATGCTTACCTTCCCTCTTTTTCCAATTATTCAGCCGATGTTATTCGGCTAATGGATCATATAGAAATTCCAAAAGCAATTTTTGGGGGAATTTCTATGGGGGCTGGTATATCTGTTTATATGGCGATACATCATCCAGAGAGAGTGGAAGGATTGGTGTTGGTGCGACCTGCCTGGTTAGCGGCGGGCACTCCTGACAACCTTGCCATTTTGTTGGATATCGCAGAGAGACTAGACAAGCCCGATGGCCAAGAGTTATTTGAGCAATCAACTGATTTTGAGCAGATAAGACAAGCGCTGCCCAATGCAGCCAAGTCTATCCTTGGGATGTTCAACAGAGACCAGCAAGCATCAACATCCAGAATCCTCTCTCACATGGTAAAGGACGCTCCGTTGGCGTCTCTCAAAGAGTTAGCAGGAATTTCCCATCCAACATTGGTCGTTGCCAATCAAGACGACCCCTTGCATCCGATGTTTATGGGAGAAGAGATTGCTTCTCACATTCCTTCTGCTAACTTGGTGGAAGTGATTTCTCGCTACAAGAACAATGAACTGCACGGAAAGCAGTTGCGGGAAGCCGTCTCCACTTTTCTTTCACAACTCTGATTTACATTTTTACCCAAAAAATAAACACATATGAAAAGCGCCTGGAATGACCAAGAGGCACAAAAATGCGAAGGGGACTTGCTGAAAATGCGGGTGTATACCTCCAGACTCCTGGGGCAAGATCCTGATATGGTCTTGCATGGGGGAGGCAATACATCCGTCAAAATCAAGGAGACGAATATCTTCGGTGAGGAAGAAGAACTCTGCTATGTCAAGGGCAGTGGATGGAATCTGGGAACGATTGAAGAAGCTGGTTTTTCACCGGTAAAGGTGGAAGCCATGAAGCGACTCGTTTTGCTGGATGAACTAAGTGATATGGAAATGGTTCGCTACTGCCGCATGGCCCTGACCAATCCGGCAGCGCCCAATCCTTCAGTAGAAGCCATCCTGCATGGATTGATCCCTTATGTATTTGTCGATCATACCCATGCCGATGCGGTCGTCACCATCACCAATACTAGCGATGGGGAAGCCAGGATCAAGGAGATCTATGGGGACAAGGTTATGATCATTCCCTATGTGATGCCAGGGTTTATTTTGGCAAAAACCATCCATGAAATGACCCAGGGACTGGATTGGGATACACTGGATGGAATGATTTTGCTTAACCACGGCGTATTTACTTTTCATGATGATCCCAAAATCGCTTATGAAAAGATGATTGACATTGTAGATAAGGCCGAGGAATATTTGGCAGACAATGCGCCAGACTTGCCGGAGCAACAAGCCAAAGATGCAGACAAACTTGAAGTGGCACGAATGAGAAGAATGGCCTCAGAAGCATGGGGAACTCCTGTGCTTGCCCGTTTGGATGATTCCGCTTCGACCGTAGGGTACAGCAATCTGCCCAATGTGCGAGAGATCTCCTCGATTGGGCCATTGGCTCCTGAGCATGTGATCCGAATCAAGGGGACGCCCGTCGTGCTGAATGAGGATCCTCAGACAGATATCGATCAGTTCATGCAGACCTACAAGGCTTACTTTGACACTCACAACAAAGGAGAAACACTTCTCAATCCAGCACCTCGCTGGGCCATCTGGCCAGGGAAAGGAACATTATCCTTTGGCCCAAACACCAAGACTATCAGAATCACAGAAGATGTGGCTCAACACAACATGAAGGGAATCTTTCAGGCAGAAGCCTTGGGAGGATGGGCTCCTTTGTCACCACAGGATCTATTTGACATCGAATACTGGAGTCTTGAGCAAGCCAAACTCAAAAAGGCTGGTAATCCCAAGGAAATGCAGGGGAAAGTCGCTGTGGTGACCGGAGCAATGGGGGGAATTGGCAAAGCCTGTGTAGAAAGATTGGTCAAGCAGGGAGCAGTTGTCGCAGCATTAGATATCAATCCCGGAATCGTTGATCGCTTCTCTCAGGCCGAAGTGCTGGGTATCAAATGTGATGTGACGGACCGGGCGGAATTGACCCAATCGATCGAGCAGACGGTTGCCTATTTTGGCGGGATAGATCTTGTCGTAACCAATGCAGGGATCTTTCCCAAAAGTGCCTCTATCGAAAAGATGGATGCTTCCCTTTGGCAAAAAAGTATGGATGTCAATGTCACCAGCCATCAACAATTGTTACAACTCTGCATTCCCTATTTGGAGTTGGGCTTTGATCCTGCTGTGGTGATCATTGCATCGAAGAATGTTCCTGCTCCCGGTCCAGGTGCTTCAGCCTATTCCGTTGCCAAGGCAGGCTTGACCCAACTAGGACGAGTGGCTGCTCTGGAACTGGGGTCCAAAGGCATCCGAGTCAATATGATTCATCCCAATGCCGTCTATGACACCAGCATTTGGACCGATGAAGTGTTGCAAGCCAGAGCCAAGCACTATGGACTCACGGTAGAAGAATACAAAACCAACAATGTCCTGCGGGTAGAAGTCAGCTCACATGATGTGGCAGAGTTGGCAGTCAGTATGTTAGGTAAGACTTTCTCCAAAATCACTGGTTCGCAAGTCCCCATTGATGGTGGAAATGATCGGGTGATTTAAAGGGGACGAAACGTAAAATGTAAAACCGCGAATGGTAGAATGTGAAAGGCCCTATGGCTTACAGCTTCCGTAGCTCGAATATGATTTCTTGTAGCGACAGATGGTCATCTGCCGCTACAGGCATCTTCATCGCAAGTTCCAGAGGGACTATATCTCGAAAGACATTTGCCTACAAGTCAATTTCCTTTCTCATTTTATTGTGCATCGCGACCTTGAGCTTTGGTCAAAAATCCCCCGAAGAACTATCGCAAAGAAATATGGTGGGATTTGGGTGTGGGTATTCGGGTAAGAAAACCAAAGTAACCAAACAAATGGTCCGTTTCATTAAACACAAAAACTATAAGGCCATTAGGAATAAGTTAAGCAGTAAGAATACAGCGAGTCAATTCCTGGCAGTTCTCATTGTGTTGAAATTGGATAGCCTGGAGACTATCACCCTCACCGAAAAGGAATGGTCCAATGTTCAGGAAATCAAGGAATCTGAGGAACTTGTAAATTATTGCTCAGGCTGTACAGAATGGGGACAATACCCATTGAACAAGGCATTAATCTCAAATTCTTTATGTTTTAACGCTTCAGATTTTTGGATTAGAAAAGAACTGGGATTACTCAATGTATCATATCACAATTAATCAAACATATGATCGCTCCACGAACCTCACGACAAGAAATCCTCGCTAAACTCAGAAAAAAAATAGATGAGAAAATTCCCATTTTCATTGCCAGTGCTGGCAGTGGTCTGGTAGCAAGCCTGCTGGAGAAAGCTGGGGCAGATTGCATCAATACCTTTTCAGGAGCCCGATTGCGTTCTAATGGAATGGGAACCATGTCTATGCTCTGGCCGATCCTGGATTCCAACAAGCAGACGATAGACTATACCCGGGAAGACATCATGCCAGCTATCAAGGGAGATGCCTTTATTTGTGCTTGTATCAATGCCAATGATCCATTGAAAGACATGCGGTGGTTTCTGGATGACCTGAAGCGAATCGGAGTTGAATCTGTCTCCAATATTGGCCCATCTATCAGCTATGTGGACAAAGACAGCGAAATTTTCAGGGTCTTGACAAAAAGCGGAATCACCATAGATAATGAGATTGCCATGCTGAATTTGGCAAGAGAAATGGATATGGTGACTGTCGGCCTTGCATTCAACATGGAAGACAGCATCAAGATGGTAGAAGAGTGTGGGCCTGATATTTTCTGCTTCCATGCTGGAACCACCAAAGGAGGATTGAAAGGCTATGACTCTGGGGAAACCATTGAGGAAACAGCCAGACGAACCGAAGAAGCCAATCAGGTGCTTCGCAAAATCAAGCCAGATATCATGTTGATTGCACATGGAGCTGCCATGTCCAATCCAACGGATGCACAATACATGCTGGACCATACCTCTGTAGATGGAATATGGACTGGATCTTCAACTGAGAGGATTCCTATTGAGAAAGCTGTATATTCAACGGCGAAAGAATTTGCTGATTTGAGATTTCCCACCAACAAATAACCCCCGATCATGGCCAAGACGATTGCACTACTCGTAACCCTGGACACCAAAGGTGATGAAGCTGAGTTTTTGAGACAACAAATTGAAGCCAGAGGACATAATGCTCTCTTGATGGATATCGGTGTAATCGGTGAACCTGGAGCCAGACCGGACATCAGCCGGGAGGAAATCGCAGAGGCTGGTGGAGAAACACTGGGGGATCTGTTGAAAAAACCCACCCGGGAGGAAGCAGCTCCTATCATGGTTGTGGGATGTATCAAGATTCTCGAAGAGCGCATTCAGAACAATCAAGTACATGCAATCCTTGGGTTGGGGGGGACACAAGGCACCAGTAGTGTCTGCAATGTCATGCAGGTGATGCCCTATGGGCTGCCCAAAATTATGGTTTCGACCATTGCTTCAGGAGATACTTCCGGCTTTGTCGGGATCAAGGACATCACCATGATGTTTTCTGTGAGCGATATCCTGGGACTGAATCCCTTCATGCGGAAGATCCTCGCCAATGCTGCTGCTGCTGCCTGTGGTATGGCAGAGACAGAGACCGTCTTCGAAATGCAACAAGGAGACAAACCGCTCATCGGGATGTCCAATTTGGGTGTGCTAACCAAAGGCACCATTGAGGCTGTGAAATTCTTTGAAGCCAGAGGATATGAAGTGATTGTATTTCATGCCGTAGGGTCTGGAGGCCGTGCCATGGAGCAAATGATGAAGGAGGGGATCATCGGGGCTGTATTTGATTATGCGATGGGTGAAATTGCTGATGATGTCTGGAAAGTATTACGGGCAGGAGGAGAAGAGAGAATGACTGTGGCGGGCAAATTAGGCTTGCCACAAGTATTGTGTCCTGGTGGAGCTGAGCATTTGGGTATTTTGGTGCCGCCAAATGAAGTGCCGGAGGAGTATAAGAATCACAAAATTGTATTTCATAGTCCAGTGGTATTTGTCCCACGCCTGAATTCTGAAGAGATTGTTCGTGTGGCCAAATCTATTTGTGATCGTTTGCAACACACCAAAGACAAGGCATATTTTATGTTGCCACTAGGAGGGGTAGGAACCTATTCCTATGCAGGCAAAGTGCTGGAAGACAAGGAATCGGATGAGGCGTTTTTCAATTATTTGAGAGAAAACCTACCCAAAAATATCGAAATCGTCGAGCGAGATACCTATGCTGAAGATCCTGCTTTCGTGGAGGAATGTGTGGATCGCTTGATTTCCCTCATCGAAGAGAAGAAAGCTTCCTGAGTGCCCATGGTCAGAAGGTGAGCCCAGGGACATTATTAATTTCTTGCGCCAAAACCATTTAAGGAGGTGGACCCAATTACATTGTAAGACTTCTTTCCTCCCCCAATCCCCCTCAAAGGGGAAAATCGTTGATTTCTGGCCTTGTGAGTTGGTGTCTCCCGCTGGTGGGAGAGCGAGAGGGTGGAAGATGATTGTCAAATATAAATTTGTCCAAATAAGTAAGGGGACATATTTATTTGTGAGGGAAATAGTGGGTATAGGGGAAATAAGGTAGAAATCTTACCAATCAAGCCATTTTATCCCCTATCAGGGTTTTCCTATAAAATATATTTTTGTTTGATATGGTACTTTTTCTTGACAAAAAGTACCCAAAAGTCAAGAAAATCCCAACCAAGGCCCTC
>JBCCGK010000029.1:0-109869 GCA_039029315.1 Bacteroidota bacterium | reverse complement strand
CAAAAGCATCACGCTTCTGCCCCCCATTATTTCTTTCAATATTTCTAGCTCGTTTTTGCCTCCACTTGATCCTTCCCGCGAAAAGCCTGACAAAGGTCCGACTTACTATCTACAAAAACAAATATTTCTCGAAAAAAAGTTGTCTAGTTTTCTTAAAGGTAGGAGAAAGAGCGCGTTGAATTTTTCAACAAGGTAACCACAAATATAGATGGATTTGCCCCAATTCTCCAAATCCTGGAATTGGGTATTTTTCCACACTTTATGGAATCAATTGATAGTCAGCGATTACATCAAAAGTAAGTCTGTAATTGGCAGGACCAATCTAAGAGACTGTTTGAGTTTTGTTTATGGAATTTGTTATAGGTCATTTTTTTGACCTTCAAGGCAGAAAAACCGGAATGTAGCAGAGCTACATGAGGATTTTTTCAACGCAGAAGGGCGAAAAAAGGGGCATAACAAAACCATAGGATAATATTCAAACAGTCTCTAAGTTTGACTTTGGCCATTTCCCATTTGACGGAAGCGTTCTCGTTTATTGTAAATGGACGATTCTCCCAATTCATCAGATTAATATTTAACATCGGCTTCAAAATAGCTAAGAAACACGAAGTGAATTAATTCAAAAAGGGCCATTTTAGTGCCATTATGTTTGTTTTTGCTCGTCAAAAATGGCCAAAGTCAAACTAAGATCAGCATAGGTATTAAGCAGGTAGATAGGGAATGAAGGGAGAAGAGTAGTCAACAGGAACTCTGGCATAGCGATTAGCTGCTTTCATTCCCTGTCCAACACATGTCGATGAGGAAGGTGGAAGATTTCGGGAGGCCGCTTGCAAGGTGAGTCTAGTAATATATCACTTCACATTGTGGGTGGGCATGATCAAATGCCTGGACTTTTTTTGCAGGAACTCTCGTATTGAAACACTTTAACACAATGAGGTTGGGGAGGTTGTTCAATGATTTTAATTTCTTCACTGGCGTATTGGAACAGTCCAATTGCTTGATAGAAGTCAGGGTTTCCAGTGGTCTTATGTCTCCTACTTGTGTTCCTCCAAAGTTGAGTTCTTCTAAATTCTTCAGATCTGCTAAAGGGGAAATATCCTCTATAGGAGTGTTTTCAATATTGAGGTAGGTCAATTTGTCTAGGACACGAAGTGGTCCAAGATCAGAAACGGGATTTCTTGATGTGGTCAGAGATTGTAAGCTTGGGAGGTCTGATAATGGAGTCAAATCACTGATCCGTGTGTTTTGAATTTTCAGATGGGTCAATCGGAGGCATTGGGTGAGGGGGGTCAAGGTCAATATATCCGAATTGTCCTCTATTGAAATGGCTTTCAGGGAGATCATCTGATGAAGCTGCTTTCTGTTCGGGGCCATTTTGCTTTTGACATGGTTCTGGAATATGCCTTGCCAGGTTTTTCCCAATCTCTTCCACCAAACTTCTAATTCGGCTGTTTGGAAGACAAGCAAACAATCTGGAGACTTCATCAAAAATCTCTGCACTTCTTCTGTCTTCACATGTGTCTCATCACAAAAAATGGTCTTGAGTCCACTCACTGAGACAAGTGGCATGATTTCTTCTACCTCGGTTTTATCCAGAATCACTCTCCTCAGCCTACTCAAGCCCTGTAAGGGTTCCAGCGAGGAGATGGAGGTATTGGAGGCATCTATTTGGGTAAGGCTCTTTAGAAATCTTGCTGGTTCCAAACTGTGGACACCTGTATAGCTACAGTTTAAAGTTTTCAATTCCACTAACTCTTCTATGCCTTCCAACTTATCGATTCCTGCACCTCTACAATTGAGGACTTTCAGATTTGTCAGCATTTGCAGAGGTTCAAGGCTGTTTATGTTTTTCTTCTCCCGGATGTCTACACTGGTAATCTTGGCGAGTTCATGTAAGTATTCTGTGCCGACCTTTGCGGTAGGCATTACCTCCAGAAAATAGGTTTCCCAATCCCCAGGCAAGTTTTTCCACCAATCAGTCAAGGCCGAAGATTCGAAAATCACCAGGCATCCAGGCTTATTCTTCATAAACTCTGCGGCTTCTACTCTTCCAATTTTTGTATTATCACAGTATACTTTTTTGAGATCAGTAAGCAAACTCAGAGGATGAAGATTCTCAATTGAGGTTTTATTACAGTGAATGAGGCGGAGTTTGGAGTTGGTAGAAAGAGGAGCCAGGTCTGATACTTGATTGTTGTCAATGTACAGAAACTCCAGGCGTGGCTTGTTCTTCAAAGCGGAAAGATCCTTCACTTTGGTATTGGCAAATCTTAATTGCTCCAACATTTCAAGGGGAGCGAGTGGCGCGATCGATTCCACTTGCGTATTTTGAAAGTTGAGTTCGCGCAACTGGGAAAGGCTGCTAATTACTTGTAGATCTGATATATCAGTGTAAGAACAGTTAAGACTTTTGAGTTGTGGAAAAAAGGTAAGAGGGGTCAAGTCTAGCAGTGGAGAATTACTGATGTTGAGGTCTTTCAAGCCAATGGCGAACTTCAATGGACTGAGGTCATCAATTTGGGAGTAGGAAATATCGAGGCTTTCTAAGCGGGTCAGGTTTCGTAAGGGGACCAAGTCATAGACATTTGTTCCTGACAGATTCAACTCTTTCAATTGAGTCATCTTGCTCAGTGGTTCGAGATTGTCGAGTTGATCCTGTCCGGTAAGATCGAGGCTGGTCCTGGATTGGATTTGCTTCAGATGTTCAAACAGATCCGGAGAGGAAACAACAAAGGTATCTTCATAAGGAGCAAAGAGATCATCCAGGGAAGCAGAAGCCGATTTGGCTTCACTGGCTGGAGTTGAGGATTGAGAATAAAACAAGGTATCTCCTACCAACAGCAATTCATTTTGCTCAAGCAAGGTACCCATCCCCAGGGTATCATTGATGTATACCTCACTGGCGAATATTTTTTTCCAGCCATAGGGCATAGTATTCCACCAGTTTTTCAAATCTTCCTGCTCGCTCAATTTGGTGGTATACATGCTGGCAATTTTCAGTTCGCGTCTTTCTGGGTCCAGGTTAATCTCGACAAATCGTTCCTGGCTTGAGTTCACGCTATCATTGTCATTGGTGATGCCCTGAAGATTTCGAGCAAATTGAATTTTGAAGTACAACTCTCCAGTCTCATTGACCTCATGAGTGATCTCTTCTATCAGAAAGGTGAATCGAGCTTCCTTGAAAAAGAAATCAATATCCTTGAGATAAGCTTGAATGTCCTTGTTGATTACTGTAGACCGATTTTCCACCAAATCGTCTTCTACCTGGACTTC
This sequence comes from Bacteroidota bacterium, assembly GCA_039029315.1. Classification (GTDB taxonomy): domain Bacteria; phylum Bacteroidota; class Bacteroidia; order J057; family J057; genus JBCCCJ01. Next base: position 106,596 of record JBCCGK010000029.1, on the reverse strand, counting down.
ATGGTCTCTGAATGCTTTCAGATAGCTTTCCTGAATGATCGTTTCTTTTTGTTGGGCAGAACTGAATGGATCCCCAACAGTATTGAATACAAATTCTACAAATGAGAGCATGTACTTTGCCTCTTCCTTATATGCACTGATGGCAGTGGTGTCCGGGATTGATTGTGCCACAGCGGAAGAGATCATCTGAAGAGATCCCAACAGGCTTACACAAAGAACATATCGTACACGCTTGAATGAAGGTTGAATCATTTGTGATAAATATACTTGAGAAGAATCTCTTTTTGTCCAGGAGGGAGGCGCATCATTTGTGAGATCAGCCACCCTTTATTGGTTCCAGGTCGGTTGAATTCATTCAGCTCAAAATACCAGCCTTCAACCTGAAAAAAATGAAACTTCACTTTATTAACGGTTTTGAACCTTAATTTCTGCTGTTTACTCTCATACAAAAACAAGGTAAGATAGTCTGGTTGAAATTCGCTGGAGGCATAGACTTCCAGCCTTTCCTTATTTTTGAAAACTTTGGAGAATTCCATAAAGTCCAATTCATGACTCAATGGATGGATGAAGGGCGGAACCAATTCTTCATTTACCTGAGCAGAGAAGAGTCGATGAAAAGGTTCGAAGTAGACATTGTTAAAGACCCATTTGGAGCCAACATCTCCTTCTTCCAAATCCATGAAGAGGGTCATCTTTTCTTCTTTTCCCTGATATTCGACAGTAATGTTGACTTCTGCAAACCAATCATCTCCATGAAAATCCAAAAAGACAGATCTATTCGGGTCAGTTACTTTTAATATAAAGGAGGAACGAAGCTTTCTGGTGATGGCCTCATTGTCATGATCAAACAACATATCCAGATATTCCAGTCGAAGCTTGGGATCTCGATACCCTTTTTGTCCAGGAAAATATCGTTCTCCATCAGGCGCTTCTTCACAATTAAATCTTCGGAAGAACTGGTTGACCTGCTTGGTTTCTGCATATAATGCTCGTTCATCGCCCAGGTAATCTCCTACCCATTGGGCTTGAAGGGAAGAGGAAATTGTCAGTAAGAGGAGTACCAGAAAAACAATAATCTTGTACAATGATCTTGAGAGAAGGGAATCAAAAGGGATGTTCAACATAAGGATATCTAATTGGAAGAAGCAAAGGAAATGGCTCTATGATGTTCTTCTTCCAGAATGATTAAGGCATTGTCTCAGTTACCCGAATATCTCCTAGCAGGACATCCCAAAATTCGATCCGATTTCCTCCGATCTGTGTTTCTTTTCGCTCTACATAGACAGTGATGTCTTTTTTGGTCGTATCCATATACTTGAGCCCATCATCCGTTGTACCCTCAAATCTTTGATAGATAGTGATGACACCTACATATCTTCCATCTGGCTGCAATTCAAGGTCACTGATATACTGGATATTGAACCACTTAATTGTAACTTGGTCATAGTTCAAGGCCATCAATCGCTCAAAGTACCGTCGGACACCAAAATACTGGAGGTCTGATCTGCTTAGGGAAGAAACGGCTATTTCGCTTCCTTCGGCAAACAATTCCACGGCACGTTCGATGACTCGATTGCCTTCAGAAAAGAGGGTTTCCTTGCTCCCAATGATACTGATGTATCGACTGAGGTCCCGGACCTTCTCCATTGCCAGGGAATCAATGGCTTGTTTTCTTTCAGGACTGATTTCACCCTGAGCAAATCCTCCAATACAGAGACCCAGAACAAGAACAAATGTTGCAGATATGTGATGAATTGACATATTATTCGGACAAATTATTCGGACAAATTATTCAGACAAAATGATGTGTGTGATAGGGCCAATCGCTTATCGTTTGGTGAGTTCCAGTTGCGTAATTTTGCCGGCCCCATTTGTTTCTATGTGGGAGATTTGATTCGGGTTTCGTCTCTGATCTTTGATGTAGTTGAGGTATTTTTCGATCGTGGTAGGTCGATCATAATCCTTCTTTCCATTTTCCTCACTGATCACGACTAAGACAGGAGTAGAGGGTGAGCTAAACATTCCAATCGCTTGCTGGATACTTGCATTGGCCATGTTCACATTTCCGGCTCTTGCAATTTGTGTAAATTGTTGACCCAAGCGATTTTTCAGATCTGCCATTGGATCAACAGGGGGTTCGGGGGGAATTTGCTCGGCTTCCAATCTGGCTCTTTCTTGCTGCAAAAAGTATTCAACTTTCCTGATCAAGGCCCGAACTCCTGCATCATCAATGTTGCGGTTTTTGATATCGGCCAGAATAGACTCTCTTTCTTCAAGGTCTGAAAAATCTCTCACTGGGGTTGCCATCAGGCCTTCTAAATCAGAGCGAGCCTGATCCACTGCTCTTTGCTTGGCAGCAGCAGCCTCCTTGGCTCGTTCCTCTTCCAATTTTTGTCCTCTTTTGCAACCAGTTCCCATGGGACCGAGCAAAATACTGAGCACAAACAAAAAGGAAATACTTCGATTAAAAACAGCAGCGGAGATTCGTTTCGTCTTCCACAATTTGGTTTGCTTTGAGGGAGGGACCATCATAGTTATCGAAATTCTATTCAATCAAGTAGTAAAAATCAATCGTATTCTTCTTGCTTTCATGGATTTCCAGGACAGAAGTTTAAATCTAAGAAAATTCTTCGTCTGAAGGTTGACAGAATCGTAAAAAGGTTTGCATAATTGTGAAAATCAACAGAACCTAGCCTTTCCACTCAGGTCTCCCTGATTGTAAAAGTTTTCTGTAATTTCCCAGCATATTATCCAAGCAAATCGTGCCATATGACAGGGAGATTTATTCATATTCAGACTTTTTTGTTTTTCCTCAGTTTTGCTTTGCTACCCTACCTGGGAACAGCTCAATCTTTCCAGATTACGCGGGTTGATCCTCCCTTCTGGTGGGTAGAAATGGGAAGCCCTGACCTTGAACTTCTCGTCCATGGGAGAAACTTATCTGGATGTCAAGTAACAGTTGAAGGAGAAGGTCTTATTTTGCTGGGGGTCACACAGGTAGACAATTCAGATTATCTATTTTTGGATCTTAAAATCGACCCAACTACAGCAAAACCCGGGATATTTTCATTCATTTTCACAAAAAATGGACTGGCATCAACTGTACAATATGAACTGAAAGCCAGACAAGGATTCGACAACAGAATTCAGGGAGTCAATGACAATGACTGTATCTATCTGATCATGCCAGACAGATTCTCCAATGGCGATTCAACAAATGATGTGATCTCAGGCATGCAACAATCCTCATCTTCCCGGACCAAACAATACCAGCGGCACGGTGGAGATCTGCAAGGGATTGTGAATCATCTGGATTATTTGCAAGATCTAGGAATAACCACCATTTGGCTCAATCCAGTAGAGGAGAATAATCAACCAAAAGAATCCTATCACGGATATGCCATTACAGATCACTATAGAATCGATCCAAGGCTGGGTGGCAATGATGCCTATCTAAATTTTGTACAAGAGGCTCATCAACGCGGGATCAAAGTGATCAGGGATGTAGTTTATAATCATGTCGGGGATCAACATTTTTTTATCGAAAGCCTTCCCAGTCAGGATTGGATTCATCAGTTTGACAACTTTACACAAACCACATACAGAGCCCCCACCCTACTCGATCCTTATGCTTCTGAATATGATCGGAATCTGATGAGCAATGGTTGGTTTGACACACACATGCCAGACTTAAACCAACAGAATGAACATGTGAGCAATTATCTGATTCAAAACAGCATCTGGTGGATAGAATATGCCGGACTGGATGGTTACAGAATCGACACCTATGCCTATGCAGATCAGGAGTTTATGGCGCAGTTGGCCATACGGATCAAAGAAGAGTATCCCCTGTTCACGCTCTTTGGCGAAACATGGGTACATGGGGTTCCTGTGCAGGCCTGGTTCACGGAAGGTATCCCCAACAAAAAGATCAATAGTCATTTGGAGGGGGTTACAGATTTTCAATTGAATTATGCCATTTATGATGCCTTGAGTGAAAATTTTGGATGGACTGAAGGATTGGCAAGGGTGTATTATACGTTGGCCAAAGATTATGTCTATCAAGATCCTTCTCAAAATGTTGTCTTTCTTGACAATCATGATTTGGGCAGGTTCTTCTCGAGAGTGGGGGAAGATATGCAAGCTTTCAAAATGGGAATTGGATTGATGCTCACAACCAGAGGAATTCCTCAACTGTATTATGGGACTGAGATTTTGATGAAAAATGACTTTGATCATTCCAATCATGACAAGGTAAGAGAAGATTTTCCTGGTGGATGGCAAGCAGATAAAGTGAATAAATTCCATGAAGAGGGACGCACAGAATTAGAACAAGAAGCCTTTGAATATATTCGAACCCTTGCCCGATTCAGAAAAAACAGCCCTGCCATTACACAAGGAAAACTGATGCAGTTTGTCCCTGAAGAGGGAGTATATGTTTACTTCAGATATCATCCCGATCAAACAGTCATGGTTGTGATCAATCAGAATGACACCTCCCAACCCCTGAGCATGAGCAAATACCAGGAACGTACGAAATCGTTCACCGCTGCTATAAATGTCATTACAAAAGAATCTCTCCCACATCTCGACAGCCTCTCCTGCCCATCAAGATCCATCCTGATTTTGGATCTAATTCCCTAAACAAACAATCGCCTGCCAAAACTGGCAGGCGATTCCTGTTGGGCTCGATCCGAAGATCGATTACCTGACGATGTAAATCTTTTCAGTATGCTTGCCTTCGTCTGTTAGAACAGTCAAGAAGTACATTCCATTGGGATACTTGCTAAGGCTGATCTCAGATTTGGCAACATTCTGGGTGTTTTTTGTTAAGAGTGTCTGGCCTGCGAGGGTTGTGATTCGCAATTCGCGAATCTCGATGTGTCCATGCTCTACTGTCAAGATATCCTCTACTGGATTGGGATAAAAAGAGAATGTTGACAGAACTTCATCTGAAATAGATGTCGTAGAGACCTCTGACTCAGAGTTGTAACCTGTAACGGGCACATCTTCATTCACTGCATCGATTGCACGAGATTCCAGGAATTCGAAGGTAAGAGGGATGAAGGTCTTGGCAATGTCTTCGTCTATGACTACGGTAACATCTGCTAACAATCCAGATCCACTCATGGGGGTTTGGTTTGTTCGTACCAATCCTATATCCAAGGTTCCATCTTGATAAATGTCATGGGCGAATCCAATCAGGTCAGTTCCCTGTGTTCCCATCCAGGAATTGCTGAAGTCAATACTAAAGGTTCCAGGTTTGACAAGGCTCGTATCATAAGCGACTGAGAAAGCGATTCCATAGACATTTTGGGCAGGGAACAAAGAGGTGCCGAAGTTGATTGGGAAGCTTATCGTATCCCCTTCATTCACGGTAGTAGGCAAAGAGATAGATAGAGGAATGCCATCCGTTACTGTTGTTTTGTTGCTGTTATGTGTATTGCCGTAGTTAAGGATGATGGGACCAATATCCTGAAGATTGATGACGCCATCTCCATTGCAATCGGTATGCTTGATGTTTACGCCATTGGGAAGGGTATCATTCCAGTCTGGAGCTGGCTGTCCTACCCACTGGACGGTAGCATTTGGTCGGGTTGGCCCTGTTGATCCAAATTTCAATCCGATTGGGAAAATGTCAAAGATATTGGCGATTCCGTTGTAATTGGCATCTCCTGGATATACCCGATCTGGTTCACAAAAGGTGGTATCCATCGGGAGAAAGTCCACAAATCCAACAGCACTGGTATCATTGCCATCAAAAATGGTGGCCGCAACTGCTGCGGAATCGGAATCACACCAGCAATTCTGCTCCAGATCTATGGTTACAGTGGAGTCTGAGAAGTTCGCAGCATTGTATAGCCAACTATTGCAAATAGAGTTTCTTCTGAATATTCCTTGTGTCTGACCAGTGGCACTTGAGCCTGCAGCTGCCCCTATTCGAAGCCCAACTCGATTGGCTCTCAGATGGTTGAACTTCATTATTGATCCAGGGAGAAGGTTTGATCTTATTCCTATATCATTGTGATCAATTCTGTTAAACCCAACTCTACACCTGGCTTCTGTCAGCCCTGCAACTGTATTCCCAGAAAAGGTGTTTCGGACAACTCCGGATCGTTCGAGGATAGCTCCATATCCATTGTCAATAAACTTGTTTCGAGCTACAATTATGCGGTTGCCTAGAATTCCCCAATCATTTTCCTTGAATATAGACCATCGAACGGAAGCTGTAGAATCGGCAATCATTCCTATACGGTTCTTCTCAAACAAACATCTCCAGACATGCAATGAATCCGGATAAGATCCATCAAAAACCATGGCCGTATCATTTTGCGAGAATATAGATCCTTTTACCTGACTTAGGTTTGTCCCTCCGTCATACAAAAACAGAAACTTCTTTGCGTAGGTCCCGACCACATTCTCCATTCTGGTGGCGCCTGACACGACGATTCCTTTCCAAAATCCTGCTGTGGCCGAAGTATCATTGGCGGTGAATCGAATTCTTGCTGTATCCTGCCCAACTGCTCTTAAAAATCCACGAACACCCATCCTTGTACCCGCATCGAAGCGCACCACCACTCCCGGTCGAATGGTCAAAATGACCATCGGATCGACAATGACATCCGCGGTTACGATATAGGGACTTCCAGCCATGTTCCAGGTAGTATTTGTGCTAATATTACCACTGACCATGGTCTGACTCATCAATGAAGCAGGCAAAAAAATGGTGCTTAGAAGCAAGAGGATATGGAGGTTTCTTTTCATAATCTTATTGGGTTATCGATCATGATACAATAATAGAGAAGGTGTGGATGTGGAAAAAGGACAAAAAATACAATTTGTCCTTAGACTAAGGAGAATGATAAAAGTTTAACTTACTAATAGAGAGAGTTTTATATATATATTTTTATTAATTTGTCCAAAATTTTCTCACATAAATGAGACACAGCAAACTTTTCTCTACACTTCTGGCTCTCTCAGCAAAGGAATTAAAACAGCTAGAAGCTTCCCTCCACACGCTTAAATCCTCTACCGGACAAGAGCTCCTCTCCTTTTTTCAGTTGTTGAAAAAGAGATTGGGTGATCCAGACTACAAATTGGACAAAGCACAGCTCTTTCGCTCAATTTATGGAGATTCGGTCCCCTATCAGGAAAAAAGAATCCGTGTCCTCATTTCGCAACTGTTCCAACATATCCACACGTATTTGGCTCAAGTAGAATTGGCAAAGTATCCCGTACGAGAAGACCTCCTGGCACTGGCACAATTCAGAAAGCGGAGAATCGAGGATGTATTTGGCAAACAATACAAGAAAATCAAGCGGCTGATGCAGGAGAGCCCTCAACGCGATTCGGATCACTATTTTGCTACATATGAACTGGCAAAGGAAGCCAATGGCTTTTATGGACAGCAGCATCTCCGAAAGCTTGACGACAGTCTCCAAGTCAAAATGGATTCTTTGGATGCTTGGTATTTGGGGCAAAAACTGAAGGAAAGCTGCGAGATGCTCAATCGACAAAACGTATTCTCTGTCGACTTCCAAAATCCCATGATCAAAGAGATTCTAACATTCCTCCAGGAAGGGGATCATGAATTTTGGCAGATTCCTTCAATTCAGGTGTACTATCAGATCTACCTCTGTCTGGCGGATGGACGTGATGAACAGTATCAGAGCCTCGTCGATTTACTTGACCGCTTGTTTTCATTTTTTCAACCAGAAGAGGCGAGAGGTCTGTACAAACATGCGCAGAATTTCTGCATCCGGAGAATCAATCAGGGAGAGAGTGAATATTTGTTTGAAATTTTCAAGCTATATCGTCAGCAATTGGCCAATGAGATCATCTTTGACAGAGGTGAATTGGCTCATACTGATTATAAAAATATCGTCACCGTTGCCTTACGCTTAAAGGAATACGATTGGGTAGAGGATTTCATTCACCAATACAAGGAGCGGGTACAGGCATCTTTTCGAGAAAATGTGTTCAATTTCAGTCTGGCTTCTTATTTCTTTGAAACGGATCAATCCAAACAGGCCATTCGACTGTTGCAGGGGGTCGAATTTACAGATGTCTACTACCAAATCAGTGCTCGGCAATTGCTGTTGAGAATCTATTATGAGTCGAATGAATTGGAGAGTGCTTTATATCAAATCGATTCTTTTGGGGGATTCTTGAGGAGGAATAAGGAAATTTCAGCAAAAAACCGAACACAGCAAACCAATTTTCTCCGGTGGTTGAAACATTTGATTCGCCTCAAGGATCGGAAGTATGTCCTATCTGAGAAGGATTTTTCAATGCGCTGGCATAAACTGAAGGACAATATATATTCCAGCAAACAAACCTCAAACCTAGAATGGCTCAAACTCAAGGTCTCGGAATTGGGGAATAAGGAATATGGGATTTAGCCAACAAATTACTCCACAATATTTCATGGGGCTAATCTGGGCCTTTGAATTCTAGCATGATTGATCGGCAAGTCCACATTAGCTTTTTTGCACATTTCCCAGCAGGACTTTCCATACCCAGAGCAGTTCTTTGCCAAACATTTGGCTTGTGCGAACAAGATGAATGTCCACCTGAACCGATGTTTGCTTCTTGCCATTATCTGCCCCGTAATGAACGAGCATTTGTGCCAAAAATCCATCGCGATATGGTTCAAATGGTTGAAGCAATTGGATCACTACATTGCTGTCTGAGACCAGTTGGATCTTGGATTGTCGCACAAATGCGGAAACTGTAGGCTGGTCAAAACAGATGACAGAATCTGTCAGAAATAGGGTGATAAGCTGTTCATCCAAATAAGGGCCCCATTTTTTTCTTTGTTCGGTTGATGAAAGCAAAGCACAATAATCAAAGAGATCCTGCACCTTTTGTTTTCCCCGGTCGATATAGGCATCAAACTGAAGTTGATGGGAAGGGGTGGCCTGAAAATTTTGCTGGATTGAGGGTTCATAGGAATTGGGGACGTTTTTCAGGGCCACTTCCGATTGCCCCTTTCCCTCTTGTATCCCACCGAAATAGATCAGCGGGAAGAGCAGTAAGGATATGTAACAACCTCTTTTCATTTCTTTTCCTTTTGGATAAACTTCAGTCCTACAATTTTGTCTTCCTCATAGATTGTCTCCAATACCTCGATTTGTCCGAGACTTTTGATAGGAATAGTGAGTTTGTTAATGAATTCCATTTTGTTGTACATCTCCATACCCATTTCATGATTGGGAGATACCTGAAAGATTTTGGCATGATTGGCAAAAATCTTCTCAAGCTGCTTCCTGCGTTTCTCCCAATCCTTTTTGTTATCTGATGAAAAATAATGGATCATCAGGGCATAATCATCCGTTTTCAATTTGATTTCCTCGCGTTGGCGGCTTTTGTTCAGTTTTCGAAAAATGGTATCAGCATGGTAATAGGGGGCAGAGACAATAAATTGAATAGATTCCAGCGATACGGGCAACTCCAAACAGGCTTTTGCATCACAAGACAGTTTACGGGGGCTTTCTCCCTCCTCCACCACAATGACTTCTAATCCCTTGGGCTGGATAGGTTTGCCTGTTGTTCCATCCACAAAACAAAAGGTATAATTCCCTTTGGGTAATGCAAACAACCAAATTCCTGAGCCTAACAATCCCAGCAAGCCAAGCAGAATCCCCCACTTTTGCCATCTTCTCTCTAGGAAACCCTTTGACTGGTCCGCCCCTTCCTCCACCCTGGGGGCATGCTGAAACTTAAAATCCTGCCAATCATTGAATCCAGCATATGCACTGAGCAGGTTGAGCATATCAATTCGGGGAAGTCGATTATTCTCTCTGCTTTTGATATGTGTGTAGAACCATTTCTCACTGATTCTTCCCTGAACAGTTGATTGCAAATGCTCCTGAAAGTTCACAATATCCTGTCCCCGCCACTGGTGTATAGGAATATCGCAATAAGGATGTGCTTGCTGGTAGGATTTCCCCACCGCTTGTTTGAGTTGTTGGAATTGTTGCAACTCTCTCTCTTGCATGAGAGCCAAGATACACATCAAGGAAGAAAAAACTTGCAGGATGGGATAGAAAAATCCTTGTAAAACATTTTACAAATACTCTTCAAGGCTTGTGCAAACACTTTTTGAAAGATTGAGCTGTTCTTGCCTGTGTCTTTCATTCACCCATAAACCAAAGCAATAATGAACACGACAACATCATTACATCGATGGATACTCCTCCTGATTTTCTGTGGAGGATATACCCATCTATTGAGTCAGGCCTTTTATAGCACAACTGGTATGGCTCTCGGAAAACTTCGTGCCAAACAAGCCATCATTCCTCAGCCAGAAGAAGTGGTGGTGGAGGAATATATGAACTATCATACGCATATGATTCCGATGCCTGAACAAGGAGAAGCTGTTCATATGGATCTTCAGTGGGGATACCCTGATCTTGATGAGCCTGTCTTGATGGTTGGAATTACGACTCCTTTATTGTCCAATATGGAAGAAGCTGCCCCTTTGAACCTATCATTGGTGATAGATCGGAGTGGGTCCATGTCAGGAGATCGAATCAACAATGCAAAGAAAGCCTTACGCAAACTGACGCGCTCTCTTCGGCCAACTGATGTTGTGTCTCTGATTGCATTTGATCATGAATCCTTTGTGATGCATCCTGCCCAGCTCGTCGGAGATGGAGAAGCTCTATTTCAGGCCATCAACAGATTGGAAGTAAGAGGATCTACTGATCTGAATCGTGGCATCTTGACAGGATATAGAGAATTGCTGAAGTATTATGATGCCAGTAGGACCAATCGATTGCTAATTCTTACCGATGCCATTACCAATACGGGGGTTGTTGACCCCAACCATATCATCGGGAATTCCAAAGAATTTGAGCATACCTATGAAGTGGATTGTGCCATGATTTGCCTTGGCAGTAATTTTCAACACGAGTTGGCCAGAGAATTCACCAAAAGCGGTCGGCATTCTTTTCACTTTGTAGATGATGAGGAGGATCTTCAAAAAGTATTTGTAGATGAGGTTCAAGGACTTCTGGCTCCTGTGGCAACCGATCCCGTTCTGGAAATCCAGTTTGATCCTCGACTGGAGATAGAGACCTTCTATGGATATGAGCCTATCATTCAGGGAAATCACATTCGCCTTCCTCTGAACCAAATGAATCATGGACTCACTCAGGTCATCATGATTAAATTCCATCAAAAATCAGGATTCCCTCGGTCTAGTCCGAGCGTGGAAGCCAATCTTCATTATTTCGACGTCAAAAAAGGAAAAAAACATCATTTGACCGCTTCTCAAGCCCTTCCTCATTCTCATCATCACTCTGCTCTCTCTCCACATCTTGAACACCACAAATCCTATGCGATAGCTGTGATGGCCCAAGGTCTGAAAGATATGGCGATTGCGCATCACAATGGACAATCATCGAAGGCCCAGGCAATTGTTCAAGAAACCCTGGACAATCATCATCGCATGATCAGTATCGGGCAGGTCGCTGAAGATGCTGATGTATCCAGGGTTGAATCCATTCTATCTTCCTATGCAGAGAAAATGAATCAACATCTTTCCAGTGAAGAGTATTTGTCAGACTATTGATCCACTTATTTGTTTTTGTATGAAATGTTTCGCATGTCTTGTGGTCAGTCTCTGGTCCATCCTTTGTTTTGGCCAGAACTCTGGCAACATCAATTACCAACGAGAGGCTCATGGTCCTCCTGCACAATCCCTTTATTCTTCGAGGCAATCTGCAGCTGGGGTTCAACTTCCTGTCTTCGAACTCCCCTTATCATTCAACTCCAATAACGAGCTATATATTTCTGCGAAAGGAATGTATAATGTGGAGGCTGATTCTTATATCGCCTTGTTTGGGCTCACACAAATCGGAAAAACAACGGATGAAGTCTATGAGCAGCTCGAAAAAAGGATAACATATGTTCAGGAACAGCTGTCGAGCCATCCTGATGCTGAGTTATATGTAGATATGGTCTCTTTTGTGCCGATCTATGAATACGAAGAGGAAAACAAAGTTTTCAGTCGAAATAGCTATAATGAGATTCCCGCAGGCTTTGAAATCAAGAAAACCCTTCATATTCACTTTGAGGAAGTAAACACTCTCAATGACTTGATGAAAATCTGTTCAAAGGTCGAAATCTACGATTTGATACGAGTAGATTATCTCTCTCATGCACTCGAACTCAATAAGCAGGAATTGAGACAACAAGCAGATTCTGTACTTGCTGCCAAGATTGGTCGGATCTCCACTTTGCTGAATTACCCGCTAGACAGCATGGACAAACAAATCGTGGAGGGGTTTCAAACCATCTACCCGCTAGAATCCTATCAGTCATATCAGGCATTTTCCAGGCCCTCTTTTCAACCTTCAAAAGGGAAGGTCAACTCTGTACACAAAACCCCCACAAGCTTTCATCAACCAATTGTCAACAAGGATTTTGATTTTGTCATCAATCCGATCATGCTGGAACCATCGATCCAGCTTATCTATGAAATTCGGATAAAAATCAAACAACCGATTCAACAGATACCTCTTCCTCAGAAGGAATTCTTCATGCTCACACCAACTGGAGAGCTTGTTCCGCTGAGGATCGGATCATAAACTGGAGCAAAAGGAACGTCTTCCAGGCCTACTCCGGTAGGTCCTGGAAGACATTAATATTTATGTACAGGCTGGATCTTTATTGACAGCCTAGATCATTTTTCGAAACACTATCATTATTAGGGAAACAAAATCCTGAACTCAGTCTTGAGGGGACGTAGCGTTCAAGATCGGGATCGTACAGGGCATTTTCTACAAAATCAACAAGGTCCTCAATCTCGTCATTTCTCAAATTCAAAGGAGAAAACTCCTCTGGCAACTCTGAGTTCAGAACCTCGGCATAAGAGGGAATAGCCTTGTTTTTGTATTCTATGACTTCCCGAACGGATAGAAATGTACCTCCATGCCCCAGGAAAGGAGAATCCTTCAAATTGTACAGCTGCGGCACCTTGAACTTATGGTTATCTTCTGGATTCTTTGTAAAACCTCCTCTTCCCAAATTGGCATTATCATCCTGCCCGCCATAAATCCCACTCCCTTTCAGGTTGTCCATTCCCAAAGCATAAAACTCCATAGAATTCAATGCTGGACCGGTATGGCAACTGCTGCAGCCAGCCTGTCCAAAAAACAGGACAGCTCCTCTTTTTTGTCCATCTGTCATAGCTTCCCGATCTCCGATCAACCATTTCTGAAATGGAGCCTGATTGGCCAAAAGGGTTCGCTCATAGGCCGCGATTGCCAGACCTGCATATTCATTGGTATATCTTTCTGATTCAGGGACATTCGGAAATGCCTGATCAAAATACTCTCTGTAATGCTTGCCATCAATCAAATCGTCTGTTACTTCCATGCGATGTACTGTGATCCCAGCGATAGCCTGAATCTCAGTCCCTTCGTATCCCAGCTTATTCACTGCCAAAGGAGTTCCTTCGGTCCATTTGCTTTCTGTCCCGACATTTACTCCTGTTGCCCCAAATTGACCATTCCACAGGACATTGGTTTGATATGCAATGTTTAAGGCAGAAGGTGTCCGGATAGGCTGCACATCAATGCTGTCAGCATCATAATAAGGACTCACAAACCTATTCTCTCCATTGAATCCAAACCCGACTCCACCATCTCCAATCCCTTGTTGTCTGCCCGCCTGGAATCCGGCAGCAGCATGATGACAACTGGCACAAGAATAGGTATACATCCCATTGGCATGTTTGGCGTTGATAGCCATACCCGTCTCGTGATAGAGTTGTTGCCCCAGGTGAATTTTGGCTGAAGTCAAAGAATTCTTGGGGTCTTGTGGAATTTTTTGATACAAATTTGAAGGGGGAAGACGATAGGCACTTTTGCCCAAACCACCAGCTTCCATGCTTAACAGATCATCTAGTTCAATGTCAAGTGGATTGAGGGAAGAATTTAGATAAGGGTCCTGACGACAACTGGATAAGAAAACAAGGGTAAAGCAAAAAAAACTAATCGCAAAAACTCTGGTCATTCTCTCAATACGGTTTGTGAAAAAAAATAAATAGGCTGGGATTTGACCCAAGGTATAACCGTTTCACAAACAATATTATGCAAAAATGTCGCCAAGCTGACATTCAAATACACCATTAGGCAAAATTGCTGGATTATCCGTTTTTTTGAAGTGTAAATGGAATAATATCCCAGAATTTGAAATTATTCTGTTATCAAACTCAACACATAATCGTAGGGTCCAAGAAATTTCAAGGCTGAAATTGCAACGATGACCACCAACAAACGATGAATCCAGATATTGGCATTGGGAACCTTTGCCACAAATCTTACCCCCAGATAGGCCCCTATAGCCTGAAAAATAGCCATCAAAGTACCAAACATAAAATGCACCTGATTTTCCATGATGAAAATGAGAAGCGCAGGCAGGTTGAAGACAAAGACAAGCAATAATTTCACCCCATTGGCTTTCCCAAGATCCAGTTTGGCAATCAGCACCAGCCCTGCTAGCAAAAAGATGCCTACACCTGCCTGAATGAAGCCGCCATAAAACCCGATCAATAAGAAGATAAAGAGAGTTAAGGGATGCTTATTTCGACTTGGGTCTGGCTGGGAAACCCTGATCCATCGTTTGGGATTGATCAGCATGACTCCCAACATAAATACCATCAAAATTCCTATTGCAAGATTCATTCCCTTCTCATCCAAATCTACTGCTACCAACGCCCCCAAACTTGCCCCAATGACTGTAGGCACGATGAGCCATCCTATTCCTTCCAAAGGCAACTGTCCATTTTTCCAAAATCCCCGGATGCCAACAACTCCCTGAACCAATACCCCAATTCGGTTGGTCCCATTAGCCACGGGAGCAGGCAGACCACAGATCAATATAAAAATAGGCAAAGTAATCAGGGAACCACTTCCGGCAAGTGTATTGATGATGCCCGTGAATACACCGGCAACAACAAAAATGATCCAGTCAGCGAGAGAGAAGTCTATGGCAGTCAAGTCAAACATGGAAGCAAAGGTAGAATTTCTACTTTTGGAATCAATTAGCTTAGAGACGGTTTTGATATCTGTGCTAAGAATTTTTAGGGTGTATTTTTTTCTCAGACAAGGCTCTTTTTTGTTCTTGTAGTGGTGCTATGAGAGTAAAAAAAGCTGGAGGATGAGGAAAAAAGATGCATACAAACAATAAGCAACAGATGTTCAAGCAGTCTCTTAGAAGAATCATTCATTTTTCCTTTTACAAAGACAACTCCCCCTTTCACCACCTCCCTCCTTCCACTGATAAATGGAGTATTGCCATTCCTACCGACTATAGGTACCTTTATTCATTCACAAATATTATTCATTCAGATGATTACATTTTCTGTGAGCTTGTGTTTCCATAATAACCATTCACTCATTCATCTTGGGATCGGACTATGCGTTGTCATGAGTATTTGCTCAGGATGTTGGTCAGGTCCAACTGAATTTAGCAGAACCCTTTCCTACATAGAAGGGGATAGGGTTCTGCCAGAATTTGAGGGAGCAATCGCATACATTCATCAACATGACATCTACCTTTTGGTAACTGGGGACTTGTCTCCACGCCAAGTGACTCACACCCCGGAATTGGAAAAAGAAATGATTGTGCTAAGTTTTGATCACAACAAACTCGCATATATCAATGATCAAGGGAAGATTCAAATCATTGATTCGACCGGCAGGGAGTTAAGTCAGGTCTCTGTATCAGGGGAAATTAAAGATTTTGGATGGAGCCCAGATGATCAGACTTTGTATATTCTTGCAGATAATGATGTGCAATTCCATGGCCCCCCCATCAACATTCCTTCATTTAAGGTCCCCCAAGCATCCTATCAGGCACATTCCTTTCATATGGCAAAGAATGGGACTTTTGTTTTTGCATATAGTTATCAGGACGGAACCCCCAATGTCAGAACGCGAAGAACTTATAAAACGGTAGGAGTATTGAATGGAGATGAGTACGAGCAAACCATCACCTATCCTTATCATGGGTTTTCAGACTTGCACGCATATACCCGCCTGTCCGCAAACGGGAGATTTATGTTTGAAATGAGATTTCATCCGCTTGATACCATGTCCAATTCTACATATCAATACAATGGATACTGGTTTTCCAGGGTAAATTGGAATCGCGATCCCATACAAATGAACTTTATAGGTGCTGGAGTAACTCCCAGTCCTGATGGCAGTAATATTCTATATGGTTTTTCTAATGGATCAGAAAGAATGTATGAACAGTTTACAAATTTGGCAATTGATACTATTGGGTATAATAGAAACAAGAAAAAACTGATAACCTTCTATCTTGAACCAAGTGAAAAAGTATTTACTGATTGGAAACCATGAAAACCCTCATGAGATATTTACTCTTTTTTTTTATGATGGGGAGCTTATCAAAGCTTCAGGGACAGTTTGAGCACACCTATACGCCAATCCAAATTACAGAAGATCTCCCAGCAGAACTTCTTGACAACGTGCGTCAAAAAACCCTCATGGAGACTGCCTCTCAAGTGGATTCCTTGAACTCTACCGATGCCATTGAATTTTATGCTTATTCCAATTTTGCATTGAATCAAACCCTTTGGAGCGGCAATGTCTATTTTCATGATGAAATTGGACAATATTTAAATCGTCTTGTGGATTACTTGCTTCGAGATGACCCCATGCTTAGAGGATCTATTCACATTTATGCAACCAAACTCCTATCTCCCAATGCAACTTGCTTTCGAGACGGAAGTATTTTTTTGAATCTCTCCTTGCTTCCCTATTTAGAGAATGAAGCCCAACTTGCTTACATCCTCTCACATGAGATATCACATTTTCAATTGAAGCATTCCCTTGAACAGTTTAAAAAAGGAAAAGAACTAAAAAATCAAGAAGCCTGGGAAGAAAATGATTCTGAGAAACTCCTCGAGATTCTTAAATATGGGCGGGAACAAGAATTACAAGCTGATCTCGCCGGATTAAACAGGATTCTTCTGTCAGACTATGATGCTTCTGAGTCTCTGCAAGCACTTAAGCGATTGCAACTGATTGATTTCACTCCTTCATATCCTGAATTGGATTTGAAGGCATTGTTTCAACTTCCTGAACTTCCGATCGAGCCAAGCTCAATTTACTTCCTCAACAAATCCTCCCCACTATATTCAAAAGCAGACAACGATAGACAACGATCTGAAGAAGAAACATCAGATTCTACCTTATCAACTCACCCCAGTATTGAACTAAGAATCGAGAAGTTGGCAGAAAAATTAACCAATGAAAAGGAAATCAAAGGGGAATCCTTCATATTTTTTGATTCGGCAGAATTTCGCAGAATTCAGTTGATTTCCATTTTTGAAAGAGTAGAAAAACTCTCCAATCGCACCTTATATGTCCAAGCCTTATATCTGGCCCTCAGGCTGGCAGAGGATTGGCCAGAAAATCAATATCTGCAAGAAAAAGCTGCCACTTCCTTGTTTTGGCTTGCATATTATGCAAAACAGAAAAATCGCGATTCCATCCTTCCCCCCAAAATCAATCCGGCCGAGGTTCCTTTTGACATTTTATCGAATACCTTCCATTACATGAGTGTTGAGGAATACCTAGATTTAGGACAAGCATTTGTCTTGCACAGATTGGAGAAGTTCCCTGATTCTGAACAGCTGATGATCCTCAAGGCAAGAATGTACGAATTGAGATCGAATCGGGAGAAAAGTATAGAATCCTATCATACCTATCTTCAAACATATCCCTCCGGGAATCATGCTCCTTTTGCCAGACACAAAATTAACACATATACCGAATGAAAATACCATTCCTCTTCTGGCTATTACCACTCATTCTAAGTTCCTGCATCGGTACTTCTAGTGGTCTTTGGATAGAAGCGAATCCTGCATTTCGGGAAGAAAATCAACAAATCAAAAAAATCATTTTGATTGATCCCGATCTTATTTTGTTTGAAGATTATTCTTCAAGAGAAAATATGATTCTTGATCAGGAAATAAAAGAGGGAAATATTCTCACGATTCTTAAAAAAAATGCGCTTTTGGCAAAAATTGACCTGGAAATTTATTCGCCTGTTTCATTAAAAAAAAATCAAATTACCTACTTCAACTATCTCCTGCCTTTGAAGGAGAAATTATTGCAAGCAAATTTTCACCAGGAGATCTCGACGAAACGCAGACGTGGAGGAATTATCAGTCCTGTTTCTTCCAATAGGGTGTTTGAGGAACAAATAATTCTTGACTCAGACTTAAGTTGGTTGAAGGAGGAATACAATACGAAATACTTTATGATAATGGGACTCATCGGCAACAAAAATACCAAAGTCTTCAGAACATATTATCAAAACTTGTACTTCATAATTTTGCTTGATATTGAACGAGCTGAAGTCATGTATAGAGAAGTCAGAAAATTCAATGCAAAACACAATCCGGGTGAGCTAAACGGGGTGTTGTTTGATAGTTTCAATCTCATAAAAAAATTGAAATAGCATGTCTTATTTTGTGAGAAAAATCCTCTGTTTTCTGATTCTTTCCCTGATCTATTTCCAAAGTATTTCTCAGATAAGTGGATTTCAGGGAAAAAGAATAATCCTGAAGTCAGACGTGTCAAAACTGATCCTTGAAGGCGGATATGATGTCGAAGGAGAATTTGTGTTAAGTCGTCATATTTCACTCAGTTTGAATCATCATTTTTCCAATCAAATATGGAAGCAGTCCAAAAGAATCACCCCATTGGATTCCTTGCAATTCAAAAAGAAGATGATTGGATTTACTTTGAAAAAATACTGGAATCCAGCAATCACTGCTCCAAAAGGGTTTTATTATTCATTCAGCATGGAAAGAGGCCGCATGGATTTATTGAAAAGCGAAATCATTCCTGTTGATGAAGGGAATAATATCTTCTTTCCTTTCCGACAGACAATTGAAATTAGACAAGCAGTAATCAAGGAATTTTCATTGGGATTTGGGTATCAATGGATCCTAAAATCTCGCTTCTCTCTGGATATTGGGACTTCTCTGGATTATACGAATGTCAATTTAGGCTCAAATTGGCCTGAATTCCGAGATTATCAAAAATATGTAGCAGGTAATGCGATCCATTTGGACGATAATCCCGGCATTGGAATCCTATTTCCGTTCATCCCTACCCTTGATGGAAGAGAGATGGGGATTTCTATTCGCCTAAGCCTTGGCATATTGCTTTTCTAAAAAAAAGTCCCTATCTCAGACTCTGCATTATGTCTGAGAAATCAACCACATATATCAGCAGTGGATTGCTCATCCTGTTTGCGCTGGCACTTTGGATTGCGACCGCCGATTTTCCTACCCAAAGCGGGGGCTATCCAGGCCCTTCTTTATTTCCTCGAATAATCTCTATAGGATTGATGATCAGCGGACTTACTCTCCTTTTTCTAAGCAGGAAGGAAGAAGAATCGAATGAACCTTCTCTTTCGGCACCAGCTTCATGGCAGAATTTAGCCGGAGGAATAGGATTGGGAATGCTGTTCCCTTTCTTTGCTCCCTACCTTGGCCTCAGCCTGGGAGCGGGAATCGTTTGCTTGGGAATCGGTCTTCTATTTCGACTCAGATGGGTGCTTGCGATAACGATTTCCATTGGTGCGACCCTTTTTCTATATCTCATTTTCACTTTAGGTCTAGGCATAACAGTATGAGTCAGCTCTTGACATGGCAAGGATTATTGGCGCTCATACTTGGCGGGATGTATGGGGCAGTATTTGGGGCCATCCCTGGCTTAACTGCTACCTTGGCTGTAGCCCTGTTTATCCCATTCGCTTTTTTTCTGGAACCTGGAGTTGCCTTGCCAGCCATCATTGCGATTGCATCAGTGGCGATCTATGCAGGAGACGTCGGAGCTGCTATTGCCAAGGTTCCTGGTACACCTGCCAGCGCTGCTTATGTCAATGAATTATACAGGCTCACCCGAAAAAAATCTCCTTTGTATGGCTTAGGCATCAGCGCGATGGGGTCTTCAGTAGGTGGAATAATTGGGACAATTTTGCTGATCCTTACGGCAGGGATAGTCGCAGGAATTGCCAAACAGTTTTCCTCCTTCGAATACTTTTGGCTTGCAGTTTTAGGCTTAAGCGCCGGGGTTTTCGCCTCTCAAAAGTCCCCCTTAAAAGGACTTGTCTCTCTCTTAATTGGGTTATTTTTTGCTACAGTTGGAATCGATCCAACCTTGGGGCATGCGAGATTCCATTTTGGCATTCCGGATTTGCTGGGCGGTCTTAACTATATCGTAGCCATGATTGGCTTGTTCGGGTTCTCGGAGGTGTTGGAATTTTTGTATCGAAAAAAGGAAGAAACCAAAGCCCCAGATCAAAGCATACAAAAGATGTGGCATGCCTTTTTTCTTGACCCGCTCAAACTTATTGGACGAAAATGGATATTGGTCATCAGATCTTCACTCATGGGCATGGTGGTTGGGTTCCTTCCTGGTGCAGGAGCAGATATAGGTGCATGGGTAGCGAGCAGCATCCAAAAAATGCGCAGAAGATCTTCAAGGACAATGTCCGCAGATACGGAAGAAGAAGTTGTTCTGGCCGGCAGCAGCAGCAACAATGCTGCCGTTGCCAGTGCATGGATTCCAGCATTGGCTCTGGGATTGCCTGGAGATACCATCACGGCCATGGTGTTGGGGGTTTTCCTTATGAAGGGCATTACACCTGGCCCGCTTCTTTTTGATCAGATGCCTGAGTTGCCTACAACATTATTTTTGACCTTTTTCATTGCCAACTTGATTCTTTTGCCATTTTGGGGATATGTGACTGCCAGGATGGCCAATCGGATCATCAAAATTCCGCTTCCAATTCTCCTCAGTATTATTTCAGCGATCTGTGTTGCTGGTGCTTTCGCTATCAATCGCAATCCCAACGATGTGCTCATCATGGTGGGAATGGGTGGATTTGCCTTTTTGTTAAGGCGTGGAGGTTTTCCGCTTGCCCAAGTTGTACTTGGGATGGTCCTCGGCCCAATTCTCGAACAACAATTCATGGTCAGCGTGATCAAGTCCAGTTGGGATTGGATGAGTTTTTTTGACCGTCCTGTCGCCTTGGTGCTTATGGTTTTGACCTTGATTCTGATAGGAGTTGGAATTCGTTTCTCATTCCATAACAACAAATAATCTACTATGTCTACTACTATTCGAACACTACTGACCGGATGCCTGATCCTGGCTCTGCTGGGATGTGAGGAAGAACAGAAGGTTCCTCGAAAAATCGAAATCCTGTTTCTGGGACATACTAGCGAGCATCATAATTCCCAACAATATGCTCCCATGTTGTCTGCCGCTTTGGGCAAAGATGGAATCAATATCAGCTACACCAATGATCCAGAGGATCTCAACGATCAAACCCTGAGTTTGTATGATGGCTTGATTATCTATGCCAATCATGATGAAATCAGCCCGGATCAGGAAAAAGCCTTGTTGCGTTTTGTAGAAGGGGGAAAAGGCTTAATCCCTATCCATAGTGCAAGTCATTGTTTCAGAAATTCAGAGGCATATGTAGCCTTGGTGGGAGCGCAATTTCAGAGCCATGATACCGCTACTTTTGCTACTGAAATCATCAAAGACAATCATGCGATCACGCAAGGGTTAGAAGCCTTTGAAGTCTGGGATGAAACCTATGTTCATCATCATCACAATCCAGACAGAGAAGTGTTAATGGAAAGAGTAGAAGGAGAGACGAGAGAGCCCTGGACCTGGATTCGAACGCATGGCAAGGGGAGAGTATTTTACACAGCCTCGGGCCATGACGAAAGAAGCTGGAGCAATGAAGGTTTTCAGCAACTGATCAAACAAGGAATCATTTGGGCTGTGGGAGATGAAGTAGCTACCCTCTGGTCGCAATTGTCATTTCCTGAATATGAATATACGCCTTCTACAGATGTTGCCAATTATGAAAAACGTAACACGCCCCTCCCCTACCAATCCCCTTTTAGCCAAGCTGAGTCAGAGAAATTTATACAGGTGCCCCCTGAATTTGAATTACAGTTATTCGCTTCCGAACCCGATATTATTAATCCTATCGCTTTTGATTGGGACGAAAGAGGCAGATTATGGGTGATCGAAACGGTAGACTATCCCAACGAAGTAAGGGATGAGGACGGTATTGGAGATGACCGCATCAAGATTTGTGAAGATACCAATGGAGATGGCAAAGCGGATAAGTTCACTGTATTTGCTGACAAGCTCAACATTCCAACAAGTCTGGTATTTGCCAATGGTGGAATCATCGTTTCTCAAGCGCCACATTTTCTGTTCTTGAAGGATACCGATGGAGATGACAAAGCTGATATCAAGGAAGTTCTCATTACTGGTTGGGGTACTTTCGATACCCATGCGGGCCCTTCCAACTTAATGTATGGCTTTGACAATCAGATTTGGGGAACTCTGGGGTATTCCGGATTCGAAGGACGGATTGCCGGGGAGGATTTCTCTTTCAAACAGGGATTTTATCGATTCAAACCCGATGCCTCTGAATTTGAATACCTGACAAGAACCAGCAATAATACCTGGGGGCTTGGCTTTTCAGAAACTTTCGATGTGTTTGGCTCCACGGCCAATAATGCACATAGCTGGTATATGGCCATCCCGGATCGCTATTTTGAAGGCATAGAAGGGATTCCGGCAAAAGGGGGAGCCAAGATTGCTGCCTATTACAATTATCATCCCATTACAGAAAGATACAGACAGGTAGATGTTTTCGGAGGCTTTACTGCTGCTGCAGGACATAATCTCTATACTGCCAGAGCCTTCCCGGAAGAATACTGGAACAAGGTTGCGCTTGTCTGTGAACCGACAGGGCATTTATTAGCCAAAGTCAATTTGGTTAAGGACGGAGCTGGCTATCGAGCCGAAGATGGCTGGAATCTTCTTGCCAGTGCTGACGAATGGGTGTCTCCTGTACATGCAGAAGTCGGACCGGATGGGGCTGTTTGGGTGGCAGACTGGTACAACTTCATCATCCAACACAATCCTACGCCCAATCCAGATCGAGGCGGATATCAAGCCGAAAATGGAAAGGGCAATGCACACATCAATCCCTTGAGAGATCGAACACATGGTCGGATTTATCGGGTGATTAACAAGCAAGCACCTGACTACCGACAGCCTAACCTTAGCAAAGACAATCCCTCTTCATTGGTGGCGGCCTTGCAACATGACAATCTATTTTGGCGGTTGACAGCACAACGAATGCTGGTGGAAAGGGGACGTCAGGATGTCCTGGACGAATTGCTTGCCCTAGTTGGAAATACCGACTTGGATGGAATTGGCTCAAATCCGGGAGCCATTCATGCGCTGTGGACCCTGCATGGTCTAGGGGCTTACTCTGGCAATAACGATGATGCCAACAAAGCTGCCATTGCCGCGCTGGAGCATCCTGCCCCAGGAGTTCGAAAGTCTGCCATGATGGTACTTCCCAAAACTTTCTGGTCCAGAAAAGCATTTCTGGATGCCAATGTGATCAATGACCCGGATCTGCATACGCGCCTCTCAGCATTCCTGGCTATGTCCGAAATGCCTGAAGATGCCAATGTCGGGAAAGCCCTCTTTCAGGCGTCCAAAGATTCTGTCAATATCAAGGACTTATGGCTATCTCAGGCTTTATATGTGGCTTCCGTCGTTCACAGGGATGGGTTCTTATCTGCTTTAGAAAAAGACCCGGAATTCAAGGGCCTTGGAATTCAGTCCTCAGAGGAGGGACAAAGTCCTGCATCTTTCAATTGGGAATCTCCCGAAAAAGAATTGGCAAACTGGGATCGGGAAATGCCTGTTCCAAAATATTGGGAAAGTGGAGAGCTAGGACGTTATGATGGGGTAGTCTGGTATTATTCTACCTTCAAGCTTCCTCATAGAAGAAATGTCAGTCTGAACCTTGGATTTATTGACGATGATGACGAAACCTGGGTCAATGGATTCATGATTGGAAAGACCATGAAATCCTATAACAAGGTAAAGAACTATCCCATTCCCCGCAAGGTGGCCAGGAGGGGCAACAATCAGCTGTTGATCCAGGTCACAGATTATGGTGGAGGGGGTGGCTTGGTTGGGAAAAAGGAAGATTTCTATGTTCAGGCTGGGAAAAAGAAAATTGATATCATGGGAATCTGGAAATACAAGCCGATCAAGGAATTCCCACTCAATTTTGTCGAATCTTCTTTTTCATCAGACAAGCATTTTTCTCAAAGCCTGATTGCCAATCATTCCCAGGAAGCAGAAAGCAAACGAGTTGATCGAATGGTAAGTACAGATCCCAATGCACAAAGAATCTTCCTTAGTACCATCAAAAATGACATGAAATATGATCAGTCGGAATTGGTCGTGGAAGCAGGAAAGGCCGTGGAGATCACCTTCTCAAATAAGGACCTCATGCAACACAATTTAATCATACTCAAACCCGGCAGCTTGGACATGATAGGCGCAGCTGCAGATGTTCTGGCCAAAGATCCTAAGGGTATGGACAGGGAATATGTGCCAGATAAGCCAGAGGTCATGTATTATACTGGACTTGTCGATCCAAACGAAGAGGCGGTCCTGAGATTCATTGCTCCCAAAGAGCCCGGAGACTATCCTTTTGTCTGTACCTTTCCCGGACATTGGCAACAAATGAATGGCATTCTAAAAGTAGTCGGACAAGGCAAAACAATCCTATAAAACCTTATTTTTCAGCTTTGCCTGAACTTAGATTAGCATATTTTCCTCTCGCAGATTGGATGATTTCTTGGTAGTGCAATACATGTAAGGCTGTCATCGGCACGTAGCAATGATCGGCAGACCATTGCTAGGTGGGATGCTATCAAAGCGGATGGCTTCCTATCTACGATAGGCAAAACGAGAGATGGTCTGCCGATCATCTCTACAAACATTCTGTCGGAAGATTTGCATTCCAGTTGAACCACTACCGATTTCTTTTCTATACTCAGAGCCAATCTGGTCCAGTATAGATGAATTCGAATGAACACACAGTACCCATGATAAGTCGGCATTCTATTTCTCGATGCATATGCTTTGTAAGCCTCCTGATATTCATAAGCTGCTGGTCCTTTCAGCCGTATGAACCAGGTCCCTGCGCAGAGCTGGCGCCAGATTTCCTCTCCTATTTTGCCTTCCATGAAGGAAGTTGGTGGGTCTATCGAGAAGTCAACTCTGGTAGAATAGACAGCCTTTGGGTGAGCCAATTTGTGATTGAAGAAGATATGTATGATGAAGCAACTAAGGAATGTATGGATGTACTTGTGATTGAACTCTCAAATGGGGACAGCACAAGGTATTTTACCGCACGCTTGGATTCCAATTATTCACATTCTCTGGAGGGACATTCATTATTATTTTCATTAACAGAGACATTTGTTAGGTTCAGAGGCCCTCAAATCGTCTTCCAGATGTTTTACCCTCCAGACAATGATAGTTCAGTTTTCCTAGCAGGAGGTTTTGAATTATTGCCCCTCCAATCTTCTTACACAGCAAATGGAAATGTTTTTGACTCAGTGATCATTTCCAGACAGCTAGCCTCCAATCGAAATGACATTTCTCCAATAGAGACCGTCTTCGCTCATGGCGTGGGCATCATCAGTTGGTCTACCAATACTGGGGAACGTTGGGAATTAGAAAAACACCTGATCAAGTAGAGCAATTTCCCAACATAATTTTCAATCAGAAATTCAAGAAATCAATCACTAAACGAAGTGATTTTTCGTTTTGTCGTTCAGCTAATTATTTTCTTTTTTTTTGGAAACAAAGGATATGCTTGCCATATTTGGCCCACTTAACCGAAATAAATTCAAATGTCACAATTTTCTCTACCTATTATTCTCATTGTAACTGTGGTGATTTTTCCGCAGAAATGATGAGAATGGGTATAGAATTCACAGCATAGATACACAAGCCATTCTCCATCCGAGAATGGCTTTTCCCTTAAAAAAACAACGATTGGAGGTATGATCAACAAATATAGCCGTAGACTGACCCAGGATGAGACTCAGCCAGCCGCCCAAGCCATGTTGTATGCTTTGGGCCTAACTGAAGCTGATTTAGACAAAGCTCAAGTCGGAATTGTCAGTACAGGATATGAGGGAAACCCATGCAATATGCACCTCAATGATTTGGCAAAACAGGTCAAGCAAGGTGTACAACAATCAGGTTCTTTGGGCTTAATTTTTCATACCATAGGGGTAAGTGATGGTATTTCCATGGGAACTGAGGGCATGCGTTATTCCCTGCCATCGAGGGATTGGATCGCAGATTCCATTGAGATAGTCGTGAATGCACAATGGTATGATGGTGTAATTGCAGTAGTCGGATGTGATAAAAATATGCCAGGAGCCATGATGGCAATCAGTCGACTCAATAGGCCTGCCATTCTGGTATATGGCGGATCGATTGCTTCTGGGCACTATGAAGATCAGACCTTGAACATTGTTTCAGCCTTTGAAGCTTTGGGGGAGAAAAATGCTGGCAATATCACACCAGAACAGTTCAAAGGAATCATTCAACATGCTTGTCCAGGCCCCGGTGGATGCGGTGGCATGTATACTGCCAACACCATGGCAACAGCCATTGAAGCGATGGGAATGAGTCTACCATTTAGTTCCTCCAATCCTGCTACGAGTTCCGCTAAAGTCAATGAAAGTGTGCAGGCCGGGATTGCCATGCAGGGATTATTGGAAACCGACCTGAAACCCGCTGATATCATCACGAAAAAATCATTCGAAAATGCTCTGCGCATGATCATGGTTTTGGGAGGATCAACCAACTCTGTTCTTCATCTGATTGCCATGGCAAAGGCGATGGAGGTTCCCCTGGATTTGTCGGATTTCCAGCGAATCAGTGATGGCACCCCTTATTTGGCAGATCTAAAGCCTAGCGGAAAATACCTAATGGAAGATGTCCATCGATTGGGTGGCACACCAGTGATCATGAAATATTTGCTTGACGAGGGATATTTGCATGGAGAGTGTCTGACAGTTACTGGCAAAACCATTGCCGAGAATTTGAAAGAAGTCCCCCCTCTCCCCTCCGATCAAAAAATCATTCATTCCTTTTCTACACCAATCAAACCTTCTGGACATCTTCAGATTCTCTATGGCAACCTGGCTGAAGAAGGGGCTGTGGCGAAAATTACTGGCAAAGAGGGGGAAGTTTTTGAAGGCTCTGCCAGAGTTTTTGACAGTGAGTTCGAAGCCAATGATGCCATAGGAAGAGGAGAAGTTCAGGCTGGGGATGTGGTTGTGATTCGTTATGAAGGTCCCAAAGGTGGCCCCGGAATGCCTGAGATGCTCAAACCTACTGGCGCCATTATCGGTGCAGGCCTGGGAAATTCAGTCGCATTGATCACCGATGGGCGATTCTCAGGAGGGACACATGGATTTGTAGTTGGACATATCACTCCAGAAGCCCAGGTTGGCGGAATGATCGGGTTGTTAGAGAACGGGGACAAAATTACCATTGATGCAGTCAAGAATCGCCTGGAAGTACATATTGATGAACGGGAAATTGAAAGAAGAAGAAGCAATTGGACCCCTAAACCTTCGCGAGCTAGCAGGGGCATTCTTTATAAATATAGTCAATCTGTGTCTTCTGCCTCGGAAGGTTGTGTCACTGATGAATAAATCGTTACTTGTAGCGCATTCGCCTTCCTTTTTAGATAGACATTCACATACGCCATTTTTTTCTTTAGTGAATCTCAAAATCTGAGTTCATGGCAACAGTACAAAATACTGGGCAATCAGCAGTCCCAGCTACGAAAAAAAGAACCGTTTCTGGTTCAGAAGCCGTTATTCTTTCCCTGATAGCCGAAGGTGTTGATACCATATTTGGGTATCCAGGAGGAGCAATCATGCCTGTTTATGACGCCTTGTATGACTATCTGGATCAGATCAATCATATTCTGGTCCGACATGAACAAGGAGCCACGCATGCCGCTCAAGGGTATGCACGTGTAACCAACAAGACTGGTGTTTGCCTTGTGACCTCTGGTCCTGGGGCAACCAACTTGGTGACAGGCATAGCCGATGCCATGATGGACTCAACTCCCCTCGTATGTATATGTGGTCAGGTCCCCAAGCACCTACTTGGTTCTGATGCGTTTCAGGAGACAGATGTTGTCGGGGTGACCATGCCGATCACCAAGTGGAACTACCAAATCACCGATGCAAGCGAAATCCCTGAGATTATTGCGAAAGCCTTTTATATAGCCAATTCTGGTCGTCCGGGCCCTGTTGTTATTGACCTGTGCAAGAATGCAGAATTGGGAGAACTGGAATTTACGTATTCATCTTGTGAAAGCATTCGTGCTTATCATCCCTACCCAGAACCCAATCCGGATAAAGTCAAGGCAGCGGCAGACCTGATCAATCATGCCCGAAAGCCCTATGTGTTGTTAGGACATGGGGTTTTGATCTCAGGCGCACAGGAAGCTTTCAAGATATTTGTAGAAAAAACTGGCATTCCTTTTGGCAGCACACTGCAAGGTCTCTCTGCCATGCCAACGGATCATCCGCTCCATACTGGCATGCTTGGCATGCACGGAAATTATGGTCCAAATATCAAAACCAATGAATGTGATGTCCTGATTGCGATTGGGATGCGATTCGATGATCGGGTAACTGGAGATGTCAACCGATATGCCAAACAGGCAAAGGTCATCCATATTGAGATAGATCCTTCAGAAATAGACAAAAATGTCAAGGCTGATGTCCCGCTGATTGGGGATGCAAAACCTGTCCTCGAAGCCCTTATTCCACTTGTGGAGCAGAAGAGTCATCCAGAGTGGATGGCAGAGTTCAAGGCTTGTGAGGAGATTGAGTATGAAAAGGTCATTCGCAAAGACTTGTTTCCAGGGGATGGCAAAATCCACATGGGAGAAGTCGTCAAAATGTTGTCAGACAAGACCGAAGGAAAAGCCATTGTGGTAACAGATGTTGGCCAGCACCAAATGGTTGCTGCGAGGTATTACAAATACACAGATACTGATGCCTGGGTATCCAGTGGAGGATTGGGAACTATGGGCTTTGCATTACCAGCAGCCTTTGGCGCAAAAATGGCTCGGCCTGACCGAGAAGTACTTGCCTTCATTGGTGATGGTGCTTTCCAAATGACCTTGCAGGAACTGGGGTGCTTGACTCAAAACAATTCCGCTGTGAAGGTGATCATCCTCAACAACAACTTCCTGGGCATGGTCCGCCAATGGCAACAGTTATTTTTTGAACGCCGGTATTCCTTCACAGAATTGATGAATCCTGATTTTGTTACCATTTCCAAAGGATTTGGCGTGGAGGCAAAAAGAGTGGAGCACAGAGAAGATTTGTCTGCCTCCCTGGATGAAATGCTGGCCTATGATGGGCCGTACCTGTTGGATATAGTCGTTGAGAAGGAAGCAAATGTATTCCCCATGGTGCCTAGTGGTGCAAGTATTTCTGAAATCAAACTCGAACCTTGATCTGAATTGACATGACAGAGGAACAGACTTATACATTGTCGGTTTTTACAGAAAATAAAATCGGCCTCTTACACAGAATTACGACGATTTTCACACGTCGACATATCAATATTGAATCCCTCACCACATCTGAATCTGAAATTCAAGGGATTCATAGATTCGTCATTGTGATCAAGTCTACGGAGACACAAGTCCTAAAGCTTCAAAAGCAATTGGATAAAATCATTGGGGTGGTAAAAGCATTTGTGCTGCGGGATCATGATGTAGTCCATCAGGAATTGGCCATGTACAAAGTTTCGACAGAGAAAATGGTCAATGGCACCTTCGAACGAATTATCCGAGACAATCATGCCCGGGTTCTGAGTTTTGACAAAGATCATCTGATGATCGAGAAAACCGGACATCCTGGCGAAACCTTACAATTGTTCAAACTACTGGAACCGTACGGAGTATTGGGATTTTCCCGCTCAGGTGCGATTGCCATTTCCAAAAAGCCCCTTAACCTTCGCGCCTATGTAGAAGGGGAATTGAAGGAATAAACTTTCATTTATTTACCAATCAATTTGCAAAAGTAACTATGGCACTGATTAATTTTGGCGGGGTGGAAGAAACCGTAATCACCCGGGAAGAATTCACACTGGAACATGCACGCGAAGTTCTCAAAAATGAAACTTTGGCCGCATTAGGCTATGGGGTACAGGGACCTGCACAGGCGCTGAACATGAGAGACAATGGCTTCAATGTCATTGTCGGTCAACGGAAAAATTCCAAAAGCTGGGACAAGGCTGTTGCTGACGGCTGGGTAGAAGGAGAGACCTTATTTGATCTAGAGGAAGCTTGCCAAAAAGGCACCATCCTGATGAATCTTCTTTCCGATGCTGGTCAAATTGCGACATGGCCAATGATCAAGTCACATTTGACAGAAGGCAAAGCACTCTATTTTTCTCATGGATTTGGCCTAACCTTCAATGATCAAACAGGCATTCATCCACCTGAAAATGTAGATGTGATTCTCGCTGCTCCGAAAGGATCGGGCACCAGTGTTCGTCGTTTGTTTCTACAGGGACACGGCATCAATTCCAGCTTTGCGGTCCATCAAGACTTTACCGGCAATGCGAGGGAAAGAATTAAGGCTATTGGAATTGGGGTAGGCTCAGGTTTTTTGTTTGAGACTACCTTTCAAAAAGAAGTCTATAGTGATCTGACCGGCGAAAGAGGGATTCTTATGGGAGCACTGGCTGGCGTAATGGAAGCACAGTACAATCTCCTTCGCACAAAAGGTCATTCTCCTTCAGAAGCCTTCAATGAAACCGTCGAAGAACTCACTCAAAGCTTGATTAGGTTGGTCGGGGAAAATGGCATGGACTGGATGTATGCCAATTGTTCAACCACAGCACAAAGAGGTGCCCTGGATTGGCGACATAAATTCAGAGATGCGACCGCACCAGTATTCGCAGAATTGTATGAGAGCGTAGCTACTGGCAATGAGGCACGGATCACCATTGAAGCGAACAGGAAACCAGATTATCGGGAAAAACTGGAAGAAGAACTTGCTGAAATCCACAACTCTGAAATGTGGCAGGCAGGCGCCGCGGTGAGAAAGTTGCGGCCATAATCTTTTCGACCAATAAAAACGCAAAGACAGAAAGATGCTTAGGTTGACGTTGGGCATTTTAAAAACAAAATAACCTTTCATTCCAGCCTGTAGTTGGCTTTTTTGAATACATGAACTTCGCCATTTTGGGGTGATGTTGATTAATTCTAATTGAAAAATGGCAGAGGAGGTCTTGAAAGGAGATTTGGATTTCCATTTTGGCCAAAGTCAAACTAAGAAAGGGGAATTTTCATACCTTGCGTCTTTTCGTCTTTGCGTTCCCATAAGCATTCACTCATTATGAAGGATCTACAACAATACTGGCGAACAAACATCAAATACATGCTCGGTCTCCTTGCCGTTTGGTTTTTGGTCTCCTATGGCTTCGGAATTCTATTCAAAGAAAGCTTGGGGCTGACTGGATTCTGGTTCGCCCAGCAAGGTGCAATATATGTATTCGTGATTCTGATTTTTGTCTATGTCTACCTGATGAATCGCCTGGACAAGGAATATGACGTAGACGAAAAATAGTCCTCTTTTCCCCTCTACTCACTACTACAAAACCGCTACAGCATGTCTTCCCTAGAAATATGGACCTTTGTGATGGTAGGGCTAACTTTTGCCCTGTATATTGGTATTGCCATTTGGTCCCGAGCAACCTCTACCAAAGACTTCTATGTTGCAGGTGGAGGAATCTCTCCTCTCGCCAATGGAGCTGCCACAGCAGCAGACTGGATGTCAGCAGCATCTTTCCTTTCCATGGCTGGCTTGATCTCCTTTATGGGATATGATGGCGGGGTATACTTGATGGGATGGACCGGGGGCTATGTTCTCCTGGCTCTTTTGTTGGCACCATATCTGAGAAAATTTGGGCAATTCACAGTCCCTGACTTCATCGGAGCTCGATACGCTCAAAAAGATCCTCATGCCAGGATCAATTGGGCAAGACTGGTTGCCGTTCTCTGTGCTGTTTTTGTTTCATTTACCTATATCGTGGGGCAAATGAAAGGGGTCGGTGTTGCATTTTCGCGGTTTTTGGGAGTAACCTTCGAAACAGGTGTGGTAGTAGGGATCGCCATTGTGTTCTTTTATGCTGTCATGGGAGGGATGAAAGGCATTACTTACACACAAGTTGCCCAATATTGTGTCTTGATCTTTGCGTATATGGTCCCGGCAATTTTTATTTCTATCCAAATTACAGGAAACCCTATTCCACAACTAGGATTTTTGGGAGAATTCAAGAATGAAGGAATTTCTTTGCTGGAAAAGCTGAATCAATTGAATGTCGAACTTGGGTTTGCAGAATATACTTCCGGCACCAAATCAACGATAGACATCTTTTTTATCACCGGGGCCCTGATGCTTGGAACGGCTGGTTTGCCACACGTGATCGTTCGCTTTTTTACCGTTCCCAAAGTCAGTGATGCCAGAAAGTCTGCAGGCTATGCACTGGTTTTTATTGCCTTGCTGTATACCACGGCTCCCGCAGTTGCGGCATTTGCTCGAGTGAATATGATCGATACAGTCATGGGCAAAGACCTCAAAGGAGTAGAATATGCAGATGCCCCCAATTGGGTCAAGAAATGGGAAGCGGCCAAATTGATCACCTTTGAGGACAAAAATGGCGACAAAAAGATTCAGTACTACAATGATCAAAATGAAGCCTATGCCTCAACAGCTTCTCAACAAGGATGGAAAGGAAATGAGTTCGTTCCAGACAGGGATATCATGGTGTTGGCGAATCCAGAAATTGCCAACTTGCCTGAGTGGGTCATAGCGCTGGTCGTGGCAGGGGGATTGGCAGCGGCTTTGTCAACAGCAGCCGGATTGCTCCTGGTTATCTCCACCTCGATTTCCCATGACTTGTTGAAAAAGACATTTATGCCCAATATTTCAGATAAACAGGAACTCCTCTATGCAAGAGTTGCCGCAGGCCTTGCAGTTGTAGGCGCTGGTATCGCCGGACTGAATCCTCCTGGTTTTGTTGCTCAGGTAGTTGCATTTGCCTTTGGACTGGCTGCTTCCTCATTTTTTCCCGCTATCCTTCTAGGTATCTTTGACAAGCGCACCAATAGGTTGGGTGCAATCTCTGGAATGGTTGTTGGCATTTTATTCACAGCTACTTATATCATCTATTTCAAGATTGCCAATCCAGAACTGAATGTTGCTGACAATTGGTGGTTTGGGATTTCGCCTGAAGGGATCGGTACCCTGGGAATGATCTTCAACCTGATTGTAACCCTCACCATATCTCGGTTGACACCACCACCGTCTGCTGAGATTCAGTCTTTGATAGAGGAAATCAGGATTCCGAGAGGAGCTGGTGATGCCACCCATTGAGCAGGTGATTAACATTCAATCAGGGGAAAGGCTTGATTTATTGGGGGCTTTTTGCCTACGAACATTCTTCTGTAGATTTCCCACTCTGTGATTGTCCACAACCAAATACCGCCAGTCAATGCCAAACAGTCTCTAAAACCAATCGTACTTTTTTCTAATCTTTTTCTATTTTTGTGCTGCCCACCCCGAGATCCCAATTAGGGTTCGAAAAGATAATATTGATATAACTATGCAGGTAATGAAGTTTGGAGGTGCATCGGTCAAGCATGCCGAAGCCATTCAAAATGTAGCAGACATTCTCATGCGATTTCGTGATCGCGCTTGTCTTGTGGTCATTTCAGCCATGGACAAAACTACCAATCATCTGGAAATGCTCGCCCATTTGGCCAGAGACGGAAAAGAGTCAGAGACCAAAGAACAATTCTCAAGGATTAAACGCTTTCACCATCGTCAAATAGATGACTTGTTTGCCGAAAAAGACCAAGCTCAGGTCAAAGCGGCAGTTGCTCCCTTTTTCGAAAAAATGGAAAGAATTGTTGAAGGCATTCTGCTCCTGGAAGAATTCCCTCCCCGAACATATGATCGCATTGTTTCGAATGGAGAATTGTTGTCCACGACTATTGTCGCCCAGTATCTTCAGACGCTGGGTCAGGACACAGGATGGTTGGATGCCAGAGAGCTTGTAACCACAGATGCAACCTATAAACAAGCAGGAGTTATTTGGTCATTGACAGAGAAGAATATTCAGGAAAAAGTTCTGCCCCAAATGAAAACAGGCAGGGTGTTGATTACACAAGGATTCATTGGTTCGACGACTTCGGGAAAGACCACAACCCTTGGGAGGGAAGGTTCGGACTATACAGGATCTATCTTTGCGTTTTGTCTGGGTGCTGATAGCCTCACTGTTTGGAAAGATGTTCCGGGCATCCTCAATGGAGATCCAAGAATCAGAGAGCATACAGTCAAGCTGGACAATCTTTCCTATGAAGAAGCAGTAGAAATGACCTTTTATGGAGCAAGTGTCATTCATCCAAAAACCATCAAACCGCTTTTCAACCGACAAATCCCTCTTCATGTCAAGTGTTTCCTGGATGTAGAAGCAGAAGGAAGTACCATTTCTACTCACTCTAGCTCTGAACAAGTAACCTCCTATATCATCAAAAAAGCACAAACCTTCATTCGGATTCAGCCAAAGGATTTTTCATTTATGGATGAATTGCTCATGGAGGAGATTTTTGATCATATTTATAAATCTGGTGTGAAAGTAAATCTGGTTCAAAATTCTGCCATCTCCTTGATGTTATGTGTAGATGAACGAAAGGCACCCAACAATGCATTTGAGGCTTTGTTGTTAGACAAATTTAAAGTAGAAATGCAATCTGACCTTCAGTTGTACACCATGATCAATTTCTCCTCAAAGGATCTGGAAGAAACAGAAGGGGCAATTATGCTCCAACAACATGAAAACAAATTGTATATTGTGAAATAAAGCCTGTTTCATGAGAAACACGATATTCGTTTTTGGACTAGCACTGTGCTTCGTTTGCTGTTCCACTCCACCACAAGACACCTCTTCCCCTATGTTGACCTACCCTCCTACCAAGAAGGTAGACCAGATTGATGATTATTACGGAACTCAGGTTAAAGATCCCTACAGATGGTTAGAGGACGATCGCTCTCCTGAAACTGAAGCCTGGGTCAAAGCCCAAAATTCTGTATCCTTTGCCTATCTCAATCAAATCCCTACCCGAGCAGCCTTTAGACAGCGGCTTGAGGAATTGTTCAATTATCCGAGAATGAGCTCCCCACGCAAAGTTGGTGCATATTATTTTTTCTATAAAAATGATGGGCTCCAGAATCAGGATATCATCTATATTCAACATGGATTGGAAGGAACACATGAAGTATTCATCGATCCTAATAAATTGTCGGACCAAGGCACTGTATCTATTTCTCTTCTGTCAGCCTCGCAGGACAATAGATATATTGCCTATTCACGATCTGAAGCAGGATCAGATTGGCAAGAAATACGCATTATCGACATTGAAAGCAGGCAAGAACTATCTGACCACATCTCCTGGGTCAAGTTTTCAGGAACGGCCTGGTATCAGGATGGCTTCTTCTACAGTAGATATCCTGCCCCCAAGGCCGGGAAAGAATTCAGCGAGAGTTCTGATTTTCAGAAGGTGTATTATCATCGTTTAGGCACTTCTCAAGAAGAGGATCAGCTTATTTATGAAGATTTGAGTCAGCCCAATATGTATCATAGTGTTGGCTTGACTGAGGACAAAGCCTATTTGATTTTATACAAAAGCTCAGGAACAGATGGATTTGAAACCTGGTACAAAAAGACCAATATTGAGCCTGGAGGGTTTCGTATCCTTCAGGCAGACTTTCAGAACAAAAGTTCTGTCATTGCACATAAGGATGGTTCATTTTTGGTGCTCACAGACAAGGACGCGCCCAACTATCGATTGGTCTCTGTACCTGTTGACAATCCCTCCTACGAATCCTGGGAAGATATCTTGCCAGAAAAGAAGTTCCCACTTCAAAATGTAAGCAAAGCAGGGGGAAAATTGTTTGCCTCTTATCTTGAATCGGCCTTCTCACATATTTACCAATGTGAGTATGATGGAAGCAATCTTCAAGAGATTTCCCTGCCTGCTCCCGGTACCGCCACTCTGGTAGGGGGAAAAAAAGACCAACAGGCCATTTTTTATTCTTTCTCTTCCTTCTCTTATCCCCCAACGATCTATCGTTACACCATTGCATCTGGCAAAAGTGAGCTTTTTTTTCAACCAGAATTGTCTTTTGAACCTGCCGACTTCGAAACCAAACAAGTCTGGTATACAAGCAAGGATGGCACCAAGATCAGCATGTTCGTTGTCCACAAAAAAGGCTTAACGCTGGCAGGAGATCATCCGACCTATTTATATGGATATGGTGGATTCAATATTCCTCTTACTCCTGGATTTTCGGCATCTATCATCCCATTACTAGAAAATGATGGAATCTATGCCATGCCCAATCTTCGAGGGGGGAGCGAATATGGAGAAGAGTGGCACAGAGGAGGCATGTTAGAGAAAAAACAAAACGTCTTTGATGATTTCATTGCTGCTGGAGAATATTTGATTGCAGAAGGCTATACCAATCGAAACCGCCTTGCCATTGCTGGTGGCTCAAACGGAGGCTTGCTGGTAGGTGCTTGCATGAACCAACGACCTGACTTATTTCAGGTATGTATGCCTGCGGTTGGGGTAATGGATATGTTGCGCTACCACTTATTTACAGTTGGATGGGGGTGGGTGCCAGAATATGGATCTGCGGAGAACGGTGAAGCAGAATTTAATACGCTGTTTGCCTATTCTCCCCTTCACAATCTGGTAGATGGAACCGACTATCCCGCCACAATGGTTACAACAGCAGATCATGATGACAGAGTAGTTCCCGCCCATTCATTCAAATATGCAGCAAGACTTCAGGAAGCCCATAAAGGAACCTCTCCTGTAATCATTCGAATTGAGGTAGATGCCGGACATGGAGCAGGGAAACCCATCTCCAAAATTCTGGACGAACAGGCCGACAAGTGGTCATTTATGTTCGACAATATGGGAATTAGTGAATTGAGTGCTTATTAGGAAAACATTGGGTAGAAGAACAGATGAATACATTCCGGATTAAGAAAGCTTCTTATTTCGCCAATCCGCCTGCTTTCATCACTTCTCCATTGACAACATCCATTTCCTGCATAAAGGGTGGAAAAGCTGAGGCATCCAGGACCTGGCGATGAAATCCTGCGCCATCCATGGCCTCAATATACTCTGGATCAATGATGGCAAGTTGAATAGCTGAATCCAATTTTGCCAGAATAGCAGGAGGAAGATCTTTCGGGGCTCCAACCCCAATCCATCCCCCTTGGCTCCAATCTACACCTTGTTCTTTGAGTGTTGGCACATCAGGGAACGCTGCCAATCGTTCCTCTGACATGACAGCAAGAACGCGCACTTGTCCTGCTTTCATCAGAGGCGCAACTTCGGCAAGGGCAGCCGTAACCACATCCACCCCACCAGCGATCAATTCTTGAAGAGAAGGAGCAGCCCCCTGGCTCGGAACCCAGGGCATAGAGGTTTCTGGCAAATCGGCTGCCCTTAGAAACCCAATTCTGGCTAAATCCCATATGCCTCCTCGCGATGTGCCGGAAGCTTGATGTTTTCCAGGATTGGCTTTGATTGCAGCAAGCAGTTCATCCAGATTCTGCCAGGGTGCGTCGGCACGTACTGTGATGGAAGCTGGATTATTCATGGTCAAGGCCAGGGGGGTATAATTGTCTGAGGTCAGATCTGTCACCCCCATCCAATGCATCATGGTAATTTCCCCTGTTATCGCACCGATTGTATAGCCATCTGGACGAGCCTGGGCCAATGCCAAATGCCCGACAACTCCCCCTCCCCCCGTTCTGTTAACGATGGTGACTGGCTGGCCCAATTTTTTTTCCAAAGAAGTAGCCAACATTCTGGAGGATAGGTCCGTCCCACCTCCTGCTGCCCAGGGTACCAAAAATGTCAAAGGTCGGGTTGGGTAATCGTTAGAACTACTGCTTGAGGGTGCACAAGAAACACCCAATAGCATCATCAGTCCTGTCATCAAAATCGTTATTCGTAGTAGCATAGGTAGGTGGAGAATAATTAGAAGTTATCGTTTTTGTGCCCATGGAAATTCCGTAATTCTTAACCGACTCGCCCCATAAGGGACCAATTCAACTATTTGCGTCTTCTCCCTAATTTGTACAGGTGAAGGAGGAACTTCTCCCGCGGAATGCTCAACCAACTTCCACTGGGATAATTGAGTTGCTTCCATCTTGATCACCACAGGAGCTGGATGGTCCCAAAATGTATACGCATTCTCTCCAGAAAGAAAGACGGGTTCGCCCTGGTCTGCAAAAGGGAGTTGTCGGATTGGATGGCGGATAATCTCCGCCTCCACAAAAGAGTGGTCGGGATCAATGATCAGGGCCATATTCCAGGCAGAAGTTGGGTGTATTTCCCAATCTGTGCTGCCCAAATAATTAATACTTTGGATATGTTCTCCTGTCAAGTTGATTTTTTTGTATTCTTTTGCAATTCTGAGGGAAAAATACAAAGGACCACGCAAAAGCGAAAGTGCATTGTGCTGGCGATACTCCGCCCGTAGTCTCATGGGGAAATGGATGTTGACAATATCTCCTGCTTTCCACCTTCTCTCAATACGATACATGCTACCAGCTTCGGGAAAGAATCGCTCATTGTTAATCAACATACTCGCTCCCTCCGCCCATGCAGGAATCCGGAAAGACAGGGGAAATTCGGTTTCTGACTCTGGTTGTAACTCCAAGCGCACATTCCCATCAAATGGGTATTCTGTTTTCTGCAAAATATGTACTGTTCGTTCTCCTCTGACAAGTGTTTCCAGTTTATTTGGTCCATAGGCCACTACAGCCAATCCACTGTCAGGAGTAGCCATCCACATGGACTGAACAAATTTGGGCCAGCCTTGATGCATATTGGCCAAGCAACACGGATAATTCGGCATCAATCCATAGATGTTTGCGCTTGTACTATTCGAGCTCCAAGCGCGCTCCGCTTCACTCACCAATACCTGATTGGCTTGCTGATCGTATTGGTGTGCCCAACAATCAGGTGTCATACTTCCGGGCAGAGAATTATAGGCCAGAGCTTCCAATCGATCTGCTATGTCAACATCCCCAAATACTTCCATCAATTGCTCCAGGGAATACATGAATTCTACCACTGCACATAATTCCGTTCCTTGAGTAGGATGTTTTCCCGCAAGATGTTCATCTCCGGAAAATCGTCCACCAACTTGCCCATGATGCGCATCCAGCTGGTCCAACCCTTGCAAAACAGCATCCTTGAAGCGGGCATCTTTAGATTGCTGATACCACAATCCAGGATACTTTATGGCCATAGCGACATTGACAACATGGGCCGTTTTGCCCTTTGCATCCCATTCATGTGGAATGTCTCCCTGCATCCATGCTTCGGAATTCCAGGGAAAGTCAATAAAGTACTGTGTCCAATCAAAACTGTTGTGATGAATGGTATGTATGGTTTTGAGAATGTTCGGATCAGGATGCTGCCGATACAACCAGTATCCACTAACGGCATGTTCCATCGCTCTCACTCCCCTCCATTCTGCATCTGGCCAATCAGGTTCATGTGTGGCTAACCAGTCAAAAAAGTTACGAATAAGGGTGAGTGCTCTTTCATCTTGGGTAGCTTCATAGTATTGTGCCAATACTTTCATTGCAATTGCCAATGGCCATCGATCAGTGTTGGCCTCTGGACCAAACCACCCATCGGGATGTTGAGAGTCAATCATGTGTTCAACCCAAAGCTGTGTCTTTGCAATCAAGCGTTGGTTATCCAGCAAATAGGCAAGTGGAAGCAAGCCATCCAGATAATATGGTCCTCTTTCCCAAGCCTCTCCTTCCCCACCCTTCCAGGCGGAATACATCATATCTGGCCAGAATTCATCCAAATGCCCGCTGAGTCCTGATGCCTGACTTACCAATTGATCTTTGAGCCACCCTTCTGGTTTTACGGCGCCTAAGGGAAGTTTTCTGTAAGCACCAGGAAGAATGGGGGAGGCATCTACTGAAAATTGCGTTGCTGGTTCTGGTGCCTGACAGGATAAGATAAGGACTGTTACAAGAAAGAACATGAAAGAACGACAGGAGTTATTCCTTGTCATATGCGTTTTTTTGATTGGAACGAGGAATGGATTGAAAAATTCAAGATTGCGTAAAATGTAAGAAGGTATGCGAGAGGAAAGGCAGATTTCTCACCTTATTGATAAGCGGAAAGATTTCTCTGCTTGTCTTGCAAATCGACCAAATTGTAGACCTAAGGCCATTCTTGTCAATGTCTCCTCCAAATTTTCTCGCTCACCTGCAATATTTTTCAACCCAAATGAAAAAAATCTAACATGAATAGCAGTTTTTAATGTTTCAATCGTTAGCAGTCTGTATTGAATCATGCGCTTTTGAATGCTAGCTTCTCATTCTGATCCTATTTACCTGAACTATGTTCGCTTCCCTTACACAATCTTTTTCTTCCCGAACTCTCCTTCAAAAAATTTCTCTTGTAACTTTATCACTTCTGCTCTTCAGCTTTCTGCCGTATATGATCATGACGAATCATGGATTAGATTCAGCAGTAGCCGTTGATGCCTTTGTTGATGGAAAATTTCCGCCTACTGCTACTGGCAGTGGAGGAACAGGTGATTGGATTGCCTCACAGGCCTTTCCCAATCTGACATTCAACAGACCAATGCATTTGCTGGAGGAGCCAGGAACGAATCGCATATGGATTGCTGAACATGCTGGAAGAATTTATGCGTTTGATCATCAAGAAAATACATCAAACAAAACCCTGTTGTTGGATATTTCGACTAATACCCATTACAATGGAGAAAGTGGGCTTCTCAGTTTTGCTTTTCACCCAAGATATGGCCTGGATAGCAATTATGTCTACCTTTTTTACCAAACCAAGATCTCTGGCAACAATCACGCAAGAATATCCAGATTTGAGGTTCCAAGTATTCCTGGCCCCATTGATCAGGGTTCTGAGATGGTATTGATTCAACAAAGAGATCGGGCGAATAATCACAATGGCGGAAGTTTATTTTTTGGAAATGATGGCTATCTATATATCAGTGTTGGCGATGAAGGTGGAGGGAATAATCCCTATGACAATGGACAGGATCTGGATATACGCTTGTTTGGTGGGGTATTGCGAATAGATGTTGATCGAGATGCCTCCAAGAGCCATGCAATCCGCAGACAGCCTGCACTTCATAATGGCTCTGATCTTAGTTTCACAGACAATTATTTGATTCCGAATGACAATCCTTTTCTCGATCCTTCAGGTGGCTTGTTAGAAGAATTTTATGCGCTTGGATTTCGGAATCCTCACCGTATGACTTATGATCCATCGACAGACCAAATCTGGCTGGCAGATGTAGGCCAGAATAGCAGGGAGGAAGTGGATTTGATTGTTGCAGGAGGCAATTATCAATGGTCATACAAGGAAGGGCTCATCAATGGTCCACATTCCAAACCTTCCTCCATTCACGGGACGGATCAACCGCCCGTTCATGAGTATTCTCATGCCAATGGCAATAGCATCATTGGCGGATATGTATATCGTGGGCCTACGCATGGAGACATTACAGGCAAATACATTTTCTCTGATTATGGGTCCAAAAGACTATGGGCCCTTACCTACAATCCTTCGGGAAGTTCACAGGTCGACGAATTGATGACCTTACCGTTCAAGCCATCAGCCTTTGGCATCGATCAATCGAATGAACTTTACATCCTGCAATATGCTAGCAGTGGAAAGGTATACAAACTGACCCGACAAAATCCGGGTTCAGCTGCTCCCCCACAACTCCTTTCTCAAACCGGCGTGTTTCAGAGTCTGGAACCTTTGATTCCAGAAGATTTTGCCATCCCATTCGAATTAAATGCCCCCTTCTGGTCAGATGGCGCAAGCAAACAACGCTGGATGATCATCCCTAATGATGGCACGCACAATTCTGCATCTGAACAAATTACTTTTTCAGAGGAGGGCAATTGGCAGTTTCCGGCTGGAGCGGTTTTGGTTAAGCACTTCGAGATGGAATTGGATGAAACCAATCCTTCCATCAAGCGAAAGCTGGAAACACGATTCCTCATCCATGGCAATGATGGAAACTACTATGGGCTGAGCTATCGATGGAATGATGCGCAAACGGATGCTTCCCTTCTTCCGGACAAGCACATTGATACCCTCACCATCACAACAGCTGGTGGTAACAAACAAATAAGCTGGTATTATCCTTCTCAAGGAGAGTGTCTCAGTTGTCATAATGAATCCAGCGCAGGCCCGATTGGCGCTTCAACACATCAATTGAATGGGGATGGATTCTATCCTTTGACTTCAAGAACAGCAAACCAACTCAAGACCTTAAGTCACCTCAATATATTTGATTCCGCCCCGGATACCACTCAGTTGGGCATTCTCTTGACAGCCAAAGACAAAGATGATGCAACTGCCACTCTGGAAGAGCGAGCAAAATCCTACTTGGATATCAATTGCAGCAGTTGCCACCAACCAGGTGCAGGGATAGGGGCGCATTTTGACACGCGACTCAGCACTTCTCTACAGCAGCAAGGATTGATA
This sequence comes from Bacteroidota bacterium, assembly GCA_039029315.1. Lineage (GTDB taxonomy): Bacteria > Bacteroidota > Bacteroidia > J057 > J057 > JBCCCJ01. The sequence goes on along the minus strand of JBCCGK010000029.1, from coordinate 63,957 downwards.
TATGCAGATGCTGTTGACGATTTAGGAATCAGCGGCGCTCGCCTGGTGGTCCCTGGCAATCCTGAGCAATCCATTCTATATCAACGGATAAACAGCGTGCATTCTGATTTTGCCATGCCTCAGCTTGCAAAAAATCTGATTGATGTTCCGGGTGTTGCCCTCATCAAAGATTGGATCAATAGTATTCCTGTAGATTTCACTGGATCTCAATGTCCTCCGATCCAATTCAATGCTGCTTCGATCAGCAGTTATGGTGGCATACAGGATGAAGGCACAGCCAGTTTACAGGATGATGATCAGACCATCGTTGTCGAAAACAACGGCTGGAAGTCTATTCCATATTCCTACACCATTACCCCCAATACTGTTCTTGAATTTGATTTCAAAAGTAGTATTGAAGGGGAAGAGCATGCAATCGGCTTGGACAATAATGACGACATCAATGATGTCAAACGTCGCATCAAGCTCCACGGCACACAGAATTCCTTTGTGTTCCTCGATTATGATATCTACAATGGTTCAGGTACTTATCAGCATTTCGTGATTCCCATTGGGTCTCTGTACACAGGCAGCATGGATCGGATGTTTTTCACCACCGATCATGACAATGCGCCATCTGACGGGAATTCATTTTTCAAAAACGTCAGTCTCCATGAAGGCGGGTGCACAGGTGGATTGAAAGGTCAAACCATTAATTTTGAGCCTATCGAATCACATTCCGCAGGGGATGCTCCATTCGATGTGGTGGCTACTGCCAGCTCTGGATTGACTCTCAATCTAGAAATTGTATCTGGTCCCGCTACAATTGCAGGAAATACCGTAAGTCTTACAGGTCAGGCAGGCATGGTTGAAGTCAAGGCCAGTCAGGCTGGAGATGCAACCTATGATGCTGCGCCTGAAATAAGTCGGGAATTTTGGGTAGTCCCGCTAGGAAAGGATCCCGGAACAGGGCTTACTGGAACCTATTATGACAACAAGGATTTGACCAATGAGATTGAAACTCGGGTAGATGCACAAATAGACTTCTATTGGGGCAGTGAACAACCCATCAACAATATCGATTATTCTTCCTGGTCTGTTGCCTGGACGGGGGAAATAGAAGCTCCTGTATCAGAGACCTTTACGTTCACAACATCGACTGATGATGGTGTTCGCTTATGGGTCGACAACCAATTGATCATTGATCACTGGATAGATCAGCCAGCCACTGATCATTCGGGGACCATCTCTCTGAATGCATGGGATCGTGTTCCCATCCGATTGGAATACTATCAGGAGAATGTGTATGCGTCAGCCCAACTGAGATGGGCCAGTGCAAGTATATCTCCGACAGTTGTACCCTCAGTTTTCCTCCAACCAGAATTGGCTACAGGATCTTTCCCTGTTGAGCTTCTAAGCTTCGAAGCCATTGCTCAAAGCCAGAATGTATTGCTGAGATGGGAAACTACTTCTGAGCAAAATTCAGATTATTTTGAGATCGAACGGTCAACCGACGGCGCTCAGTTTGTTCGATTGAATCAAGTATCAGCTGCAGGATTCAGCAACGAACAACTCTCTTACCAGAGTCTTGATCCTTCTCCGGAGACAGGGATCAATTATTATCGATTGAAACAGGTGGACAGAGATGGTAGCTTTTCCTATTCTCAAATCAGGGAAGTTATCTTTTCCCCTCAACATTCGATCAACATTTATCCTGTCCCTCTTTCTACAAATGCCAGCCTGACCATTGAATTGTATCATCCGATCAAGGGTGCATTCAATTTGCAGATTTATCATCTGAATGGTCAGGAATTGTATTCTGGCTCTATTCAGCATACAACAAATTTCTCCCAACACCAGATCTCAGATCATGCCCTGGCTCCCGGCATATATGTATTGTCTTTGACGATTGGAAAAGAAATGGTAGGCCAGAGAAAGATTATGGTTCAATAAGGGTCTGCTGGCCTCTTACTTGACAATGAATTTGTAGATGGCTTCAGAAGATCCATTGGAGACACGAACAAAATAAATCCCGGCTGCCCACTCGCTTACATCAAAGACCTGGGCTGATTGCCAGAAGTCTGCCTCAACTTTTTCTTTGTACATCACGTGTCCAAGAGAAGATACCAATTGGAGCTGGGTAGATTGGGTAGCCCCCATACATCTGATATTGATGGTATGATCCGCAGGACTTGGAAAGGCAAATACTGTCAAGGGTATTGGATGGTCAGGTATTTCAATGCTTTGAATCTTGCTCATGCTATGGGCACCATCCAAATCCAATTGCTGAATCCGGTAATAAACTGTTGAGACAGCAACTTCATGCAACTTTTTATCCACAAACGTATATTCTGACAATTCATCAGTAATTCCAGCAGCGGGTAGCTGCCCGATTTCGATAAATCTTCGCTGGTCAATCGATCGTTGAATGCTAAAATAATCCGAATTTGATTCCCAAGCAGTACTCCATTTCAACAATCCCGCCCGATTGTCAAATTTCGCGTCAAAACTGACCCACTCTACGGGAAGCAATATATCAAACAAAGCGAAGGAAGAAATGGAGTCACAGAAACACTGCGAACTCAATCCTAAGGTGTCAATGTTATTGGCAATGCTTAGTAGTAAGGTAGTATTTGGATCAAAAGGAGAATTTTTGACAGAGATCTCCTCTGTGAAGTTCTGAGATTGGCCATTTTTCAAGTTCCAGCTTTGTTTGGAAGCCGCAATCAATACATCTGTATCTGAATCCAGCAAACTGTTGTTGTCTATATCAGCATATACCGTTAAAAGGGTCTCATCATCATTCATTAAATCAGTCCCCAAATTGAGAACTGTTCCATTAATGGTGAATTTGGTTGAATCCCCTGCAATTGAGATTTTATTTGTCACATCGGCGAAGGATAATTCTGGCTTTGAAAATGAGACTGATGCCACATTACTTCCACTTGCAGCCTGAAAACCCGTACATGCTCGTAATCCACATGCGACACTGGTACTGAACACAATATTTGTCCGAACCACTTCTGAGTTAGAGACACATCCTGATTCCGAATCCGTATATACTCCTATCTCGAATACAATAGAATCCCCCGAGACAACTCCCGTTGGCATATTCAGGCTCAATTTCGTCCCCAATGTCCCTAGATCTTCCGCAACAAGTGTCCCAATATCAGGCCCATTGTGAATGTCATTATACGCATTGACATCATAATTCAGTTCTTCTGGGAAAAAAATCAGAATACTCTCGGAATTAGAAGTTGTACCGCCTTCAATTGCCACTGAAGTTTTCAATTGCGTGATGGTCCCACAGCCTTCTATTTCTGGCAAGCTTGTCTTAACTTCCGCTTGATATGGCGGCGTAATCCCATCCAGAATAATTGGGTCGGTAGGAATAAAATATGCGTCTATGGCATCTCCACAAGGCTTTTGCCCATTTAGGATCATATATAGAATATCTCCAGAAATAAAATCGCAATTCGACACCAAATTGAATCGGAGATTGATCGTTCGCATGCTATCATAGCTGCTCCACAATCCATGTAATCCATCATTACTGAGCAAATTACTGTAATCCGAAAAATTGAGTCGATAGCCCCCATCAATTGAATCCGGATCTGCAATGCTTGTATAACCTGATCCACTGGGATACTCAATTTCGAAAGAACCAGTCTCCGCAACCAACCCGCCAGATGGATAATAAATATCCAGGCTGAGTTCGTTCACATTTGCGATCAAACTACTGGAGATACTAACATCAAATTGCTCTGGCGAACAAAGATTGGCCAAGGTATCCGGCGAATTGACAATGGAGATATTCGCAGCCGCAGTAATTGGGTTCAATACCAAATCATATTCTCCGGAAGGACAGGGATGCGCTTCAATCGTTGCTGGCACTTCCGCACAGCTCCATCCGACATGTACCTTTAAGGAATCACGATCACAGGCAGAATAGCTAGCTGAAATGGTATAATCGCGATAGGTTCCTTTACCGAAAGTTCCCAAAGAAAAGATTCCATTGTTCCCACTAAGCATGACAGAATTGGTTTCATCATAGACACTATCTATAAATACCTTTCCAGAAGGTACCTCTACCCCAAACCAGGAATTTAGGGCGTCGGAATCAATGGATTGATTTTGGATTCTCACTTTCCATTGAACCATATTCGTCAACCCATCTTGAATCAATGAGTTGATGTTACTCAATTGGAGATTAGGGGCTTTATGCCTGACAAATGGGGTATAATTGGCCTCTTCTGAGTAGGTTTCATCCAATGGCGTATCCCAGTTATACACGACTTTGACAGGGACTTCAATGGCGGAATCATTGGGAGAATTACAGCTGGGTTGCCAAATTGTGGAAAACTGCAACTCATATCCATCATCTGGTTCCAAAAATGTTCCATTCTCAAACAGAGATCCTACATGAAATACCAATGGGTTCGCACTTGAATCCAATGGTGATAAATAAGAGTCCTTTACGATTGGATTGAATCGCAAGAGCAAATACGCATTTACAAAATCAAAATTGTCAGGAGGAGTTACATAGATTGTATCCGGATACCCCCAGCTGCGATATTCTCCAAAAAACACATCTGTTTTGTCATTGTTCAAATATTGTCGGATGTAGGTCCTCGCCCAGGTTTCACCGCAGGAGTTGGATAAAAGATAGTTGGTGGCAGTCTGATCTTCCATTTTGATCAACTGGATCTGATCAGAAAAAGTAGAGGTGCCACACGCAACGCCCGAATCTAAAGCAGAACGAAACACATACAATTGTGCTGGAGAAATGGTTACAGTGGTTTGGGGAGTTGTTCCTTCGCTACTTACCCGAAAGGTTGGGGAGCAAAAAATCGAATCTCCTGGCTCAAATCTAAGTCCCGAAAAAGACGGACAAAATCCAGCGAGGGTATCAGGAGAAAAGAAAAATTGAAAAACTCCTCCAGACGCCTGATTCATGATCATCGAATCACAACTGATATATGTGCCTAATGATTGTTTGAAAACCTTAATGCTCCCACCTATGGGGGTAAAATATTGTGGCAAATCAATGGTTAGTTCAGCATAGCCATAAGAAAATGTATCAACTCCATCAATCACTGATACAAAGTCTGCCATGAGTGTATCTCCGTATCTTGCACGATCTAGCCGAATCGTATCCATATTGATTGGGTCGTCATAATCTGGCTGCCGACTGAACCCATCATCTGCCAAACCAAAATTAACTCGATCAAAAGAAAACTCCTTGAGCCTGGGCCCATCACAAGGAGTAATGGTGCATAGATCAACATTGATGGTAAAATCCTCCTCATGCATGGATATCAGAAGAGGATTGCTACACGATATGTCTGGAATATATTTAATCGAATGAGAAACGATTTGTGTATTTCCAGGTCCAGGACACCCACAGCTACCTGATAATTTTAGCCTTATATAGGACCCATTAAATGAAAAACCGGAAGGCTGAGAGGATATATCGAATGTGGCTGTTATGGTATCATTTGAATAGGAAAATGAAGAAGGATTCCAACTGATAGATCCGGCAGCATTGGTCCAGTACATATCTGAAGAATTTCCTGAAAATTCGATTCCACAGTCAGGCAGGCGGTAATCTATAACAAATTGGCCATCTCCAGGATAGCTTATCGTAGCAGTTTGGATAGTTGTTTCCAACATTCCACTTTCCTCATCCAACAATCCAGATGGGGCAGTTCCTACAATAGAAGAGGTGAGTTGTCGATAGGGAATCCCAACCTTGTTCCATCCTGTCGTCAGATTATTTTGACATGAATTTTGGAATCGATAATTATATCCCATGGCTGCCTGCCGAATATCGGAATTGATTGGGACTTCATTGGGTTCACAATTGATCACATAAAATCCTAACACCGCACTATCTCCGGGTGCCAAATCAGGTGGAGCAGCTGTGAAGCGGTATACATAATTTTCACTACAAGCTATATGATCATAGTTCAATTCAACATTGTAAGCAGTATACTTTTCAAAATTGCCATCACCAACCTTCATCACTACAGTACTTGTATCGATCCCGTCATATCGATACTCATCAAATTGTCCTCCATAATAGAACTTCTTGATTTCAATTTCTATTTGGGTAGCAGTTCCATCTCCTGAATTCCTGATCAGAACTTCTTTATAATTCTGTTGTTCATGAAAACATTCTGACAAGTCATTATTCCTCCAAGTAAATGCTAATTCAGGATTATCTGCTTCAATGCTAACATCAGCATTCGCAGTATAGCTTTGACAAACTTCTCCTCCACAGCCCCAGCTCACTTGGATCTCAGAATTCTTTGAACCACACCCTAATAATGTAATATATTCTACTATCGAAAAAGACAATTCTGTATCACAAAATTCACCATCTCCATTTCCAATTAACTGAAAGTCCGCGGCTGAAAATGTATAAAAAACCGTATCCCCCTCTCTTATTAAAGACAACTTTGATCCGTTCAAAAACAAACTATCTATTCTCACATCTTCTTGGGCAATGTCATACCAATCAAACGTGCTGATACAGCCTTTGGCATTGAAAATCTTGATTTCCCTGCTAATTGCCTCTCCCAAGGAACCAGAAGGGGTCTCAGGAATCAATACGCTCAGTTGAGGGTATATGATAGATGGGTTTAATGCCTGAGTGATATGCTCTGCCGTAGAAGAAGTATTGTAGCTGACTCTCAGGGTATCACGGATGGTAATAGCGTCTTGAAAATAAGAGATGACATTACAATCAGCTGTGAATTGAAATGAAAATGCCAAACTATCCGTAGCTGTAAGGTCTCCGGCAGTTAAGGTCAGTGCAGAATTGTTCCAACTGCCAACAGACACCTGTTTACTCCCTGTAGCAGTCAAACCAAGTGAACCATCCACATAGTTGATCCCTTCTGGCATTTGCACATTCAAACTGATCCCTGTAGCTGGAGTACCATTTGCACGAACTACAAAAGAGATTTCAGCAGAATCTCCACAAATAACCAATTCTTCCGAATTCGGTATCAAGCTACTGATATCAAGTTGCGCATACAGTCCTGGAAGAAAGGCAAGAAAAACGAAACAAGAGATGAAACGATTTCGCTTCATAAAACAAATCATTAATCCTTAACTACTACAGATCAATAATAATCAAGTAAGGGGAGAAACAATTTTCAAAATATCTCTTTTTATTACTGATAAAATTTCCACACAGAAAAAGATTAATTTATATTCTTGCCAGAAGTCATTCCAGCTCAGCCTTAAGCCCCTTCACCAATCGCTGAATGCCCTCCTCCAACAGATCTTCCTTCAGAGAGGCATAGGCAATCCTCAGATAACATCCTTGATGGAGGCCAAAGGTGGAGCCGGGAATCACTGCAATCTTATGTTTGCGGACCAGATTCTCTGCCAACTCATTGGAACTCTTTTGAGACCGTACACGCATCAAAAAGTAGAAAGCGCCTGCAGATTCAGGGACATCTATCAAGCCTTCCAATTCTGAAAAAGCTTGCAAAAACTGCTGTCTTGCTGCCCGGATTGGGCCAGACTTGGATAGACTATATGCCTTTCCTGCTTCTAATGCACCTAGGGCTGCATACTGAGATATCACTGGCGCGCAAATCAATTGGGTATCCTGAATCTTTCTGATGGCTTCGAATAGGTTCGATGGAATCACCATATACCCAATCCTCCAACTAGCGAATCCATAAGCTTTTGAGAGAGAAAACAGGGAAATCGTATAGGATTCACTATCAGGAATGCTTGCTGGTGAAAAAGCCTCAACCCCATCATAGGTAAAGTATTCATAGGCTTCATCATGAATGTGATAAAGTCCATATTTGCGGCACAAAGCATTGACAGCACGAAGATCAGTTTCTGGATATACAACGCCAGAGGGATTATTGGGAGACACCGTCAAGATTGCCCTTGTTTTGGGCGTAATCGCAGCTTCCATCGCATCCAATCTCAACTGATAATTGTCATCTACCATGACTTCAACAGTCCTACAACCAGCCATGGTAATTGCCATTTCGTGGTTGAAGTAATAGGGCGTGGGCACAATGATTTCTTCTCCTGGATCAGCAATGGCGAATATTGCATTGGAAAAGGCAAAATTGCCTCCTGCTGTCACCACAATTTTTTGTGCTTCAGACAGGTCGATCTTGTTGTCTGTATGAAGTTTTAGTCTAATGGCTTCAAGCAAAGGAGAAATTCCATGAACTGCCTGATAATGATGATTGTGAGGATGTTGAAAAAATGTCTGTATCTTTTCCTTGGCTTGGGGAGGCGGGGAATAATACACGATTCCCTGTCCGAGAGAGATTGTACCGGGCGTCTCCTTGATCCATTGACCTACGATAGGAATGATAGGAGCCTGGATTCGTTCCATTCTTTTCGACATAGATGTGAGTAGTTTATAATGACTTGGGCAACAATATCTCGCTTTCTTCCCACTGTACAATATTTCGAAGAGCTCTTCCCCACCCTTTGGCGGATATTTCTAATTCATCTCCGTGCTTCACCTTGATCCCATCTGATACACTTAGGGTTGCCGTTCCAAAAAAATGAATATGAACATCACCCGATCTACGAAATGACTGATACTTGAAATGATGATATTCCAGATTCTCCAGGCTGTGGGACATATGAGAACTTCCGCTCAAAAATTCCTTTTCCCACAACACATCTCCATCTCGCAATATTCTACTCATCCCGCGAATTTCAGCTGGAAAATCTCCCAGAATAAGCTCTGGCCCAATGGAACAACGTCTAAGCTTAGAATGCGCCAACAGCAGGTAGTTCTGCTTTTCTGTGATGTGATCAGAAGCTTCATTTCCCAAAGCAAACCCCAGACGATAAGGCTGTCCAGCTGGACCGATCAAATAAATCCCGACAATTTCAGGCTCCTCCCCATAATCCAATCCAAAGGATGGGCTTGTCAATACCTGCTCAGCAGGGACCAGACAACTACCATCTCCCTTGAAAAACCATTCAGGCTGAACCCCCCGACTACCTTCTGGCGGCTTGCCTCCCTGTATCCCTTCCTGAAACATCCGCATACTATCTGTCATCTTCTCAACTTCCACCTTATGCATACTGTCTCTGGTGCTTGCACTGCCCAAGTGCGTCAATCCAGTTCCGGAAACCATGACATGCGCAGGATCAGCATGTGAGCAGGGAAGTGCAATTCTTTTTTCCTGAATCAGTTGCTCATATGAGAGAGGGCTGGAAGTCGGAAGTTGTGCGACTATCTGCTCCAGGCCTGTGTCGTTATCTATGGCTTTCCAGGCCAGTTCATACATAGAAAAGGCATCCACAAATGGCAGGATTTGTGAATCATCCTTGACAATCCCTACCTGTAGGTCCTTGTCAGAATCAAGATATTGGATGAGTCTCATAAAAAATTTTCTTCCAAATTAAAAAACTCTCAGATGATGTGTAAATTCCCCTATGTTTCGTGAAGTAAAAGAGATTCTCCTCAAAATCATACATCTTCGAGATACCACTGATGTTCGAGGAACCATAGAAAGTATCAGAAATAGCATTGAGATCAGAGGATACAATGTCTGGATTCTTGCCTGTGGGGCAATGTTGGCCTCAATCGGCCTGGATACCAACTCTGTAGCTGTGATCATCGGTGCGATGTTGATTTCCCCTCTTATGTCCCCCATTTTGGGCATTGGGCTGTCCATTGGAATCAATGATCGAGAGCATTTGGTATTGGCATTAAAAAACTTCGGTATCGCTGTAGGGGCCAGTTTGGGCGTGAGCACCTTCTATTTTCTCATCACTCCATTTGGGGATCAAACCCCGGAGATTCTGTCAAGAACCTACCCCACAGCCCTGGACGTATTTATTGCCATGTTTGGTGGGATAGCAGGCATAGTCGCTGGTTCCCGGAAAGAAAAAACCAATGCCATTCCAGGTGTCGCAATCGCTACTGCCTTGATGCCTCCCTTATGCGTCGCAGGCTATGGAATCGCCAAGTGGCAGTGGGATATCTTCCTGGGCGCAGCCTATTTGTTCTTCATCAACTCCGTTTTCATTGCTCTATCCACCTATTTGATCGTCCGTTTTTTGCGCTTTCCTTATGTGGACTATATTAATGAATCGAGCAGAAGATCAGCCGCTCGATGGATTGCGATCTTTGCCTTTCTAGTCATTCTCCCAAGTGCCTATTCTCTGTACAACCTGATTCGACAGGCCAGATTGAACAACAAATGTGTTGAGTTCATCGACAATGAAGTCAATAACTCCAACCATCAAGCCATCCAACATCGCACCCCTGCAATCAAAGACTCTATCCATATACTGAAGCTAGTCATGGCAGGCCCTCCCATTAGTGAAGATTCCATGGCCTATTTGGAGACACAACTTCCTAAATACGGGTTGAAAGATGTAAGATTGAATATTGTTCAAAGTCAAGCTCCCTTGAAGGAAGAAGAAATTCTACAACACAGCACCATAGAGGCTTTGGAGGCGATACAACCTAGTTTGAATAAGCTCCAGGCCAGAATGGATTCTTTGGACCAGGAAATAGTGCTGTTGAGTCAGGACACCAGTGATTTTACTTCACTCAAAACTGAGATCAACATTCTTTTTCCTGATTTGCAGACCTTTATTTTTGCTGAGGAAGGGATTCAATCTGATCTCAAAACAGGGCAGGACACCCTTCCCCTGATTCTTACCAAATGGAATCGAAAAGTGCCTATGCGCACGAGAGCTCGCCATCAAAAGAAACTTGGAACCTGGCTTCAGGAAAAAATGAACCTGGATACCATCAAAGTGGTTCCTTTTTAGTGATACTCCACGCTGATTCCTTTGGGAAGAGAAGGCTCAAACTCCTTGAGCGCTTGTCTTAATCGTTCAGTTTCTTCAGGGTTCACAGCATACCAACTAACTGTTTCGAACGCACAAATAAAGTTGTCAGGAATGGTCCATGAAGCTATCTTTTGCCAATTTTCAGGAAGATATATACCCACCCACTCTTCATGAACGACCGCCAAACGGATTTTCTGCTGTGTGCTAATTCTCAGGACTTCATTCGCTGAATATTGATTCTGTTTTCTCAAACTGGCCACTTCCTCATTGGCAATCCCCAACAAATCCAACAGCTGAACTTTTGTAAAAAAACTCACAGCTCCAATGTCATTGACTGCTATTCGAGAATCAGAATCATACTGCTGAAGGAATTTGGCCATTTGTATGTGTTGATGATAAATATTTTGGGTGGCAAGAGGATAATTGATATAAAAAAATACTACGCGAACCAAAAGTGGAAACAGCAACAGGGCAACAGCTCCAAGAATGAAAAAACGAGAAGGAACTGTCAAGCGAAAGAGATCAAAAAAGTTATTTCTCTCTACTCCCTGAGCGATACACAAGATCCCCATACAAATCAAATAAGCCTCATAACGGTAGCCCCCTATTTCAGCAAAAAGAGCGTGAATGATCAGATTCAGTAGCACGATGGAACAGCAAATGGTGGTAGCATTTTTCCAGTTTTTGTGCCTATGTGCAGCAGCTCCAGCCAGAATCAATAAGGCTATCCCAAGAACCAGGATAAAGGGGTTGTCATACAATCGGCCAATTCCGGTTGCCAACCACTGCCCCAATTCGCTCACACTCACTCCCGGACTATGGCCTTTCATCCAGATGGACAGTGGCAAAAAAGTTCCTCCGGCATACAGAGACAATCCACCACTTATTAACACTGGCATTGTGCCTGCCAGCATCAGTAGAGCTGCAAATTTTTTCTTTTGAAGGAGAATTGCCAACACACTGATTGCCACTATGAGGAATAGTCCTTCGTAGCGGAATAAGACTGCCAAAAAGGCAAAAACAAGTATTTGCCAGGGGTTGTTTGTTTCCTTGTCCAAATATTCAGTCGTCTTCCACAACAACAGCATGCAGACAGAGCATTGAATCAAGTGTTCCATCCCACACAAAAACAACAAGGGAACAGGAGCAAGAAAAAAAATGACGCCTGTCCAGATGGATTTTCGAGCTGGGAATATCCGATAGATCCATATCCAGGTGGCCACTGCAACCAAGCCATTGATCAAGAGTGGCATCCAGACATTGGTGCCAGTGATTCCGTACCCCAGGGCCAACAATAAGGTGTAGCCAGGAGAAGAGGAAGAAAAGTGAAATTGATCAGGAGACATGCCCCAATTCCCGTGGAGAATCAGATTTTTGGCGATTGCCAGATGGATATAAGCATCATCCAGTGGATAAATAAAGTCAAATTGATGCCGCTCCAGAGCGAGCCACAGGAGCAAAATCGTGAACAAAACAATTCCAATGGGCATCCCTATGGATAGCCATTTTCTAGGCATCTTTCAGAATTTGATGGCCCATTTTCAATTTTTTGGTCAAGAGATATTTTTGATTAAATGGATTAGGAGAAATTTCAATTGGCACATTTTCGACAATTTCCAATCCATACCCAATCAAGCCCGCTCTTTTGGTTGGATTGTTGGTCATGAGTCGCATTTTTCGGACACCCATGTCGCGCAATATCTGTGCTCCAACACCATAATCTCGCTCGTCCATTTTGAAGCCCAATTCAAGATTGGCTTCTACTGTGTCGCGCCCAAGTTCCTGAAGCTTATAGGCTTTCAGCTTGTTCACCAAGCCTATGCCTCTTCCTTCCTGCTGCATGTAGAGGACAAGTCCTTTTCCTTCTTCCTCCACCTTTTGGAGAGCTGTTGCCAACTGAGGACCGCAATCACAGCGGCATGAGCCAAATATATCTCCCGTTACACAAGAGGAGTGGACACGGGTCAGAATGGGCTCGTCAGCTTTCCAGTCCCCCTTGAATATTGCCAAATGGAGTTCATCTGTATCCAACTGGCGATAGGCTGCCATTTTAAAATTGCCATATTCTGTCGGCATGTCCACGCAAATCTCCTTGCGAATCAGGGACTCGGTCTCCAGGCGATAGGTGATTAGGTCTTCTATTGTGATGAGTTTCAGGTCAAATTCATCTGCTACCTTCCGAAGGTCTGGCACACGTGCCATACTTCCATCTTCATTCATGATTTCCACAATCACAGCCGCAGGTTCATATCCTGCAATTCTTGCCAAATCCACTCCGGCTTCTGTATGACCAGATCGTCGCAATACGCCTCCCGCCTTTGCGGTCAGTGGAAAAATATGGCCTGGTCTTCCAAATTCCTCAGCTTTCGCCTCTGGATCAATCAATGCCTGAACCGTTCGTGAGCGATCTGAAGCTGAAATGCCCGTTGTACAACCATCTTTCAAATAATCTACAGAAACGGTGAAGGCAGTCTCAAGGTGAGCTGTATTCGATTTTCCAACCATCAATTCCAGATCTAGTTCCTGACATCTCTCCTCGGTCAGCGGAACACAAATCAATCCTCGTCCATGAGTCGCCATAAAGTTGATCACTTCAGGACTCGCAAAGCGTGCAGCAATGACAAAATCTCCTTCATTCTCCCGATCGGCATCATCCACAACAATGACCATTTTGCCTCTTTTTATATCTTCGATGGCAGATTCTATGCTGTCAATTTTTACAGGATCCATAGGTATATCCATTTTGAGTTTGGTGCAAAGATACAAAACGCTGAATTGGACTCTAGGGATTCTTCTCAATCTTGTCTGAAAGAATTCAGCAGCATTCCACGAGAAACTGGCCCTTCATTGCATAGAAGATCCAGAATGGACAGACCCGGCTGAAATCCGTCAAATACTTGTGGATAGCGTACTGGAACAAACCAAGAAGGAAAACTCTTCAGACTTGGATCAAAAGCCTGTCTTAGATCGAATTCATACCGATCACTGGAGAGGTATTCTTCTGTCAACGAAAGAGTTCCATCCCAATTCAACCACTTCAATATCTTCAGCAGCAACTCCATATGCAAGTCTATCAAAAAGACATGCGACTGATACAAACAGGCATGGATCTGCTGTGCATAATATTCGAAATAAGGAGAATTCTGATACGCTGACATCAGGCTATTCCAGTGTTGCCTCCGCCAATCTTCCTGATATGAAATTTTCTTTTCTTTCAAGGGCATTTTGGCTCCTCGCCTTTCTACTGGGATGGTCAAAGGATAAATTCGATTGGATAGTTTGACATACATTCTGCTGCTATACCGCTGTTTGCGGTAATGGTTCCATTGCTCAATATTGATGGATTGATGACGTAGAGCAGCTACAAACCAGGGAATAGGTGGGCAATAACAACTGGGAAAGATGTTCACCTGCGTAATTGGATTCAATCTGTGAATTTGGGAAATTGAGAATTCAAGTGGAAATTGTGCCTCAAGCTTACTCAAAACTCCTGAGAAATGAAAAAGTTCCTTTCGTTATTCGCATTGATGGTCATGGCATCCGGTTTTTGTCTGGCTCAGTCTCCTTCTGTGAAGTTATACTCAGACATTTGTAGATTTTACAAAAGCAATACTGGTGAGCCATATATCCAAATTTATCTGGCAATCCCAGGTACATCTATTTCCTATCAGCAAGAGGAGGACAATATGTTCCAGGCCAAAGTCAACATAGATTATAGCCTGGAGCGAATTATTGATGGGCATAAGGAGCTCTATTATTCTGACACCTACAACTTACAGCTTCCTCAGAAAATCCGCCTTCCCGACACCACACTTGAATCCAGAAAAAAAGGAAATCTTATCCAAACACATAGCATAGCCCTGGAACCAGGTAAATATTTATTCAGATCGGTCTCCACAGATAGCAGTGCCATTATCCCCAGCAAGGATTCTACATTCATCGAATTTGATCTCCCGAAACTGACAGGAGACGAAATTGGATTTAGCGATATCAAATGGGTGGCAGGAGAACTGGAAAAAGGAGAAGGAGGGAGACGATTTGCTGGAAAAGATGAACTGATCCCTCAGGTAAGCAATAGTGCGTTTATCAACGAAGACTTTATCGTTTTTTACCAGGAAATCTACAATGCTGACAAAAAGCTGGAAGACAATTTCCTGATTCGATGTGTCGTGTACAAAGGGGACAATCGCTTGTTCGTAACAGAAACACTCGGACAGGGGCGTCCGCCAAGAAGTGTGAATGCCTATAAGGAAACAATCGATATCAGTCTGCTTTCTTCTGGTACCTATCATTTGCAAGTCGAACTACTGAATCAAACAAATCGGGTTGCCAAAACCTATCGGGAGGTTTTTTGGGTGTACAAATCCCAGGAAGATGGCACCATTTCCATCCCACTTGCAGACAATATCAATCAGACAGAGGTCTTCGGAGAGTATACAGAAAAGGAATTGGATTATTATCTACAAACCCTTTTGTATGCCAGTTCCCAGCAGGAACAAAATTTCATCAAGGCCTTGGAAAATTATGATCAGAAAAAGAACTTTTTGTTCAGTTTCTTTGAGAAGAGGAGGGCGCAAGATAAGTCTATTCAGGAAATGTGGAATGGGCATTTGGTTGCCATCGATTATGTCAATCAGGAATTCAAGTCTAGCTTCCGACCCGGTTGGCAGACAGATAGAGGCAGAGTATTTATCAAATATGGAATTCCCTATGATGTGGAGAGACATCCTTCCAAAGCAAATCTTCTTCCCTATGAAATCTGGCGATATAATCGACTCGGTTCCCAAACCAATGTTGTGTTTATATTTTTTGATCCAGATCTTGCGACCAATGAATATCCTCTCCTGCATTCTACCAAATATGGAGAAGTCAACAATCCAAGATGGCGAAGTCAGTTGACTTCTGATGTTGATTCCGGGGTAGATTTTGAGAGAAATCGTACACGACGCTTTAAATCTGATTTGGAAATAGATGATTAATCGTTTTGTTCTAGGAGCCACAATTTTGTTTAGCAAGCTTCCAATGTGGTTCCTTTACCGAATCAGTGATGCAGGATTTTTGTTTATCTTCTATATAGCCAGATACCGCAGGAAGGTTGTCAGGTCTAATTTGGCTTCCTCCTTTCCGAGCTTTGATGCCCCAAAACTAGAACAAATCGAAAGGCGTTTTTATCGACATTTTTGTGATGTGATCGTTGAGACCCTGAAAAGTTTCAGCATGTCGGATCAGGAATTGCAATCGAGGGTGAAGTTGCGCAAGCCCGAGATAGTCGATCAAATGATACGAGATGATCAAGGGATGCTATTGTTGGCATCTCATTATGGAAATTTTGAATGGATGTGTGCCCGATTGGATCTGATGTGTCAGAATCGAATTCCAACCTTTGCGATTTACAATCCATTCTCCTCACAATTGTTTGAGGATTTGATTACCTATATGCGAGAGCGGCGAGGCCTGAAGATGTTTCCGATGAAGCATGGCATGATTCAAGCAGTCAGGCAATTACAATCTTTTTGCTTGTTCGGATTTATTTTTGATCAGGCCCCTCATCGAGGGAATCGCTTACTCTTCACCTCCTTTCTCAATCAACCTACTGCATTTCATACCAGTGTAGCCAAAATTGCTCTCAGAACGAAAGCTCCTATCTATTATGCTGATGTAAGAAAGCCCAAACGAGGTCAATATGAAGTAGAATTAGTGCGATTCGAAACAGAGAATTTCCTGCCAGAGAATCAGGAAAATATTCATATCTATACCGATTTCCAGGCCCAACAACTGGCCAAAACAATTCATCGCAATCCTTCTTTTTGGTTGTGGACCCACAGACGATGGAAATATGAACCTCGCGAGGGAGATTATTTATTCCCTTCTCTTGTTCAGGATACATAAACAAAGTTCTCCATTCATTTCGCCAACCACTTTCTCAAGGTGGGTGTTCGACTTTGGCTTGAGATCAATGTACCAAGTCCCTGAACCAGGATCACAGCCAAACTGTCTTTGGTATAGTATTCCAGATGTTCTATGGCTTGTATATGAAGAATTTCACTTCTATTGATGCGGAGGAAGCAAGAAGGATCAAGCTGTTTTTCTATTTCGCTCAAACTTGATTCTTGCAGGAGACATTTCCTTCCCTTTTTGTTAATCGCGGTGATCAAACCCGCCTGAGATCGAATCAGCAAGATTTCCTCTGTTGGTAATAACAGAATACTTTTCCCCTTTCTAACAACAAATCTTTGCTTATAGACTGCTTGTTGTGCCAGCATCGCCTGATACAAATCTCCCAGAAATTGTTTGTCTGCTTGTGTTTGTTTCGCCCCAAGTTTCAAAACCCGATCAATGCTATTTTTCAATTGGTCAAAGGAAAATGGTTTTAATAAATAAGCGATGCCATTCGCTTCAAAGGCCTGCATCGCATATTGATCAAAAGCCGTCAAAAATATCACTGGACAAGGCACATTCACCTGCCCGAAAGCAGAGAACACATGCCCATCAATCAGTTCTATATCTGCAAAAATCAAATCAATCTCTTTTTCAAAAGACAAATAAGCAAGGACTGATTTGACTGAGTCCAATGAAGCGATGATCTCACATCCAGGTAAGATCTCCTCCAGATAGGATCGAAGCTTCTCTAAGGCCAATTCTTCATCTTCAATCAATAAGAGTTTCATGGGAGGGATACTTGGGAGATCAATGGAATTGTTACCTGAAAACTGTCCTCCTGAACATCAATTTCCATCTGTAATCCAAGAAGTTTATATAAAGATTTAAGGTGAGAAAGACCCATCCCCAATGAGGGGATCTTGTAGGCCTTGACTTGGATATTGTTCAACAGTTTCACAGATCCATGGTCAAGGCTGAGATAGATTCGGATCGGAAGTTCATCGCTGGCTTCATTGTGCTTGACAACATTCTCCAATAAGATTTGCAGGGTGCCTGGAATGATAAATGTAGATGTGACTATCTTTCGGTCAATGAAGAATTCCCATTGATAATGATTCTTAAAACGTCGATGGATCAGATGCAAATAATCCTCTGCATGTTTGAGTTCTTCTTCCAATTTCACGAAATCCGACTGACGATATTTCAAGCGATATCTGAATATTTCTACAAATTTCTCTAAAAAAACCTGTGCTTCCTCATGATCCTGTTTATGGATAAAAGCGGACAAGATGTTCAGATTATTGAAAAGAAAATGTGGGTCCAATTGTTGTTTCAGAAGATTGAGTTCTGTTTCTGCTTGATATTGTCTCAATTGAACGGCTTCGCGTTCAGCTTTACTCTTCTCCTGAAAAAACACCACAGTAAAAAAGAAACAAGCAATGAAGAGGTGATAGGTAAATGTGGCAAAAAAACCATTCGCCAGAATGACTTCCATACTGACCCAACCATTTATCCCAATACTTATAAACAAAAATAATAGGCAGGCCATGCAAAAGAACATCAGACTACTCAGCGCAAGCATCCCAACATATTCCTGAATTCTGCCGAACCATTGTTTGTTTTTTCTGACCAGTGTGAACGTCCATGTACTACTCACCAAGGCCAATAAACTATAGAAAAAGGAAAGCAGATGATTGGAAAAAGAGTAAAAAGGTGTTTCTCCAAAAGTGGCGACCAAATAGGTATGCACATACACAAAACTGCTGTAGACCAACAGGAGAAGGCCACATATTCCAAGCTTTTTCCATTTGCTATAAGTCATTCAGATTGATTAGGGTTACATCCATCATTTGGCTCAAATATGCATCTAAAAATGGTTTGTGTCCCGCGCCTACGATCACTAATACCTTCTGGCCTTGGTGAAAAGTCGTCGCTCGACGAATATGTGAAGCCATATTGAGATTGCGTACTTCCCACAGAGCAGCCCTGCTTCGATCCAATTGAGAAGTAAGATCTGTTTGAAAAAACAGATGCCATTGAGTCTCTACGTCGGCCTTTTGATAGGCAGAACCATTTAGAAATTGAAAAAAGGACAATAAATTCCCAGAGGATATTCCCTGTTTGAGATGCCTGGATGATTCTTGATAAATAGCTGCTTCCCCAATTGCCTGCAAGTCTATTTTTTGTTGAAGATCTTGTACCAATTCATTCTGAAAACCTAATAATAAGGGCTTATCTGTATGATCATCGATGTGATAGACGCGTTCATGGCCTAATCGACCTGCCAATTCCAAACCGATACTGACTCGCTCATCTGATTTCTTAAGCGTTTCGACAAAAAAAGAATCCAAATCCATAGATAAGATTGGCTGGCTTGAATAGTTATTCCCAAACCATTGTTTCCATTTAAGGACTGCAGTATAGGTCTCTCGATTTGCCAATAACCCAAGTAACACATGTGCTCTTTGCTCTTTCTTCACAGTGGAGGGATGATTGAGCCATTCTTCCAGAGAAAAATCAACAGATGATTCAGCCAATTTGGTTGCGGCCTGCTTCACAATAGTCTCATTGATGAAGTAGCTGCTTACTTCTCCTAGCAAATCTGCTGGTTTCGCAGCGTGAGCTTCCAAACAGATAGCTTCAGGCTTCCATTTCTCCAATTCTTCCAACAACGCATGCAAGTCGGCAGGATCGAAGTCTTCAATTTGTTCAAGATGCTGGGTAGCCAATACCATGATTTGGGTATGCTTATTTTCTTCCAAAGCAGGTTTGTGCAACTGAGCTGTCAATTGCATAAAGAACACACATATAAATCCAAGCAACAAGGTCGGGCGAAGAATGAATGTCATAGGAGCTTCAGTTAAAAGATTGAACAATGCTTCCTGTGGTATCCAGGAAATGGAGGTAGGGCTGATCCGTCGAATCTATGCCCAGGGAAATTCTTGCTTTTCCATGCGAGTCAAACAATTGGATTTCTGTTAGGCTTTCTGTTGCTCCAAGATTTATTCTTGGCGGACCGACAGATCCGACTTTTTCGATATCCTGGTCCAAACCTACCCGATCTGTCAGGCTGAGATAAGTCCCGTACTGGTGCATTCCTTTCTCATATCGCCCCATCGCAATCCCCTCAGAATTGCGGTAATCCCATACCATGCCGCTCATTTCCAGACTATCTCTCTGATATAGGACCATTCCTCCTCGTTCATCTCCAGCGGGGTTGTAAAGGATCATTCCTGCTCCTCTAATCCTTCGAGGATAGGTTTTGCCATTGAGCACGGGTAAAGGCATTTGCTCTTGATTGAATAAAGCCAAACGGAGAGTCCCATCTTTTTCGACGATATTGAGTCGCTCAACAGATAGTTCTTCCAACTGGGTGTTGCTCCTACATCCCGGTATCCAACACAGGATGATCAACAGGCAGCAACACAAAGAAAAAGCGGTAAGTACTGTAAACATTCGCATAACCCAAGCTAGGCATGCAGCTAGGTCTCTGGAAACAAATCTCTCTCATCACCTATAAAAAGGAGTTCAGCTACGATTTTTTTGAATAAACACCTGATTTTCATTAGTCAAACTGAAAAGCAAAGATGAAAAATATTTCTTCCTTCAGATTGGCTCCGATTTGCCACACAGCAACTTTATGGCTAATTTTGTGGTATAAAGAGAAAAAAGTTTATGTTCAATCTTGGAGATATGATGGGCAAAATTCAGGAGATGCAAGGTCGCCTGAAAGATGTCAAAGAACAATTGGATGGTGTCCTAGTGGAGGCCGAAGCCGGAGGTGGAATGGTGCGTGTGGTTGCCAACTGCAATCGCAAAGTGATGAAAATTGAAATCGATCCCGACATCATTGATAAGGATGATCCTGAAATCATGGTCGACCTGATCACTGCCGCTGTGAACAAAGCGCTGGACAAAGCCGAGGTCAAAGGCCGGGAAGAGCTACAAAATGCAACACAAGGCATTCTCCCCAATATTCCTGGATTGGACTTAGGAAAACTAG
Organism: Bacteroidota bacterium; assembly: GCA_039029315.1. Classification (GTDB taxonomy): domain Bacteria; phylum Bacteroidota; class Bacteroidia; order J057; family J057; genus JBCCCJ01. Next base: position 43,283 of record JBCCGK010000029.1, on the reverse strand, counting down.
GACTCACTTGATATGCCCCCAGTAAGTGTTGTCATTCTCAATTGGAACGGCAAAAGCTGGCTCGAACAATTTCTTCCTTCTGTCATTACATCTACCTATCCCAACCTCCATATCATGGTGGTGGATAATGGGTCTACGGATGATAGTGTCGCCTGGACACAAGAGCAATTCCCCTCTGTAGAAATCGTGGCGCTTCCAGAGAACTATGGATTCGCAGAAGGCAACAATCGCGCAATTCCTTTTATCAAAACACCCTATTTCATCCTACTAAACAGTGACGTGGAAGTCTCCCCTGCCTGGGTAGAACCGCTGGTGCAGCGAATGGAAAGCGATGAAAAGATTGCATCTGTCCAACCCAAAATTCTGGCTCATCACGACAAGGATAGCTTCGAGTATGCAGGTGCATCTGGTGGCTTCATCGACAAGTATGCCTATCCCTTTTGCAGAGGACGCTTGTTTGATTCCTTGGAAAAGGACAAAGGGCAATATGAGGAAGCCATGCCCATATTTTGGGCGACCGGTGCTTGTTGCATGATTCGCACCTCTGTTGTGGCCAAGATTGGTCTCTTTGATGGTAGCTTTTTCGCACATATGGAAGAGATCGATTTTTGCTGGCGGGCCTTGAATCATGGATACCAAATTTGGGTGGAACCCGCAAGCAAAGTCTGGCATGTAGGCGGAGGGTCGCTTCCGCAGGGCAATCCGCGCAAGACCTATCTTAATGTCAGGAACAGTCTGGCCTGCATGTACAAAAATCTGCCCTCCAAGCAATTGTTGAGTAAAATATTCGTGCGATTGGTTTTGGACGGCGTTTGGGGTGTGAGGGCTTTGACCCAACTGGATTTCGGCAGTATTGGGGCCATCCTGAAAGGACACTTCCACTTTTATGGAAGGCTTGGTGCTTTAAGAAAAGAAAGAAGAAAAATATACACTGATCACCCTCCTACTCTCCCCCAATCGGGATATTTTCCCAAAAGTATTGTTTGGCAATACTTCGGAAAAGGCAAGAAGACATGGAGCGAGGTGTGGGAATGATGTGAGGGAGATCAGAGTCAGGTGTTGAATATTCACATTGTCTCTGTTTTCATTTCACTCATAAGCATTCTCATGAACAAAGACCTCATTTCCTACTATCACCAGCGAGCCAAAGAGTACGAGCGCATTTATCAGAAACCTGAGCGACAGGAAGATCTCAAAATCCTCCATCAATTGCTCTCCTCGGCATTCCCCTCTCAGGATGTATTAGAAATCGGCTGTGGAACAGGCTATTGGACACCTTCTCTTGCCAAGTCAGTTGCTTCCATTCTCGCTACCGACATCAATGAAAGTGTTCTGGACATTGCCCGATCAAAATCATACCCCACGGAAAATGTGCAATTCATGCAAATGGACATGTACAATTTGCCGTCAGAAATTCAGGGTAAGTATTCCGCTTTTTTTGCAGGTTTTGTTTGGTCGCATGTCAAGAAAGCGGATCTTTCTGCTCTCCTTCAATCAATACATGCTTGCCTACAGCCCGGAAGCAAAGTCATGTGGGTGGATAATCAATATGTGGAAGGGAGTAATCGTCCGATCACTTATACAGATGAAGGTGGAAATACCTATCAAAGCAGAAATCTTGATGATGGGTCAGAGCATCTGGTGTTGAAAAATTTTCCAACAGATGAGGAATGTTTAGAATTATTGGATGGAATGGCTGAAAACATTTCTATCCAAAGATTGGAGTATTATTGGGTGCTGAGATATGAGGTCTAGACAGGATTTACACGATTGGCAGGATGATTTTTGCTCTATCTTGTTAATCATGTAAATCCTGTCCAACTTATTCTTGTCCCAATCGCCAGAAGGAGTTCAATTTCTTGTGGAGAGATCGGGCTTCAGCGTAATAAAGATGATCAGGATTCTGAAGAATCGAATCCAACATATAGTCCCTCAACTCTCCATGTTTATTGCCGGCCAATACAGAGAGGAATAAATACCAATCATGTACCTGAGCCAAATCAGAATTTTGATTGGAATGAGAAGTAAAAATTGAAAGAAGACCTGTTTGACTACTGAAAATTTCAGGTTTACCATCACTTAAATAAGCATTCACGTACAGCAATCGTCTGACTATCGAGTGTGGATGTGAGATATTATCTGATTTGACCTCAGAAATCGCAATCAAAGATCCAGACTCCCCACTCCTATACAACTCCGCCCATTCTTCCTCAGCATAAGCACCTTCCGCCAACTTCAGCGGCTGAAAGTACTGCTCAAACAATCGCTCATTGGAATACTGCTCCGCTTTATAATTGAACCAACTACCAATAAGCAATGGAGAAAAGAAAATCGCAATCAAGGCCCAGGGAATATCTTTGGTAAAGACTTTCCCCAGGATAGTCCCACTTTCATTTACCTGAGCAGCGGAGGCATATTTTTGATCCAGAAGACCTTTTTTCCAAAGGAAGTTCATTTTGCGCTGCAAAGTCTTGTCTGAGGGATTCAGGGCTTGCTGCTGAACGAGTTTCTCAATTTGCTTCTTCTGATACGCTTGTGAATCTTCAGGCACAGCCATCTGATCCAAGATCTCAATCACAGCTTCACGGGCTAGTCGTTCTGTTTCGGGATCAAGTCTGTCGAGTAATTCCTCTCTCAACAATTCACTCATTTCTCCTTGTTTGAAAAAAGGCAATTGAGTCAATTTGAGAAGATTGGGATAAGAAATCAGATTTCCTTCTCTGCCGATGTGGATGGCATCATTTCCCTGAATGCCAACCGGAACACGGGCTTGCTCTCGCTCCTGAAGTGCTTTTCCGATATGCAAGGTCATTTCCCAGGAAGGTTCAGGCAAGACAGCTGTTGCTGCGACCCATTCAAACAAGACATCTCCCAAGAAGTCCTGCATTTCTTCGGGATCATCCAGATCGACTTCCTCTATGGGAGATTCCGCTTGTCTTCGCACCAATAGCTCCCCTTGCAAAAGCTCAAAGTCAGGATGATCTTCTTCCATCAAAGCTTCCAACAATCCTTCTTGTGTAGCCATATCAGCTGGAAGCAATCGGAAATATGTCTTCAAAGCATCTTCACGGATGCTCCAGGATTCGACGGGTTCAGGAGTCAACAAGATTCGTTCCTCCCAACTCGCAAAAGACCGTTCAACCCAATACGCCAATCCACGTGTCGTGGGATCCATCATGCCAGTGCCTTTGCTAAACACGATCAATCGGTGTGCCCCCAATCGGGTTGCAAGTGCATCCAGAGACATTTCTTTTCCCTGAGGGTAATAACACAGCCTTGGATCATTTCTGAAGGTCCACAAATGAATCGCTACGCCTTCCTCTTGCAAGAGTCGCATCAGCTGCTCAAACAGACCTGATTGGGCTGAGGAAGGGCCCGATTCATCAATCAAGACCATATACTCTGGAACCTGAGATCTATTTTTGAACTGAAGGCTGGGGAAGCCTCCTGATCGAACGGTTGAATACAGCGTATTGTGCACATCCAATTCCTGCCGCTTGCCTGTCAAAGGATTCTGCATCCCTTGCGCCAGATCCAACAAGGCCTCTTCTGCTTTCAACTCTGGTGTTTCATCAGGGAAAGGCAAGTCATACGGTCCCTGGTCTCGCTCCCGGAATTCTCTTTTCAATGGCAATTCGAACCAGCGCTTTCTCACCCGATACAAAAATCCTTCGATTCCAAATATGAGCAGGATGGCCAGCAGAAATACCTGAATCTTGATGGCCAATTGCTGCTCAGACAATTCTGACAATTCCTGCTCATGGTAGTGCTGCATGCCTGTACCACCTTGTTTGGCAAGAAAATTCAGCTCGAATGTGGCCCAGGCAGCTAGTTGGCGGGTTACGGGAATCTTATCTGTATCTATTCCTTTAACATTATAAACATGTGCCTCCAAATGAGATAAACCTTCATGCTCAATTGGAAGATTTATTTGTTTACCCTCTCCCAGAGAATCATGGTTCAAATACCAATAAATCTGATAGGTAGAAGGCAGATTCAGTCCCCTTTTTGAGGATTTATCCAACAATCTGGCAGTAACTAGTTGGCCAGGAATGGCCTGACCAAGCATTTGAATATCTACTGCTTCAAGGTTAAGATGTTCAGGATCAGAAAAATAAGAAGCTACAAAATCATCTATATCTTCTGGGTTTGAAGCGGAAAACTCATCTCCACTCTCTCCAAATTCGCCCATTTCGATTTCATGGGCTTCTTTATCTGCTACATAGTCATCGAACCATTTTCCTGAATACTTCCAGCCCCAGACCAAGGAGAGAATCAACAGGATCGCTGATGGATAAATCCAACGACGCATCCGATTCATTTTTTTGGAAACTTCTTTTTCGGAGGGAATGGATTCATCCAATTCTGCAACCTCCAAGGGTTGTTGGAGTTCAGAAATATACTGCTCGAATACGAAGTAAAAACGACGCTGCTCCTCTGGCGTCTTCGCAATCAAGGGCGACAAAATTCGGCCTAGCAGCTCTGGTCGATCCCTGTATTCATGTCCTAACTCATGTAGGACTCGCTGGATTCGGATCTGTTCTGATGGATCAAATCGAAATCCTTCTTGTTCAAGTTGGATCAGAAGCGTTTGGAGAGGCAGAGTTGTCATAGCTTGATTAGGTTAATGCCCAACGTTCAATAGTCTGAAGATCTTCTCGATTTTTTGCCAGAACAGAATAGCTCAATTTGAGTGCTGTTCGTTGACTGTCTGTCAATCTTCGAAAGTCTAACCCGTTTTCCAAAAAACGATGAACCTCCAATATTCGCAGCCAGGCAATCAATTCAGCAGTGGCGGGTTTTTTCTTCTTGACCTGCTCTCTGATGGTCAAAAAATGTTCCACCAATTCTTCATCCGCATACACTGTTTGTTCCCCTAGCTGACTCCGAACAATTTCCATCAATCTTTCCTGTTCAGGAAACGGGATATTGTAGTATACACACCGACGAAGGAAAGGTTCAGGTAAATGTTTTTCCGAATTGCTGGTGAGGATTAGGATAATGCGATGTTGGTTTCCTTTTCTGATTCGATGTCCATTCGCTTCCTTGATTTCGAACTCCATATTTTCGATTTCATGGAGAATGTCATTAGGAAAGTCTCTGGGGGCTTTGTCTATTTCATCAATCAGAACAACCGAACTCCTGGGAGAGTTCTCAGTCACAAATCTTCCTGAAGATATTTCTCCTTCCTGAGTCAAAGCAATGGCCTTACCTAATGCTCTCAAATCCACATAATCAGAGGTAGGAGGCGCTTCTTGCCCAGCGACCTTTTTCAAATTGGCATCATGAAAATGCCTCAATGCATCATAGACATAAAACATGTCTTGTGCAATGGAAGTGGTTTTGGTATGATAGATAAGGGGTTCAGGGAGGAAGTCCTCATACTTTTGGCTCAAATCCCAGGCAATCTTATGTGCGAGCCTCGTTTTGCCTGTGCCTGGTTCGCCGGTCAATAATAAGGGTTGATTGAGGGTAATGGCCACAGATACCGCGCCAGCGAGATCAGGATCAAGGATATAATGTTGTGGATGCGCTTGTTTGTTGTGAAAAGAGTCAGAATGAAGATCAATCTCAAAATTGTGCATGGGTGTGCCAATCAATTATAGGACAAAAAATAGTATGGTGGAGAAACAAATGGCAACCATCATTTCCAGAAGCCCTGCACCCAGATTTTGATCGTTGGCAATTTCTGTATTAAGGTCCGAGTTCCGAAGAATGAATTTATCAAATACTAAGCGAACACCGATCAAATAGATAAATACGATGATCACATCCAGGCCAAGACTCATCAAATCTTGTCCCCATCCATGAAAATCGCCAGAGACGCCACGCATCACGATGATTCCAATGGAAATCAATGCCCCCGCAAATCCCAATCCAGCAGCAGTATTATCTTTTTCAATTTCGTCGTGCACATCATAAGGGCTGAATTGGGTATACAGCCGCGCAAACAATATCAGACACAATTGGCCTATTGTGTAAAACACCAATGTCGTCAAGGGACCACCACCTTCTCCATAGATAGAGCCCGCGATGACCAGCGCTGAAGCAATATAGGTTCCCGCCTCAACGACCCCTGTTCCCGGATTTTGGTCCTTGACAATTTCCTTGTCGACGGAGAATTTATACAGAATCAATTTTGCATTGATATAACGCGACAAATGCAACAATCCAATCCCTCCGAGCGCATAGCCAAGAACGATCAGATATTCCTCTCCAATTCCCAGGTTCCCAGCACCATTTCCAGATGGCAAGATCGTGCCAACAAAAATGATGGTTACGCCAATAAAATATCCGGCAACACTGACTGAGACAGCATTGTTATCATACTCTGTCAGTTGCTCATCCAGCGTATAACTCGACAACATTCCTTTCAACCATTTGGAAAAAAAGAACAAAATCACGTACATCGCCAGAAATCCAAGATTGATTAGTAGTAGTTGTGGGTTTTGAAGTAGTTCCATGTGATGGTGGTTTGCTTTGGGAGTAATTACGCAACATTCCTCGAAAAATGAAAATATTCTGGTGGGGCTTGTTTTTGATTCATGTAGCAGCGGGATTGTATCAAATACAAGCTGAAGGATGGCGCATGGCAGATTCGCAGGAATACCTCACCGTCGCAGAGAATGTGCTGGAACACCAAACCTGCTACAGTGCGGACATGGCAGGCAATGTCAGGATGCATCATTACAGCAAACGCCCTCCCTTATATCCTTTCTTTTTACTGCTCTGTCAACTCCTTTTCGGGTCTCCGTTTTTCATCTGTCTATGTCAGATTGGAGCGAGTATGGGATCTATTTGGCTGGCCTGGAAGATCTGGGGACTCCTGAGACCACAGCGCCCTAATAAACGCTTACTACTCCCCTTTCTCCTCTTGTATCCTGCTCAATGGATGTACAGTCAATTGATTATGACGGAGATTATGTTCCAGTTCTGGGTCTTATCTATGGCCTATCTCCTTCTCCTCATACACCTGAGACAATCCTACGTTCATCTTTGGATGTATACCGCAGTTCTGATTCTATCCATGCTGACCAAACCGGTGATGTATTTGTTTTGGGTACCACACCTCATCTTACTCGTCTTTTGGGCAATAAAATGGAAAAAAATTTACGTTCTCCTTCCAGCATTTCTTCCACTGCTGTTTGTTGTGGGGTTTTCTTCCTGGAATCAAGAACGGACAGGCCACTTTCATTACTCCAGCATTCAGAATTTGAGTCTTCTCCAATACACAACCCATAACCTTCTCACACAAGTATATGGAGCAGATTCAGCCTTGGTGCTCTCGGATTCGATCCACTATGCAGTATTGGATGCTGAAGACTATGCTTCAGGCCAGCAACTCCTTCAAACTTCCTGTGTTGGTCATATTTCTGATCACCTCTTTCAATACAGCCTGTTTCATGCCAAGGGTATGATCAATTTTTTCCTGGACCCTGGACGGTTTGATTTGTATCATTTTTGGGGCCTGATGGAACCGGGGGAGGAACCTGGGTTCCTGGCAGCTTTCAGCAAAAATGGCTATCAAGGCATGTGGCAGTATCTTCAGAAACAAGCTTTTTTTTGGCTGCTGTTACTCTTACTCATTGCCTTGATGAATGGTCTCAAATTGCTTGGATTGATACTGGTCGCGTGGAATCGACACCTATCCTGGATACAAAAATTCCTCCTGACGGTGTTCATTCTTTATATCGGGACCCTGACAGGAACGTCTGGTGCCTCACGCTTTGCGATTCCAGTTTTTCCACTCCTGCTGGTATGTACGGCTTTGTCGATAGAACAGATAAAAGAATGGAAAAAGCGTCTTCAATCTTCCTAGCCCCACAACACCTTCCAGTAAAAGGAAGGTTTGCGTAATTCTTTGCGAATGTCCAGATTGTCAAACATCATAGTCATCATTTTCCTTAAAGCTTCATTTTTTCTGGTCCTGTTGACCACAAAATTGAACATGCGCGGGTAGTTCACCATTTTTTGCATATGGTGACTCAATCGCAATTCGGCTCCGATTTTCTTATATACTGCCTGATCATAAGTCTGCATATTCTCGGCAGAAAAATCCATGGATTCGAAACTTTTTTGTGCGATCTGAGCGGCAATCCTTCCGCTAATCATCGCATTCCCAATTCCTTCACCAGAGAATGGATCTATCAATGAGGCGGCATCTCCCACTAACATGAATCTGTCTCCAGAAATGCTGCGTTTTTTGGACCCAAGTGGCAAGCCGAATCCCTGAATCGGTCCCTGTTTACTGGCATGTTGAAATCTCGCAGCAATGGAGGGATGGGTGGCGATGATCTCATGTAACTGCTTTTTCAGATTTACTTTATGGCGGCTGACATCGGCGGACAACATCCCCAAACCGACATTTGCCCAGCCATTTGGCAAAGGGAATATCCAAAAATATCCTGGAAGCAAGCTCTGGATATAGTGCAGCTCAATAAAATGGTCTGGATGAAAACCGGTAACTCCGCTATAATAAGCCCGGATTCCTGCACTATAATGTTGCTTTTCTACTTTGAATGAAGCAAGTTTTTTTGCTACGATAGAATGGGCACCATCGGCAGCAATCACCAATTTGGCTTTCCAGCTTTGCTTGCCATCAGATAGTCGAATGCCATCTTCCTCCCTTTCTACTTTTGAGACGTGAACCCCCTCCACAATTCTGGTTGATGTTCTGCTTTTTACTTGTTGATATAGAAAGTGATCAAAATCCAGTCGCTTGCTGATAAAGCCAGGAGCAGCCGCACCCGATGGTTTTTGTTCAAGTTTAAATGGGACATCTAGTTCTTTTCCATTCGGAGCAAAAAACCGGATCCCCCATGTCCCGAGTTTCTTCGAAAATTCCTGAGTGGCTGAGGTCAGTTCAGGATTTATGTATTTCATGACCCCTAGCACTTTCCCACTGACAGCATCTCCACAGATTTTGTCTCTAGGAAAAGTCGCTTTGTCTAACATGAGGACATTCAGAGGAGTCTGCCCCAGGGTGAGGGCACAGCCACAACCACCAGGTCCTGCTCCCAGGATCAGTATATCGACTTCAGATTCAACTTGATTCAAAAGGGTAATTCTATATGGTCAGCGCTGCAATATCCAGGCGTCTTTGTATTTGCTTCGCAACTCACTCAATGCTTCACTGGCTTTCACCCTGGAAGAATACTTTCCACAACTCACCCGAAACCCACTCTTTCCTTTCAAAATATCAGATTGGTAACCGAAAGATTGAAGTTCTTTGGACCTTGAGAGTGCATTGGTCCGGTCTCCATAACTCCCTACAATGATATAGTAATGGAAAGAGGGAAGAGATAAGGAGGAAGCCGAGGATTTCCTTTGGGGAGCTGGAGAGTTTCTCTCAGGAATGTTTCTTGGACGATGTGAATCAGATCCAGATCGCTTGAAATTATCATCATTTCTCCGAATGAATTGATGAGATTTACCAGCCTGTTCCTGTTCTTCCTGAAAGTCCAAATAGCTGTTTCCGCGGTTTTGATTTTTGGGTTCCGGAGTCAATGGGGTCTGTAAAGGGACACTTTCAGTAAGGCTACTGGGCTTTTCATACTCTGTATCTTCGTAGACCATAATACTCCCGGAATAACAGGCTACCCATACATTCCCGGTTTCGGGATCGAAGGTAATTCCAATTGGCTTCTCATTGGTTGGGGCTTCTTCCAACTCTTTGAAAGATTCTGCATCTACCTTTGAGACAGTATGATCTTTATAATTACCAACATAAAGATATTTTCCTTCAGGGGTAAGCACCATGCTCCTAGGCTGATCTCCGGTTTGTACAGAGGCCACTATTTCGTTCTTAGTCAAGTCCAACTTAACCAACTTTCCAGCCCGATTCAGAGACAAATAGAGATATCTGTCATCGGGACTAATGCAAGCATGTCTGGGGGTAACGCCAATATCAGTAATCCACTCTTTGGAGTAATCCGAAAGTTTGATTTTGGCCAATCGAGCCATCCCCATCATGCAGACATAGGCATATCTGGATTTGGAATCAACAACGATACCTCGTGGATATCGCCCCAAAGGTACGCGATGAACTTCAGCGCCCAGTTCTGTATCAACAATACTCAGATCTCCAGTACACCAGTTTGAGACCAAAACCAGAGAACCATCTGGGGTTACAGCGACATATTTTGGCACCCCACCGACAGGAATTATTTTTTCGATTTCAAGTGTTTGAGTATTGACTTTATACAAATAGCTATGGTCATACTCCGGACTTCTGTTACAATCGTCTGTTCCGGGATTGTCAAAGCCTGCTCCATACATTTTGTAGTTGGAGATCCAGGCATACTTCCCATCAGGAGAAAAAGCACATTCTACAGGGGAACCCTTGTGCCAACCGGTATACCCAGTTATGTTATAATCCGCCAATCTCACCTTGTCAGAAATCGTTTTGATCAGATTATAATTTCGATCATAGACCGTAACGGTATGTCGGTACATCATATTCTGAGCGAAAAATCTACCCGTTCCAGAATGAGAGACAGATTTTGGTTGAATTTGCCCACCAATTACCTTTTGTAATACCAGGGTAGGTTCTGTTGGGGGGGGATCAACTTTGTCTACATGCAAAATGGGCTTCTCTTCCCAATCCTCTGATACAGGAGAAGAAGTTGGGACAAATACAAAGAAAAGCCATGCAAAAGCGAAAAGAATCTTTGGCATAGGATGTATTGCTTTATTCCGGGTCATAAAAGTCAATGATACACTTCAATTCAAAAAATTGACGGTAAAAAATGATCAACCATTGTTAGGGATGAATCAGCTTCCTGTTGATTTAGAACCTGGAACATCGACAAAATACAAATAAAATCCGGCAGAATAAAATTCTGCCTGACACATGAAAAAGCAATAAAGTTGGTAAGTCTCCTAAGGAGCAACCAACTGAGACAGATTGATCACGCTGGTATCGAGTTTTTCAAATCGCTTCATTGCTTTGGCGAAACTCTCAGCTTTGGCCAGACTTGGATAAGCCCCCAAAGCCAGTTTATATATTTGAACCTGATCAATTTCTTCAGAATACACCCAAATTCTACCCTTCCAAAATCGTTGGATTTGTTTCACTTCGTGCTTTAGTTGCTTGAAGGAACTAAAGTTTCCTATCAGCAGGCCATATACATAAGGATCTCCTTCAGGAAGATTTTCCAGAGAATATGGTTCCAAGTGGGGGATGGTCCGTTGAACTGGATGCTTGTTCACACCCTTACTTCTCGCTGAAATTCGATAGTGGCTTTCTGCGATATCTGTAATCCCCAAACTCATTTCCTGTGGCTCTTTCTCCACAGATTCATGCATCAGGGTTGGATAGGTAGAACGAAGTTTTTGTTGGTTGACATCAGCTACGACAAATTGTGGGACAGTTTCTCTTTTCCCAAGTGTCTTGAGATGTTTTCCCAAAATAGACAGTAAGGTAGAAGGAGCGACATAGCCTTCCACTCGCCCCATCATTTTTCCATCGGGGCTAAATATGATGATGGTTGGAGCAGAAAAAACATTCAGTTCCTGAATCAATTCGATATTGGAAGTAAGAATGTGATGCTGCTGGGCAAGGAAATTCTCATGCAGAAATTCCAGCAAGCCTTGATCTTCCCATGTCTTTTTTTCCATCTGTTTGCATTCTTTCGAATCTTTTTGATAGAAATAAGTGAGGAAAGGAAGTTGCCGAAAAATGGCTTCCTCCCTGAGTGCGGCAAACTCGCCTTCAGGAAGAGAGTTGAATGGAAGCTTGGCTTGTACAACCTCCAGAAAAAGAGGAAGAATAAGCAGAAATATTACTGGTCTAGCAAAGAATGCCATGGTGTGTATAGCTAAAAAGAGAATCCTAAAAATGGATGATTTTCTTAATACCCCACGGCAAGATACGCCTATTGCTTATTCTAACAAGAAGAATTGATGTGCTTTTTGTTTCATTTTTTAGAGAAATCTTACATCAGATACTCTCCCTACTAGAAGGGAACCTGCTGATCATCGCCTCCTGGCTTGGAAGGATCATTCATTTTGGATGGCAGGGTAATGGTATTTCCTCCCAATGAGGGGTCTATATTTCCAATTTGTGGAAAAGCACCTGTATTCCAGTCCGTAAACTTGCCGTACTTACCGATGAATTGGAGTTTTACGGTTCCGGTAGGACCATTTCTCTGCTTGGCAATGATCAATTCTGCTTGTCCGGCTGTGGAATTCCCTTCATCATCTGTCTCAAACCCATAATATTCCGGTCGATACAGAAACATAACCATGTCAGCATCCTGCTCGATTGATCCACTTTCACGCAAATCACTCAATACTGGTCGGCGATCTCCTCCCCTACTTTCCACTGCTCTACTCAGCTGAGAAAGTGCGATCACACATACATCTAATTCTTTGGCAATCTCTTTCAATGATCGAGAGATACCTGCTATTTCCTGCTCACGATTCGAATTTTTGGAAGAGCTGCCTGACATCAATTGGAGGTAATCAATGACGACCATACTGATTCCTTTCTCCGCCTTCAATCGTCTGCACTTGGCACGCAAATCCCAGATTGACAAAGCCGGAGTATCGTCGATGAACACATTGGACTTGCTCAATGAACCGATTCGTGTAATCAGTTGTTTCCACTCATAATCAGCAAGTTGACCTGTTCTTACCTTTTGTGCATCTAGTTCAGCCTCTGAGCAAATCATCCGTTGAACAAGTTGCACAGCAGCCATCTCAAGGGAGAAAAAGGCCACAGGCTCTCCGAACCTCAAGGCAGCATTTCGTGCCAGGGTCAACGTCAAAGCCGTCTTTCCCATAGCAGGACGTGCAGCGATGATAACAAGGTCAGTCTTTTGCCAGCCAGCAGTCATTTGATCCAATGCGGCCATCCCCGAGGGAATTCCCACAACACTGGTATCCTTGCCTCGCATATCTTCCAGACGTTCCAGTGTTTTCATAACCAGCTCCGGCATTGCCATATAATTCCTTCTGAGGTTGGTCTCAGAAATTTCAAAGAGGCTTTGCTCGGTCTTGTCCAATAAGTCAAAAACGTCAGAGGTTTCGTCATAGGCATCCTTGATCACCTCATCAGAAACCTTGATCAGAGAACGGAGGATAAATTTCTCTGCGATGATTCTTGCATGATATTCAATATTGGCTGCAGAGGCCACACGAGAAGTCAATTCCGTCAAGTAATAGGCTCCACCAGTCTTGTTAAGGGTTCCCGCTTGTTTCAAACTATTTTTTACTGTCAGGATATCGACAGGTTCAGAGTTCTGGAACAGCTCAAGGATGGCTTCATAAATGAATTTATTAGCATCCTTATAAAACATGTGCGGTTGGAGAATATCCAAAATTCTGTGCAGCGCATCTTTTTCCAGTAACAGGGCGCCCAGGACTGCTTCTTCCATATCCAGGGCTTGAGGGGGGAGCTTTCCGGCCGGAACGGAGCTGGAAGAAATATTTCTAACTTTCCCTATATCTTGCTGACTATAAGGCAGTTTAGAATCACGTATGCTGTTGTCAGACATCTTCAAATATACGTTTCTGGGTGAGCAGTAAGTAGGCAATTGCTAGATCAAAAGCATAGGGTAGATGTTAGGGGGCCTCAATTAACAAAAGGAAGCGTGCACAAACAATTGGGATTATCCACAAAGTGTAGGATTGACAATCAGGGGGTTATCCTTATCAATCTCTTTTCCACATTTTACCATTTGACACATCAGCTCTAGATTCTCAAGAAAGGGCCTATTTGATAAGTTTTACACATCCCTGTTGACAATTGAGCGTAAGATGTGGATAAGCTATGGATAAATTTATTGAGTAGTTCTTCATTCACATTCATGATTGACCTACATTCAATAGCCAAAGATACTAGCAATTTTTCTAATAATACCTTTTTTTTTAACATTTCTGCTAATGGGAATTCCCGCAAAGAAATTTCCCACAATTATTTTGCTGTAATTACAAGCGTTGATCCCTATATTTGTTTCCCAGAAATTATGACTTATCAACAGCTATGCTGAAATTTTTCAATAAAAAAGAGAACAAGGATAAACTTGATCAAGGCCTGGAAAAAACGAAAAAGGGGTTTTTTGCCAGACTGAATAAAGCTATCCTGGGCAAAAGCACCATTGACGAAACTGTCCTGGATGACCTGGAAGATGTGCTGATCGCCAGTGATGTAGGGGTCAAGACAACCGTCAAAATCATAGAAAGGATTGAAAAGCGGGTGGCGAAAGAAAAATATACCAATGCTGCCGAGCTCGATTATGTATTGAAGAATGAAATTGAAAGCCTCATTCTTGAGAATCATCCAGAAAGCAGGAATTATTTTGAGGTACCCTCGGTCGAACATCAAGGCAAAAAAATGCCCTATGTAATCATGGTCGTTGGGGTCAATGGAGTTGGAAAAACCACCACCATTGGCAAGCTGGCCTATCGCTTCAAACAACAAGGAAAATCAGTCTTATTAGGAGCGGGAGATACCTTTCGCGCAGCTGCTGTAGACCAATTGACTATCTGGGCTGAGCGGGTCGGGGTGGACATTCATTCCAAAGGCATGTATACCGATCCGGGCGCAGTCGCCTATGAGGCCGTCCAGAAAGGCATTAGCACCGATACGGATGTGGTCATTGTGGATACAGCTGGTCGCCTACAGACCAAAAAGAACCTTATGGCTGAATTGGGGAAAATCAAGCGAAGCATGTCCAAGGTTCTGGACGGAGCCCCACATGATGTTTTGTTGGTCCTGGATGCCTCCACTGGTCAAAATGCAATCAATCAAGCCCAGGCTTTTACTGATGCCACAGATGTGAGCTCTCTTGCCTTGACCAAACTGGATGGAACTGCCAAGGGAGGTGTTGTGATTGGCGTCTCTGATTTATTCAGTATTCCTGTCAAGTACATTGGCGTTGGAGAAGGAATCGATGATCTTCAGGTCTTTGACCCGCAAGCATTTATTGATTCTATGTTCCAAAGAGTCTAGGCAGGGCCTCTTCATCAAAAACCAATCTGAATCACCTTTTCCGCAATCAATAGATTTCCCCATTTTCCTACCCCTTCCACTCTGATGAGGTAGGAGCCGGGTTGGTCACTGGCGATGACTGTTAGCTGATTGGGAGAATTCTGATTGAGTTCGACACGGGGATTCCAATACATCATGGGAAGAAAATTAGGAACCTTACTTTGGCTATACTCGCTGGTTTGAGTCTTTTGATTGCCAAAGGTCCTTGCTTGATAAAAGCCCGGGATAACCAGATTGTTAGCTGATTGAATCAAGGATGCGGGAGTTTTCCCATCCCTGGTTCTGATCCCAATAACCCCAAAATTACCAATAGGGCCAAATTGAACGGGAAGACTCTGAGCAGTGTTAAATACATCAATCTGACGAACATTTTCCCACTCCATTTTCAGAACAGATTCAGCATCATAGGTGAAATAATCATTGATCAGAATGATTGGAGTTTTTTTGACAACGCCTTCGGTCCCCCTATTATCTTTGTTCGGAACGAACAACTTAAATTGTCTCAGTGTTTCACCTTCTCGAGAAGCATATACTGAGGCTACATTTTTCTTCGCTTTCACCACCTTGATTGGCGGAACAACATTCTTGACAAAATCAGCCAAGGATTCGTGTTGCACAAAATCATCTACCCGATAAATGGTGGTAGGGGTAAGCGACAAGCTTGTTTTATCTGCCTGAGGAGCGCGGATATTTCCTTCCAATCCAAACAGCTTGTTCAATTGATACCTCTTCTGATAGCCATCGATGTACTTCTGAACCGCTGCTGTCATTTCTGGTATTGAGCGATTTGGACGAGCTGGCTGGATCGATGGAAAACTGGAAATCAAAGAAACATCGGGAATATAAGTCGGATGAAAAGGATTTGTATCAAAAATCTGAACAATGGTACTGTCATAAAAGTCTTCAAATGTGAAAGAAACAATTCCGTTTTCAGCTGATTGAATCAATTTTTGTTGTGTTTGCTTGATATATCCCATGACAAAATTGGAGTTAATCAACTCATTTGTCTCAAGGTTTTTCAGGACAAAACTTCGCGTATAAGCAGTTTCAGGAGGAACAGGTTGCCGACCTCCTGCAATTTTGACTCTGGTTTTTTTCCGAATCTCTTCCAGCCGCTTTTGCAAGCGTTCTCTTCCTTCATTTTCAACAAAATCTGTCCCAACAATCGATACTGACACAGAGGCCGTTCCTCCAGAAAGTGCCAATTCTACAAAGTCAATATCGATGGGTTCACGAGGCAGATAGCTAGACTTATTGGTCACAATTTTAAGCCCTTCTGAAGGGTGAACAGTCAACAAATCAGGAGAAGCACTCGCATCTGCCAATTCAGCACCATCAGACAGAAGTTTGGCTTCATAAACGGGAATTTCTTTTTCCAGAATTTCCTGCGGGGAATAATTCAAATTCCAGGCTGTATAGGCACGGATCATATAATAGCCTTGTCTCAGGTCTGAAGGAAGGGATATATCTCCAACAGCTAGCTGATTCTCCAACTTGAGAATCTGCTTGTCAATTAGCTCTCCATTCGGTCCATGAAAATCGACATAAACAATGGCGCTTTGTTGCTCCGAAGGATTCAACACATGTAGAGAGTACCAAATGTCTTCTCCTGCGAGATAAAAATCCTTGTCAACTCGGGCATATAAGTATTCCGGGCTTTGCGGAAGCTGCGCCAAAAGATCTCCAGGAATCAATTGCCCAATCGCTATACACACTACAAAAATTAATCTTGTCATCATCGGTGTTATTCCCAGTAAGAAGGTTTGTTCAAGGTTTCAAATCCGAAAACATGTGCGCAATCATAGCACATGCAATACCAGGTGGTCGTATCCCCCGGCGTTCCGATTGGCGGATTACATGGGTTCCTGGTCATACATTGATTAAACTGATTGATTCCAATCTCAAAATTCTCTATCCGCAAACGAGAGGTATTCACAATGGAGAACTCTACATATCCCATGACCTGTTCGTCCTCCTTGTCGACCTTGTACACATTGCCTGTCAACAAAGCAGGCACTTCATCGTAGAGCGTGCCAGCATTGGAGATCAATCGGTCTGCTTTCGCATAATATTCATAGGCAGTACTGTCAATGGAATGTGCATTGGCATTGAAGTAGTGCCTATATAAAAAGGAGGGATCAAGGACTCGCCGAGCGACCTCTACGGCAATACTATTTGACTTGAGATTTCGGGTAGTCAATATAGTGGATGGATGTTCATCAATATCTGCGGTCAAATAACAGACATGGTCCAATCTGTTGGGCATACCTGGATCTGGAACTTCGAAGAAAGACCAGGATTCATCTGCAGTCCATCGATAATATAGAGGCCCATCGATGCTGTCAGGCACTGATACTTGTGCATAGGCCACCACATACTGATTGTTGATTGGCTGGTCATTGATATTGTATCCATCAAAACGCTCTTCTATTCGAAAGAACATGGTATCTACCCCCAATTTTGGCTGGACTACTTGGGGACGACTTCTCAGGATTTCATTGTCCGGGGTAGTGATTTCGACATGATAGCTACTTCCTACTTCCAATGTGAATCCAGGAGGCATCACAAGGCGATTAAAGTTATCGCGCTCCATATCCATCAAAGGTTCTCCATCCTTATAGACAGTCCCGGTCACCAAGAGGGTATCGATGTTCTGGATAAATGAACTGGTTTGGGTTACCAGAACAAATTGTTCGTCCGTTGAATTGGTGATTACCCCGCTCACAACGATTAATTCCTCTCCATCCAGATCAAAATTTATCTCTGAAATACATGAGGAATAGAACCAGCTGAAACACAGGCATCCAAATAATAATGGAATGAATGTTTTATAATTCTTCATAACAAAAAAGCCGTTAGAAAATCCACATAGATGATGGATTAAAACTTGAAATTATACCCGACAAATGGCAACAAGGTCCCCAAAATTGACAACTGGAAGGCCTTAAAAAAGGTTCCATCCTTTTGGAAAAAGACAGAATAAGGATTTTGTCGGGCATAGACATTATATACAGATATCGTAAAATCTGTTTTGAACGATCGCCTACTTAAAATCCCGTCATCAAAGGTATAGGCGAGATCCAGGCGATGATAAGGAGGAATTCTGAATTGATTTCGATCAGAAAAAGTGGGGATTGTCCACGAAGGATACAACTCAAAAGCGCCGACAGGTACCGTTACTGGCCTTCCACTTCGATAGACAAAGTTTGCTGAAATGGTTCTGGATGGTTTTTGTTTCCATACAGCAGTCAGAACAAGATTGAATGGGGAATCAAAATCCGATGGAAACCATTCTCCCCTATTGATGGCCACTCCCGGTGCATTGTTGATGGTCTTTCGCAAGCTCCGCATATAAGTAAATGAGGCATCTATGTTCACTTTGCCAAAATCTCGTTTGATGCTCAATTCTGCTCCATAAGCCAGTCCTTCAGCATTCAGCATTTCCGTTTCTACATTCGGATTGGCCAGCAGTCTCGCAAAATCTTTTGCAACCACCAATCCATCCAGTTCGCGATAAAACACTTCCAGGGAGGTTTGCCAGATTTTTCCTTGGAAGTTCTTGAAGAACCCAAGGGAGTAATTGTCTGCTACCTGTGCTGGAAAATGCTGATTGCTCACCTGCCAGATGTCTATGGGCGTTGTTGAAGCTGTGTTTGCCAACAAATGAATGTATTGGTTGACCCGATTATAGCTCGCTTTGAAGGAAGCTGTTTCATCCACCAACACCCGCAAAGAAATTCTAGGTTCGAGCCCCTGATAGGTTTGGATCACATCTCCTGGCCCATATACAGTGCTATCAATCGCATTGAAGGTAGATCTCTCCAAATTGGGTGCATAGGTGAACACTTCTGCTGGTCCCAGATTCTGATAGTAAGAAAACCGCAAGCCAGCAGAGAAACTAATGAATTCATTGATTTTAAAGTCATCGTTGATGTATCCAGCCAATTCCAGTCCCTGATCCTTTTCGGATATTCTGGCAAGCAAAGAAGAGTTTTCACCAAATGGTTCCAGTGTATTAGGATGAATGTCATAAAAGGTGCCATTCAGGCCGATATTGAAATTATGGTTGGAAGAAGGAATGTATTGGACATTGGCCTTCAAAGAATAATTGTCAATTCCGGTATTATTGCTTGCTCCTTCGGGTCCCTCGGCATTGAA
This sequence comes from Bacteroidota bacterium, assembly GCA_039029315.1. GTDB lineage: Bacteria > Bacteroidota > Bacteroidia > J057 > J057 > JBCCCJ01. Next base: position 24,130 of record JBCCGK010000029.1, on the reverse strand, counting down.
AAAGTCACTGGTGTATCTACCTGCATTCACTTCCACTTTAGAGGACACGCGACTTCCATACAACTGCTGCCAGTCCAATCCCCCAGATAGATTATTCCATTGAAATCCTAATTGATCAGAGAAACGGAAAAAATCCTGACTCCAATAGCCAAAGAGAGATAACTTACCATTGTCCCCAAATTTTTGTGTCAACTTGCCGGTTAAGTCTCCATAGTAAGTAGAGCTTTGTACAAGCTCTCTGTTGTTATCAAAATTCCGGGTAAGGATATTGGGATAGGCGGCCCGACCCCCAATCACAAAGGAGCTTTTGTCTTTTATGAGTGGTCCATTGATCATGAGTTTGCTGGAAAAGATTCCCACACTTCCTCTGCCTCTGATTCTTTTGTAACTCCCCTCAATCATATCCACATCCAACACAGATGAAACCCTTCCACCAAATTGAGCTGGCATGTGCCCCTTGTAAAGAGTTACATTTTTGACCATATCAGGATTGAAGATAGAAAAGAAGCCAAACAGGTGAGAGGAATTAAAAACCATTTGCCCATCCTGCATAATCAGGTTTTGATCTATGTTTCCTCCACGAACATTAAATCCGCTCGATGCTTCTCCGGCAGAACTAACACCGGGCAAGAGTAAGAGAGTATTCACAACATCGATCTCTCCCATGAGTGGAGGGCTTTGACGAATGCGCACCATCGAGATTTGGACTTTGCCAGCTTCATTCCCATCTACGCTTTGCCCCTCGGCTCCAGCCTCCAGCAAGACTTCCTCTAATTGATATGCAGAAAATGTAAGCGGAATATCCCAATTTCCATCTGAAAAGGCTTGCACCCGAACTTTGACCTGCTCATGCCCTATTCCCGAGATGATGGCTTCATGAGTGCCTGTTGGAATATCAATCGTAAATCTCCCCAAAGAATCAGCAAATGTGCCTTTTCCCAGTTCAGGGAATCCAATTTGTCCACCAGTAATGGCTTCTTCAGATTCGTGATTGTAAATGGTCCCATTGAGTGTGGCAGTAGCAGGTCGGGGGCGCAAAGTAGAGTCTCCAACTTTAAAGAGATCTCTGTCAATCGCAATTTTGGCTTGATCGATCTGGGCAACTTCCTCCACATATTCCTGATAGGAAAAGGATTCGAGTGTATTTAGTTCAGTTTCCCGACCAATCACAATCGCATGATCCTCATAGACAACATAATTCAGCTTTGTTCCGACAAATAAGCGTTTCATCACACTCCCAAGCGCTTGTCCATTGAACTCATACCGCAATGAGGTCCTGGGCATCCATTCTTCTTTGAAATAGAACCTTACAGGATATTTTTTTTCAATATCCTGAAACACCTGTATCAAGGTTCGTTGCTTTGATTCTATTTGAATGGGAAGTTGTAAAAGATTATTTGGAGATTGTTGTGCCCTGGAATTGCTGACCACGCAGAACACTGCTGCAATCAGGAACAATCGGAGAAGTTGGTTCATAGAGAAATCAAATAATAAAGCGCGAAAGATACCGATTTTTCTGTATTTTCTGAGGCAATTTATTGGCTTCCTACATGAAACAAATACTCAAATTTCAAATCTTATTACTCATATTCTTGAGTTTTTCGCCCTTTTCCTCCTTTTCTCAGGGATCATTTCATCTTGGTGCCGTGAGTAGTTATCGGGCAGATGTGCCCAATACGACCTTGTTTGGAAGACCTATCCCTTCAGTTATTAGATTTGGGCTCCTTGGAGTTTATCAATATTCCAGTCCTTTGAGCATTACTGGCCAACTGGCATATCGGCAAGAAAGAGGACAAGTCACAGATCGAGATGTTGGGCCAGGATTTGGAGCGGCCGGGATAGAATGGGCCTTTCATTTTGTGAACCCTGAGTTGACCCTGGGGTATCGAATGATCATGAAATCAAATGTAGGCGTCACCTTTTTTGCTGGCTTGGGGGCCAGTTTTCCTTTTTGGAGCAGAACACTGACAATAGAGAATAATGGACAGGTAATTTTGACTGAGGGTTCATTAGAACGAGAATTCAGAAATCAGTATCTCATCCTTGGAGTAGAAATCCCATTTTATGCAGAAAGGGGATGGGCAATCACGCTTCAACCAGAATATGCGCGTCCATTTAAGAATGGTCAGCGCCTTCGGCCAACACATGAATTAGGTGTCAGTCTGATCATTAGAGGTGGAGGAGTTTGAGTGCGTATTGTGTATCTTTGTCGCATCAATCCTTCATAATGAGAACAAATCTGAACAAACATAGGACTCAAACCCAGAAAAAAATCAATATTATCACCCTTGGGTGTTCCAAAAACCTGGTTGACTCCGAAAATCTCCTTACTCAACTCCATCATCAGGGGTTGGCAGTATCACATGAAAACTATCAGGATTCTTCTGACATTGTTGTCATCAACACCTGCGGGTTTATTGATCAGGCAAAAGAAGAATCTGTCAATACCATTCTTGATTATGTAGGCCAAAAGGAAGAAGGTGGAATCGAACAAGTCATTGTTACTGGCTGCTTGTCTGAACGGTACAAAGATGACCTCAAGAACGAGATCCCTGAAGTGGATGCGTGGTTTGGGACACAGGATATGCCTGATCTCGTCCAGCACCTTGGCGCAGATTACAAGCAGGAATTGCTAGGCGAACGAAAAACCAGTACTGATTCCCACTTTGCCTATTTGAAGATTGCAGAGGGATGCAACAGACCTTGTAGTTTTTGTGCCATCCCACTTATGAGAGGAAAACACCGATCAAGAAGTATTGAGATGTTGGTCAATGAGGCCAAGTTTCTTGTGCGTAAAGGTGTGAAAGAAATCATGCTGATCGCTCAAGACCTCACCTACTATGGCATAGATTTGTACGGAAAACGAAAACTCAACGATCTGCTCAAAGCTCTCTCGGATGTGGAGGGGCTCAGATGGATCAGGTTACATTATGCCTATCCTTCCGGCTTTCCTCTTGACATTTTGCCAACCATCAGAGAGCGCAACAATATTTGCAATTACCTCGACATGCCCCTCCAGCATATCGCAGATCCTGTCCTTAAATCCATGCGCAGAGGCATCAATGAACAGCGAACCAGGAACCTCATAGACACCATCAGGCAAGAGGTACCGGATATTGCTCTGCGAACGACTTTGCTCGTCGGTCATCCGGGAGAAACGGAGGAGGCACATCAGGCTTTGTTGGGATTTGTCCAGGATATCAAATTCGACCGGCTCGGTGTATTTACCTACTCTCATGAAGAAAATACCCATGCTGGCGATCAGTTGGTGGATGAAATTCCAGCTGAAGTCAAAGAAGCCAGAATGGAAGAGGTGATGGAAATCCAACAGGATATTTCCCTTGAAATCAACCGAAAAAGGATCGGCCAAAACTTGTGGAGCATTATTGACAGGAAGGAAAATGACTATTTTGTGGGACGAACCGAATATGACTCTCCAGAAGTAGACAATGAAGTCATTATTCGCAGTGAGGAAGAACTTGAACCAGGGACCTTCTATCCCGTAAAAATCACAGATGCTTTAGAGTATGATCTGATTGGACATGTACTCAAAGATCCAGACGATTCGTATCTTTAGGATCACATTGAATGAATGTTGATCACCCGTTTATGGTAACACGCATATTTTTATTCTCAATTCTCTATTTCTTTTCCCTTGCCAACTCTACTGTATTTGCCCAATGGCAATTAGGGGTAAAAAATCTAGTGAGTTCCCCAGAAGAAAATATACAACTGTTTCTCTCTTATGAAGCAGCCAGTGAGGCGAAAAAAACCTTCAAGGCTGATATTCGATTTTGGACAGGCGAAGATGGCAATCAAAAGGTATATCTCAGAAGAGAGGCCACCCTCACCACAGATCGCTCAAAAGTATTCTCGTTTGGCTTTCATTTACCAGAAGGCTCTTACCAGGTAGATGCCAATATTTTTGACCCTGATCTTGGTAAATATTCCTATAACAGCATCGATTTGCCCATCAATGTTAACACTTACCATAGAGATGCGCTGGTTTCTGACATTTTGTTATCCTATAACCCTACCATCATAGAGGCCATTGACAATCCATTATTGTCAGAATTGCTCGACCCAGACAATGTGCATCTGTACTATTTCCTGGAGGTGTATGGATTGAATGGGCGGAGACTAACCACTCGCGCCACACTATACAAAGAAAATGGACAAAAGGTGAGCAACACCTCTGCTTACACTTCTTTGCACCAAAGAGTCCGCATTCTTGAATCAGAAGAGTCGGACAGAGGAGTCTTTGGCGATACCTTGACTCTGTCCACGTTGGAACCTGGTGAATATATGATACAGGTTCTGATATATGAAGGAGAATATTTACTCTCTCAGGAGAAAGCCTGGTTTATCCTTGGTGCGAACACCAAACAAAGAGTGTTGGCCGACCTGGAAGAATCCATCAGAATGTTGGTGTACATTTTGCCTGATGCTACCATAGACAACTTGATCCAGGAACCGCCGGGAGAGGTCCAGAAAACTGCTTTTCTGAATTCCTGGAAACTCCTGTACCAGGAAGATACGGACACCTATCTCGAATCTTATTACGAAAAAATGTTTGAGGCCAATGAGCGCTTTAAAGGAGAGAGTAAAGATGGCGACTCTCTCAAAGGATGGCAAACAGATCGAGGGCGAATATTCATCCAGTATGGAGATCCGACAGAAAAAAATATTGAAATCAAGGGAAAACCTTATCTTCTTTGGACTTATGCAGGATGGTCCCTGTCTTTTTTATTTGAACCCAAGGATCAACAATATATTCTTGTCAAAACTTGACCCTTATCACTGAACAGTTATTGTGATAGAATCATTCAAAGCATATTTACGGAAGCATTTTCCATTCGAGTCTATCTTCGAAATGGGGAATGCCAATAAAGAGGGATTGTCATTCAATGACTATGAACTCCCGAACTCTATGAAAGTCATCATGGCCAGTCTGAAATTGACGCCATGGATTTGTGGTGTAGGATTTGGAGCCAGTTTTTTCGTTCTGCTAGCACATCAATTTGGAAATGGACCAGACGGACTGAGTTTTTTGCAAGGAATCGATGGATTTTACCTTGCACATGCTGCCACCATCAACGCAATCAACATCATTTGTGTCAGTGGATTGATTGGGTTTGGCACCAATTTTCTAGCCATCCGCATGCTGTTTCGACCAGTGGAACGAAGGCCGATTTGGGGGCAGGGACTCATTCCTGCCCAACGGACCAGGATTATTTTCTCCCTGGCCAAAGGCATGCATACCCACATCCTCAACCAGGAACTAATTCGAAAAAGAGTAGAAGAAACTGGATTGGTCAAAAAAGTCAATGATCTGCTGATGGACGGCAGCAGTGGCATGGTCATGGATGATCAACTTCGGGAAGAATTGAAATCTACCATTTATCAAAGTATGGTAGACTTTTCCGGCCGAGAAGACATTCGAAAAGATATTCGGCAAATGATCGATGTCAGACTGGAAGAGAACCTGGATGGAGGGGTAAAAAAACTCGTTCTGCAAACCTATAAACGGTTCAACAAGGACGATTATGAATCTGCCATTGACAAAATCATAGAAGATCTTCCCAAAATTGTTCAGGAGGTCATGATCAAGCTTGAATCACAACTGGACACTGTAGCTGCTTATATCCGCAAACAAAAGAAATTTACAGAGGAGCAAATCATGATGATTTTCGTCGATTTGCTGAACAAAATAGATATAACCACCTTGCTCGCCAAGCAAATGGAACATTTCGATGAAGCCAAACTAGAGAGAATGGTATGGGAGGCAACGAATGAACAACTGTTATACATTCAATACCTAGGCACCATTCTTGGGATTTTTGGTGGTCTGTTGATTTGGCGTCCCGGCATGATGGGCGGTGTATATTTACTCAGCTTTCTCGTATTATTTGGGGTTGATCAGCTGTTGTATCGTTGGAAAAAGAAAAAATCCGAACTTTCAGAGTGACTTTTTGGGGAATCCTCAATCCTAACATTGGTAATTCTGAAAAATTAATAGACATTTGTCTCTCTCATTCATTTCTAACAATTAACCCCCAAAAAAAACCAAACATTATGGGATTATTTAGTTTTATAAAAAACGCCGGAGCAAGTATTATGAGTGGTTTCTCTTCAGAGTCTCCTGAAGAAAAAGCTGCAAAACAAGCTGACCAAATCAGAGAACATGTAGAAAAATTTGAACTTGAAATTGAAGATTTGGAAGTTTCTGTTCAAGATGAGACTGTTACCTTAAAAGGAAAAGCTAATTCACAGGCTGACAAAGAAAAAATCGTGTTGGCAGCAGGGAATGTTGAAGGAATTTCTTCTGTTGAAGATCTCATCGAAATTGAAGAGCCAGAGCCAGAAGCACAATTTCATACAGTTGTCAGTGGCGATACACTTGGCAAAATTGCGAAAAAATTCTACGGGAATGCAATGAAGTACCCCGTCATTTTTGAAGCAAATAAGCCAATGTTGAAGAGTCCTGACCTTATTTATCCAGGCCAGGTATTGAGAATTCCTCCAATTGTTGGATAATAAAAGATAACTTACTTATACTATTGAAAGAAAAAGGCTCCTGTTTAGGAGCCTTTTTTTGTATCTTGTTTCTGGTATCCGCTCTTGACCTCATTGCTCATGAAAAAAATTGTTATCCTCATCGCCATTTTCCTCGTCCAATCTCAGGGGTTTACACAAGCTAGAGAACAGATCAAAAGTATTTTCTTTGGGGGAGGGAGTTACTATATCGATCAACAACAAGCGCAGGAACTTCAGCAATTTATCCAATCCCTTCCCAATATTGAGCATTACCAGATCAGTATTTCCAGTCATACTGACAATGTAGGTGGGGTTGAGTACAATCAATGGTTATCAGAGATGAGAAGTGAAGCGACCATTCAGCAACTCAGTCTAAACAATATCCCCCGAGAACGGGTTGGGCGAATCGACAACGGACAGCTCAATCCATTGTATGACAACAATACATGGAAGGGCCGAATGGCCAATCGGAGGGTAGATATCATTTTCACGCCATTATTTTTGTAGCAGACGATTCATCTATGTGGGACATTACTTTCCAACTCAATAAGACAGGCAGTATTCAAAAATATTTCATTCGAAAAAAAGGAAACAAACTAAGCTATGAAGAAGTTATTCAGTTATGGATAAACGATGAAGCCTTCCGGGAAACATACATCTCTTCTTTACAAAAGGCCTCTTTCGATGGATATTTTTGGGAAACTCCGCCAATCACCAAAGCAAACATACAGCAGCCCTTCGAATTTGTTCTGGTTAAGAGCGCAATGCTTCCCAGAATCACTGCAGATTCGCAGGCCTTTCAGAATCAATTTGGGAATCAGGAAAATGGCATTGTCACCTTCCCGAATCTGGGTGGCGATGCCACATTGGTCGCGCCAGTACCCATTTCTGAGGATGAACACTATGCACATTTGGCTATATTTATCCAAAACGCTCCTCATACTCAGATTCATTCCCTATGGCGTGCCGTAGGATTGGCAAGTCTGAATAAATTATCTAATCAGCCTATGTGGATCAGCACCGCAGGTTTGGGGGTATCCTGGCTTCACATTCGGCTGGATTCCCGGCCCAAATATTATCGATTCACCCCATACAAAGATTCACACTATTTTTGATCTTTGGCCAAATCAGCATCTCTCACATTTGGGAAATTGCTCGCTAGCATGGACATTTGTTGATTCGTTTTCAAGCATTCATTCCGTAGCAGATGATTTTGAATTCTACCCCCTCCAACATTAAGGAAGCCTATTTATCTGAGCATCCGTCTCTTAGACCGTTTTATCAATATCCCATTCAGCAAATTGACTTTGCCCAGGTCATTGCAGACAAGTCCAGAGAAGATATTGATCGAAAATTGTTGCAAAGAGTAATACGCGAGCAATATGGTGACCTCCCCCTTTCTCCCAAAAGTCAGCAACATCTTGAATGGCTGGGGCAAGACAACTGCTTCACCATTACAACAGGTCACCAGCTGGTATTGTACGGTGGGCCACTCTTTACAACTTACAAAGTCCTCAGCGCAGCAAAACTTGCACAGCATCTCAATGATCAATTGGACGCCTATCGATTTGTTCCTATTTTCTGGATTCATACCGAAGATCATGATTTTGAGGAAATCAATCACTACTATCCATCATTTGGGCAAAAGAAAACCTACAAGGGAAACTTTCAATCTCAAGTTGGGACACATCTCATCGAGTCATCCATCGCTGAGCTTGGCCCATCCTCTTCTTGGGCAAGTCACTACAAAGCCGGAAGCAGTTGGACAGACGCCTTCAGAAGTCTGTCTCATGCACTCTTCGACAGCTATGGCGTGCTCATGCTCGATGCAGATCATCCGGAGTTAAAGGCGGTATTCAGACCTGTCGTCGAGCAGGAACTCCTTGACTCACTCGCTTATCGAAGCGTAAGCACTCAATCTCAAAAACTGGTAGAAGCTCAGTACAAACAGCAAATTAGCCCTAGAGAAATCAATCTCTTTTATCTCGATGAATCAGGAAGGGACCGTATCACAAGAGAGGGAGAAAATTTTAGTATTCTCAATCGAAAGGGACAACTGAGTCAGGCAGACATGCTTCAGATCGTCCAGGATCACCCAGAACGATTCAGTCCAAATGTTTCTCTTCGCCCACTCTATCAGGAAATGATCCTACCAAATTTGGCGTATTTTGGAGGATGGGGGGAGCTTTCCTATTGGTTGCAGCTCAAAGAGTTATTTGACCAGACAAAAGTCAATTTTCCAGTCGTATTGCCACGCTTCTCTGCCACAATTTTTGAGCACTCAGAATTGGAGGCGTGGAAAGCATTGGGATTTGATCCCGCTGACATCCATCTCCCCCTACACAAATTGCACCAACAACTCTTGCCAGCTGTCTGGGAGGATACAGAGTTGATTCGACATCAACAGGCAATTCTTGCTCAAATAGATTCCATGACGCGATATATTGGAGCAGAGATTTCGCCCACCCTGGCCAAATCTACCATTGCTCTTCGCGTGAGGGCACAAAAGCACCTCCAACGCATCCAGAAAAAAGCTGGCAAGGTGATGAGAAATAGATTCCCGACTACATTTCAAGAAGCGGAACGACTAAAAATAAGAATTCAGCCTGATGGTCAGGTTCAGGAGCGGGTGCTAGGTGTGTTTTCTTTTCCCGAAATCAGTCCTGAGCGATTGGTAGAGATGGTTTGGCAAGCTGTAGAGCCTCTGAAATTCGAACATCAATATCTTGTCATAGAAGAGCTTTGATTTTCGTGAAAACTTATCGTAATTTCCACGTACACTATAGGAGGAACTTTTGTTTCTTCTAATTTTGTCATTAAATAGAAATAATTGCACACAAATCATATATGGATAGAGAAAGGTATAGAAGACGGAGTAGCATCGCAGAGGAATTTGATACTTCCTTGATGTATGATGATATTGAGAAAATCAGAGAAAGAGATGAAGAGGTGGAAAAAGATCAGAACGGCAAGTTAGGATCGGCCGGAATGATGGCATTTTTTGCAGGTGCAGCCCTCCTCGCGACCGGATTGTTGGGGAGTTTGAATATTTTTCCTGCGGATCTTGTGAGTTTTCTGCGAGATGCAGCTTTCCCAATTTTGGGATTCGGGGCGCTTGGGTATGGGTTTTACAAAACGCTTAAACTGGCATTTAGACAAAAAGAATTGAATTTCCCGGCATTGAATGTTTACCGAAAAACAAAACCGGTTGCATCCCAGGCCAAACCCAAAGAAGAGGCTAACTCTCGGGCAAAGACTCAAAATACGAGCCGTACACGTCAGCAAAGGCAACGACAAGAAGCCCGGAGCTACCGACGGACCACCGCGCCACCTACCAATCGTAAGACGTTACAGCGATCCAGAACCAATCGGGTTTTTTCTGGTGTTGCAGGTGGGATTGCAGAATATGCTGGAATATCGGCCGCCTTGGTCAGATTCGCTTTCATCGCAGGATTGTTCATGGCCTTCCCTGTCATGCCAATCATCCCGATCATTTATTTCCTCTTATCCATTGCCTTACCGGCTAACTATGAATCCTATACGGAGAAACGGCCTCCCAGAAGGACGACAGATCCCAGAATGTAATCCTTATAATGCCGACATTTTACCTACTAAAAGTTAAGGGAAAAGCAAAAATACCCGACTATATTCAATTGCGGGATGAGCAGCTTACATTGATCGGATATTTTCGGCCGGGAAGAAAGGAACGATTGTTGAAGGTAGTGAAAAACGAAAATTATGCGATGCAAATCCAGTCTACCATTGATAGTCTGGAGGAATATGGCAAAATGACCAAAGTGATTGTAGAAGAAGAGAACCCTTCAGATTGACGTATCCTTATCCCTATGTCGGCTATCCTGTCCTTTTCCACTGTTTCCTTAAGTATACACCAACGATTTTTGTTGAAGGACATTTCCTTTCAATTGGATAAAGGAGAATTCGTCTACCTTGTTGGCAGAACAGGTGTCGGTAAGTCGAGCTTGCTGAAACTCATATATGCAGATTTGCCCGTAGATGCTGGAATTGTATCTGTTGCTGGCTATCAGGTGTCCAAACTGTCCCGAACAGAGATTCCCTTCTTGCGAAGAAAACTCGGAATCGTGTTTCAGGATTATCAGCTTTTGCCCGACAGGTCGATCTACCAGAATCTACAATTTGCACTCAAAGCCACTGGTTGGAAAAAAGCAGCTGAGATCAAGAGGAGAATCAGTGAGGTCTTGCTTCAAGTTGGATTGACAGGAAAAGCCAATTCTTTTCCCCACCAATTGTCCGGTGGAGAAAAGCAACGAGCTGCCATAGCAAGAGCCTTATTGAATGAGCCCCATCTGCTAATTGCGGATGAACCTACCGGAAACCTTGACCCGGAGACATCGCAATATATCATGGAGCTGCTAATGAAAATCCATCATGCAGGTACAGCCATCCTGATGGCCACGCATGAATACCATCTGATCAAACAATTTCCTTCACGAGTCCTTGAATTAGCAGATGCGACAATCACCAATCATGCTACTGCCGAGATGTTCCTTACTCAGTATGGGGCAGCATTTCACTGAATTTGCGAAACATAGTCTGTAGGGAAATTGGCATCCTCCTACATCTGTTATTGACATCCTTCATTTGTCCATAAGTTGTTGTTTTGACTATGAAATCATTCCCCATCCTGCTTTATTTGTGCGCCATAGGCTTCCTTAGTTCTGTTTTCGCTCAAGATTCCATGATTGAGATTGAACGAGAATTGAAAGGATATGCCGTGGATATCCTCAATCATCCTTCTCTCGAACATAAAAAGAAACAGAATAAAGCCTTCACCAAATTGCTGATGGAGACACTTGAGCGCCCGGAGAGCTATGCCTATGGCTTTGATTCTCTGGAGACAGTGTCTATTCTGACTGCTCAGGACAATAGTTTTAGAGTTTTTACCTGGCAAATAATCAATAAGCCAACCGAAGATGCTTATTATTCTGAGCAGTCTCATTACTATTTTGGACTCATTCAGCGTCGATATCAGGAAGAAACAACTGGCAATACAGAATATATCATCATCCCGTTGGTCGAGATGGATGAAATCCCGCCTGGGGTAGAAAACATGGTGTTGGACAACTACAATTGGATAGGCGGCCTCTATTATCAAATGAAATATTCGAAAAACATCCCAGCCTTGCCATTCAAATACTATGATCCAAAAAAAATGGATAGCAAAGGCCGTGTCAAAAAAGAAAAACAAACTTTCTATGTGATGACAGGCTGGAATGGGCTGGACAACCGCAGTAATCTGAAGTTTGTGGATGTCATGAGTTTTGATCCCAACAAAAAGGACCGCGTAATATTTGGGGCAAATGTGTTTTATTTTGATTTGATTCCTAAATTTAGAGCCTTGTTTAAATATTCTGAATATGCCCCATTTAGTTTGAATCAGGCATATGTCAAAAAGAGCAAACTGAGCAAGAAAAAAATGATCGTCTATGATCATCTGGCAAGTCCCAAACCTGGAGACCGAAAACTTACTGAAATCTGGGAAATGGGGCCTGATGGCTCTTATGATGCCCTCTATTACAACAAAAAGGGTGGATTCTTTGAATGGTATACCAATGTAGAATTGGCAGAAGATTACAATTCCAAACTTACCCAAAAACAGCTACAGGAGGAGCGAGCAAAAGAACAACAACGACTCAAAGAAGCTGGAATAGATCTGTCAGAATCTGGAGAAAAAAATAAATAAATTCATTGAAGTCAAGCTGATAAATTCGCTATATTCCTACAAATCAGTTGTTAGGTTTTCCATAAATTCATATTTTTGCTCCGAAAGGAAACCTTAGAACTAATAATTGAAGTTATGCAAGGGAGAGATGAAGTGTACTCAGAAAAGATTAGAGCTGGAAAAAGAACTTACTTTTTTGATGTAAGATCCACCCGTTCTAACGACTACTACATCACCATTACAGAAAGTAAACGAAGATTCAATGGAAGGGGATATGACAAGCACAAAATATTCCTCTACAAAGAAGACTTTAACAAGTTTCTCGCATCCCTCACCAAAACCATCAATCATGTGAAGACTGAACTCATGCCGGATTATGATTATGATGAGTTTGACAGAAGAGATCGGGAATACGAGCGAGCCAATTCAGAAGGGGCCTCGAATGTGAACGAAGAAACCGTAGTAGAAGATTCCCCTGTTGCTTCTGAAGAGGTTACTGATACTGACTCCAGTGAAGGTGAAAGTGAAGTGAGTGAGTTGGAAGAAATCTCAACAAGTTGGGACGATTAATATTCATTCCCCGCTTGAATAAAATAATTCTCAAAAAAAGCTCTAACGAATTGTTAGAGCTTTTTTTGTCATCTTCCGAACACTCGGCTTAGTGGCTGGAATCCCCATCACCAGCAGGAAGAATGAAAAATCAAGGTCTACTCCTGCCACATGGAATCAAAACATATGTCAGGGAGAATAGGCTGACATCCTCCACAGATCAAGTATTTTATATTTTTTTTTCCCAGGGGGAATATTTTGCCACGTATGCTTGTCAAAGAAGTGTATTCAGATCTGATAAGTCTTATTTTTCTTACCTTCAATTTAACATCTTCCAACAATGAAAGCGAAGCATATATTCCTTCTTGGAACCATAATTTCTATTGCCAGTCTCAACCTATCTTTGGCTCAGGAAAGCAAGCGAAAACAAACAAAACACGACATTCATGCCTATGTGGAGGCCAATGTGTTTCCTGTTTTGACATCCCAACGTCAAGCCCTTGATCAACTCATAAGTGCAGAGGACAGAATAGCAGTGGATCAGATCAGAGAAGAACAGAAGGTCTTACGCGAGAACATGAAGGCCAATCGTCCCAAAAGAGAGGAGTTTAAGCAGGGAGCAAGCCCCACAGAAGAACAAAGAGAAGCCTTCCGTGCTCATATGAAGGAGCGACGCCTATTGATGACGCGTGCATGGGCCATTGCAGATAAATATGAAACAGAAATTGACCAGCTCCTGATGGACCTCAGGCCACAAATGGAGACCTGGCGAGCGGATATCAAGTCTCTGATGCCTGATCACCATCAAGGTATGGAAGGCAGAAAAAGAGAGGGGATGGATAGGAGAGAAAAAGGTCATCATTCGCATCAAGGTCGAAGAGGTGGTGGGCATAGGGGCAGAAAAATGGGATTCTTCAGGCAGATCCACAGTCCCGTTGGATTCCTACTTCTGAATCCCGAAGCCACAGTCTTGCCTTTCACGGACGAAAACGAAGCTTCTTCCCTCACTGTATACCCCAACCCAAGCACAGGCAGCACGAGCTTGTCCTATCGTTTGCAGCATGCTGGGAAGGTAGAAATCCAGCTCATTGATCCACAAGGGACTCTCGTAAGAAGCAAGAATTATGATGATCTCCAAGCGGGGAACTATACTGAGGAAATTCTAACGAAAGGTCTGAAAAAGGGTGTGTATGTCGTACGGATCCAGTCAAATGCTCAGATTCAGACTCAAAAACTGGTGATTGAGTAAAAAGCAGATGATTTTGGAATCATGAATAAACCGCCGCTTAGGCTTTTGGGCTTAAGCGGCGAATGTTGTCCAACATGGTTTGATACAGTTCCTTGGCCTTAAATGGTTTTGAAACAAAATCATTCATCCCTGCATCCAGGACTTCTTGTTTGATTTGAATCAGTGCAGAAGCCGTCAAAGCAATAATGGGCAGGGAGGAATAAGTGGGATCTTCCAACGCTCTGATCCTGATCGTTGCCTGATAGCCATCCAGTTCAGGCATATGCAGATCCATGAGCACCAATTCATATTCCTTCTTCTGGACCATCTCAACGGCAATGAGTCCATTGTCTGCAATGTCAAACGCTATCTTCCATTTTTTGAGGAATTTGGAGGCAACAATTTGATTGACTTTGTTGTCCTCCACCAACAAAATTTTTGCTCCTTCCAGACCTGTCAGAGAGGTGATGGACTGTTTGTGAGATCGATGATTTTGGCTCTCATCTTTGAGAGATTTGGCAAATGTCAAGGCAAATGAAAAAGTGGTTCCTACCCCTATTTTACTTTCCACCTTGATTTGGCCTCCGAACAATTCTACCAGACGCTTGGAAATCGCCAATCCAAGTCCTGTTCCTCCAAACTTTCTGGTGGTATTGGAGTTTGATTGGGTGAAACTCTCGAATATCAGTTCCAGTTTATCCTCTGGAATGCCTATTCCGGTATCGATCACATTGAATTGTATCTGAATCGTCTTGGGACTTTCTCCTTGGTGCAACATCTCAAGCGTTACTCCCCCCTGACTGGTGAACTTGACAGCATTGCTTACCAGATTGGTTAACACCTGAGAAAGGCGCACTGGATCTCCCTTAATAAAAGCCGGAATTTTGGGGTCTTTTTGGATTTCAAGCTTGATTCCTTTTTCCGTTGCTTTTCCAACCAGAGAGGTTTGAATGCTAGTAGTCAAATCTTTTAGATCAATATCGATTGTTTCCAGATCAATTTTACCAGCCTCAATTTTGCTAAAATCCAGGATATCATTGATGATAACCAATAAATTGTCTCCAGAGAATTTGAGAATTTTGAGTGTATCCAGCTGATCCTGCCGGGGGTCTTCCTCCATCAACATTTCTGTCAGTCCCAATACAGCATTCATCGGAGTACGAATCTCATGACTCATATTGGAGAGAAATTGTGCTTTTGCCTTTGCACTTTCTATGGCAGTTTCTTTCGCAAGAATCAATTCTCGCTCGATTCGTTTTCGTTCAGAAATGTCCTTCATGATCAGAAGCAAAAACGATTCATCTTCCAGGTTGATAACACTGATAGAAAACTCAAGTGGGAACTCTTTGCCTTCGATATTTTTCCCCAAAAACTCCTTTCCTCCATCTGAAGACACATAGCCCCCCTCAATCAGGGAATGGTCCAACAACTCAACAAAATCGTCCTGGAAGGATTCTTCAAGCAAAAATCCAGGAGTTTTTCCGAGCACCTGTTCCACTTGGTGTCCAAACATATTCTCAGCAACGGGATTGAAGGAGGTTATTTCATGATTGCCATTTAACATGATGATTCCATCTACCACATTCTCCATGATTGCCTGGATATAGGCTTCGCTTTTTTCCTGGTTCTTACGAGTCAATTCCATCAATTCTGAAGACATTAACTCCACAGAGCGATCTTTCTTTCTCCTCTCTTTATCGGCCTCCTCATACGTCTGGCTAATCACATCCTTGAGAGCCTCTAGCATAGCTAAAGGCTCCTTGTGTTTTCTCCCTAATCGTTTCAACTGCCGTTGCAAGAGTTTATGCATGGTCTTCCTCTAAACGATCTATACTTGTTCCGCCAAATAGGTAATGGTCATTGTTTGGTTATGAAGTTCACAGCTACCTGTCTCAACATGTGGGCTGATTTCCCCATATGAATAAAATCCCATCTGCCCTACTCCTTCGCCAACAATATCACTGAGGATTTCGGTTACAGCTTCTACCTCATCTGCAGTCCGTTGTCCGAGAACAATTTTTCTTCCAACACAACTAATCATGATTGCCAGATGATCTCCCAATGTCTCTGTCTCTTGCTGGTCTTTGGCCTTCAGTGCGGCCTCAGCCGCCCCGTCCACGAGGTGGTCAAAATTGGCCATCATCAATTGCGTAACATTCCCTTCAGGCATATCTCCCGCAAATGTCATACTGTTCTCTTCTTCATTGACAGACAGAATGGTTCGAACTGTCCCAGTCCCTTTTTGATCTTTCTGTCTGATCGTCAGCGGGAATAACAGAGCGCTTCCTGGAAGATTCTCTGCTTCTTCTCCTAAATAAGTCTTGTATAGTTCTAAGGCTGGCTTTCCATCCAACTCATACAACACATTCGCTTCTGACTTGGTGATGATTCTTTCTGGGCCAAATGGGTCCCATCCTCCTACTGATCCATGTCCGACTTTAATATTCTGACCATATAGCCCAACCACAGCAATTCTTCCCGATTCAGGAGGGGTATTGGCACTGACCAATGTTTCCTGAAAGTTTGGCCCATCTCCAGCCAATCCTCCAGTAATGATGATGTCTTTGCCCAGGACAGTTACCAATCCCTGAACAAGATTGCTACCATTGACCAAATGGCCATCAGAGAGGACAAACAATGTCTTTAATCCCTCCGGGTCAAATTGCCTGGCCAACGACTGTCCTGCTTCAAAAGAATCCATAAAATCCGTAACCAAAACAGTCTTGAGCTCCAAACGGGTTTTTTCAAACTCGATGGCAGTGGCAACAACAGAATCATCCAGTACTTCTTCTCCAATAATTTCTCCTGCTGTTGTTCCTCCTACCAGAATTGCATCCGGGTACAATGCGCGAAGTTCCTCAAACCGCTTGCCATCCTCAAGAGCATCTTTATTTCCAAAGAAAATGACAAGCTGTGGATTGAGGGATTTTTCATCTCCAAATACTTCCCAGGAACTGTCCTGTTCCCAAATGTTTTGTTGGATTTTCATCTAGTGAATTGTTAAGAGTTAACCTTTTAGGACTATATAAGCAAATCAAAGACAAGAGTCGGAACTCTACAATCGAATTCCGCCAGATACATTACAACAATTCAATAAATGAAATATTCATTCAGAAAACAGATTAAATGGAATCATTCCGAAATAAAATCAGGCCATGTAATAGGATTTTTCGTAACATTGTCGCCTGATTATATTCAAACGATTTCATGAAACAGCTGTTAGTTACTGGTGGTGATGGATTGTTAGGGAGCAATCTTGTACGCGAATTATTGGATCGATCCTATAAACTCCGCGTATTGGTACAAAAAGGCAGAAATGTTCACACACTTGATGGCCTGGATCTTGAACAGGTGGAGGGAGACATCATGGATTCAAACTCTCTGACCCAGGCTGTAAAAGGGTGTGATGGCATTATTCATGTTGCTGCCATTACCAATGTATGGCCTAGCAGAGGAGAGATCTACCACAAAATCAATGTAGAGGGGACACGTAATATGGTGAAGGTTGCACTGGAACAAGGCGTCCAGCGGTTCATTCATGTTGGGAGTGCCAGTTCTTTCTATTATGGGAGCAAGGATGCTCCCGGTACAGAGGAAAGAGTTCGCCTCAAAAGTCCGTATGGTCTGGATTATATAGATACAAAAACAGCTGGCCAGCAACTGGTCCTTGAAGCTGTTCAGGAACAAGGACTTCCGGCCGTGGTGGTCAATCCTACCTTCATGCTTGGTGCCCATGATAGCAAGCCCAGTTCTGGCGCAATGATTGTTGCCTTGGCGAAAGAGAAAGTGCCAGGTTATACAAATGGTGGCAAAAACTGGGTCCATGTTAGAGATGTAGCAATTGGGATTTGTCTGGCATTGGAAAAAGGAAAAATTGGAGAATGTTATATCATGGGACACGAAAATCTTTCGTATAAGGAAGCCCTCACCCGCATTGCCAAAGCCATCAACAAAAAACCTCCGGGCTTTGCTGTCCCGAATATTGCGGTTAAAGCTTTTGGGTTGGTTGGCTCTCTGATTGGCACGCTGACCAATCGGGCCCCCAGTGTCTCTTATCCCATGGCAAGGGTCTCCTGTGATGGACATTATTTTTCTCCTGCCAAAGCCGTCCAAGAACTTGGTATGCCCCAAACTCCCATTGAAGAGGCAGCTCAGGATGCCCACCGATGGTTCATGGATAATCACTACTTATAAGTTTCGCAGTATATATGTCTTCTTCCTCTATGAAAGGTAAAGTAGCCATTGTCACAGGGTCTAGCATGGGCATTGGCAAAGCCATTGCCCGACAGTTAGGCCAATCTGGTGCACAAGTAGTATTGAATGCCAGAAATGCCGAGAAATTGGAGATCACACGAAAAGAACTCCTCGCAGAAGGCCTGGATGTCGCAGCATTTGCAGCAGATGTCAGTTCAGTGAAAGAGGTGGAACAATTGATGGAATTCTGTCTCCAAACCTATGGCAAGATAGATATTCTGATCAACAATGCCGGGGTAGCAACCAGAGGCAGTGTGGAGAATCTGGCTCCTGATGTTTTTCAGAAAGTAATGGATGTCAATGTATTAGGCTCTATTTTTCCGAGCAAGGCTGCCCTTCCCTATTTGAGACAATCAAAAGGCCACCTTATTTTCATCTCCAGCATTGCAGCTTTTCACGGACTGCCTTATAATTCGGTTTACTGTGCCTCCAAAAAAGCACTGATTGCTTTCAGCGAATCATTAAGGCTTGAAGAAAAGCGAAATCAGGTTCACGTGGGCATTGCCTATGTTGGATTTACCGAGAATGATCCAAAAAAGATCATCATGGATAGTGATGGCAAGCTCATGTATCTGGAAGCCAGACAAGGGATCAAAAAACAGAGTCCTGAACAGGTTGCCCAAATTATCCAACGGATGATTCGAACGCGCAAAAATTCAGTTACCCTTTCTCTTGCTGGCAAAAGTCTTCGATTGGTCCAAAGATGGTTTCCCTGGATCATCTCCATGATCTACACAAAAAACATGGACACGATTAGGGCCAATTCCGAAGGAAAACCTACCTACGTTCCCAAGGCTAAACAATAGGCATCTTGGGAGTGGATGCAGACACTGATGCATTGCTAGGCATGCGTTGTGCATCATTTGGCACCTTTCCATCCATAGGTTTCTTCTCGAAATAGTTTCTCATCCTGATTGCCCATACTGCGAATATGCCAATGATAAGAATGGACACTGTACTGATCCAGATGTCATAGGGTGTTCCACTAAACAAAATTGGAATATTGATTGCCATGAATGCCAATCTGAAGTATTCATATTTGAGCGCCCATGATTTTTGCTCCATCAATAATCCAAAGGAGAAAATGGATGCCACCACCATGAAAAATATCTGAATGACAGAGCTTTGTGTCAAGAGTTCAAATACAGAGGGGGATTCCAATTGGTTCTTGATCATGAAAGCACTGATAAACAGGGCAAGTGTTACGATGACATTGAACAAGACATACAACTGAAGCCGGAAAGGAACATTGAGGAAGTATTTTACTCGTTCTCCCTTGTCATTTACCTTGAACTCAGGGGAGGAAAATGGGACCCCCTCAGGTGTCCAGGTTGGGGGCATCAGGAAAATTCTGATTTTATCTTTCCAATTGGATGCTGCTCGGGCTCGCTTAATCAAGTCTGCCCAATAATGCAGATATGTCCAGTAAGGATTCGCACTATCCAGGCCAGTTGTAATTCCATAATCGGGCTCTTCTTCTTCAGGTGCAAATGTCCCAAGCAATTTGTCCCAAATAATGAATACATGTCCATAGTTCTTATCCAAATACTTTTCATTTCGTGCATGATGCACTCGATGATGAGAAGGAGTTACCATAAAATATTCCAGGATGCCGAGTTTCCCTACCAACCGTGTGTGGGTAACAAATTGGTACAAGCCAATAAACACAATGGCGGAAGTTGTCACTGTGGGATCAAATCCCAGAATTGGCATCCAGATGAAGAACAGCGAGCGATTAATCACAGCAAATGCCGATACACGGAATACTGTCGTGATATTCAATTCCTCGCTGGAGTGGTGAACAATATGAGCCGCCCAGAAAAAATTTATTTCGTGGCTTAACCGATGATGCCAATAGGCCAAAAAGTCAGCAAATAACAATGCGCCTATCCATACAAGTGGAGAAGAAGGAATATGCCATAGAGCCACGGATTCATACAAAAAATCAAAGATGAAATACATCATCACCACATAGAAGAAATCGAAAGATCTCTCCAACATTCCACAGCACATATTCACAATGGTATCACTGAAAGCATAGGTCTCTTTGCCTTGACGCCGAGACACCAGGTACTCTAACAAGACCAATAACAACAGGACCGGAAAAATAAAAGCTGCATACTGTAATCCACCCATAATTCAACAAGGTTTAGTTTAGGGGTAAAACAAGGCTTCAATCTGATTGAGTTTGAAGAGGTTGTGTAGGTTGAAGGGAAACAGGTTTTTCGATATCGGCAAGATATCGAGCCCCCAAATACATTGCAAACATTACCATTGCCATTAGGACATGGCTGATGTCATGATAGTTGAACCACTTGTGAAAAGTGATTTCAAAATTGAAGGTAATCGCGGGAAATATCCCGGCGACAATTCCAAGGAGTAATTGTCGACTACCAGGATGATGTGTTCTTTTGTAATTCAAGAGATGAAGTGGCAAGACGAATCCCACCAACCCAATCGTCGAATTGATTTTGACTGCACTGAAGGTTCTTGTTTCAGGATTGAGAATCACCAGAAAGAAGATCAGGATTTGAGCAACATTTATCCTGTACAGCCATTGGACCTGTTTGTCTGTCAGAAATGCTTTTGTGAAATGAATGGCGCTTCTTTCAATCAGATAAATGGCAAAGGCACTAAAGGTCCATCCGATCATTTTCCAGTTAAAACTCACCATGTACAAAAAAGCATGTCCAATCAATCCCGCCGAGCATGTCGCCAGTCCCATGAACAGAAAGTAAAATTTTAACAAAAAATGTTCGGACTCTTTTTTATCCAACTGATGTAGTCGGAAAAAAGCATAGAAACAAACAGTAGCTGTTATCAGATCGGTCAAGCACGTAACAGGCTCAAGGATCAAAAAACCGTAAGGCTCAATTTGCGTCAACTCCATCTAACAATCCAATAGCAAAGGTTCAAAGGCCTCCAAATACAGTTCGCAAGTTACGGATTATCTTTAGATATCACACCTTCTGTGGGAGACATTTCATATTCTAATAGCCTGCTGCTTGCCCATCCTTTCTCGATTCAGAGGCCCCATAGTAGACTTTCTGATCTTCATTATACATAATGGCTTGATATCCACCATATGCATCAATGGAGTATCCAATTTTATGGCCCATCCGGCGAAGTATCCTGATAGTCTGATAATCGATTCCTGATTCCATGTTCAGAATCCCTCCATCTGTCATCTTCTCACCGGTTGGTTGTGAGGAACCCTCATGGTTCATCCGTGGTGCATCTCCAGCTTCTTGCAGATTCATCCCAAAATCTATCATATTGACCAGAATCTGTACATGCCCTTGTGGCTGCATCGATCCTCCCATTACCCCAAAACTCATAAATGGTCTTCCATCCTTGGTTACAAAAGCTGGAATAATGGTATGAAAAGGCCTTTTTCCTGGCTCATATACGTTCGCATGCCCGTTTTCCAAAGTGAATAATTGGCCTCTATTCTGTAGCATAAAGCCCAGATCTTTGGGCACAACGCCAGACCCCATCCCCCGAAAATTACTCTGGATCAGCGATACCATGTTCCCGTCCTTATCAGCCACTGTCATATAGATGGTGTCTCCTTCTTTCAGTTTTCCGGCTGGGAAGCTCCGACCAGCTCTTCTCGGATTCATCATTGATCTTCGTTCCACGGCATATTCCTTAGACAACAAACGATCAAGCGGAATATTGGAAAAATCCGGATCAGCATAGTATTTAGCGCGATCCTCATACGCCAGTTTCTTGGCTTCTGTATAGGTATGGATATATTCTGGACTTCCGAATCCCATGGATGCTACATCAAAGCCTTCCAGGATGTTCAACATTTGTAAAGCAGCAATTCCCTGTCCGTTCGGAGGTAATTCCCAAACATCATAGCCTCTGTAGTTTACTGATACTGGCTCTACCCATTCGGATTGATGAGCGACCAAATCTTCATAGGAGAGAAAGCCCCCAATTTCTTTCATATGGTCTCCGATCTTGCGTGCAATCACTCCTTTGTAAAAAGCATCCCTGCCTTCGGTCGCCAACAACTCCAGAGTCTGAGCCAATCGAGGATTTTTGAAAATGTCTCCTTTTTTCGGAGCCTCACCATTTGGCATATACGTATCAGCGAAGTTTGGCCAGTTTTTGAATCCACGGGCACTAAGTTGGATGTAGTAAGCGATTAATTCGGAGACCGGAAATCCTTCCCGAGCATAGGAGATCGCTGGCGCCAAGATCTCTGTCATGTCCATCTTGCCCAGCTTCTCATGCAGGGTGAACCATCCGTCCACGCAACCTGGAACAGAGACGGGCAAGTGACCTCGAAGAGGAATTGAGGTCATTCCCTGGTCTTTAAAATATTGCAAATGAAGAGCCTTTGGAGATCTTCCACTAGCATTTAAGCCATGTAGTTTTTTATTTTTTGCCTCCCAGACGATGGCAAATAAATCTCCGCCTATTCCATTCCCTGTAGGCTCTACAAGGCCCAACATTGCATTGGCAGCAATCGCGGCATCTATGGCATTTCCGCCCTGTTTCAGGATGTCTAATGCCACTTGAGTGGCAAGAGGTTGGCTGGTTGCGGCCATTCCATTTTTTGCAATCACTTCTGATCGGGTTGCAAATTGGAGGCCTGTAATTCTGTCTTGAGTCCAAAGATATTCACAACTCAACACACAAAGGAGTAGAAGGAAAGAGCAGGTGCGCATATTAATGAATGTTATTTGTCCAAAGCTGCCTAATGCGTTAATTTTGCGTTAAAGAAAATAAACTTGTTCAAATTGAAAAATACAATGAAATCTTTTTTATACGTACTTCCACTCCTACTTTTTTGCATTTTGTTCTCCTGTGAAGATGTCATTGAGCCTGAAGAACAGTTGGAAATTGACAAACAAGTCATCACTGAATATGTGGCCGCAAATGGCTTAAATGGCACTTTCACTGAAAGTGGCTTATACTATGTGATTGCTGACTCAGGTGTAGGCACCGAAATGCCAGTGCCTACCTCTACTGTCGAAATCATCTATTTAGGCACCCTGCTTGATGGGACAGAATTTGACTCTTCAGATGGTTTTCCTGCTGCATTTCCCATCCTCAATCTTATCCAGGGCTGGCAAGAGGGCCTTCTTCACTTTAAACGAGAAAGCGAAGGAATCCTCCTTGTTCCCTCTCGTTTGGCTTATGGCCCTCAAGGACGTGTGAATATTCCCCCAAATTCTGTGTTGCGCTTCGACATTGAGATGCTGGATTTTGAGTAAAACAAAGACTTAGAGACTGTTGGAGTTTCATCCTCTGTTTTTGTTATGCCCTTTTTTTGCCCTTCTTTCTTGCAAAATTCCTCATTTAACGCTGCAAAATCACAGGTTTTGCGCCTCGAAGGCCTAAAAAATCACCTATAAGAATTTCACTCAAACAATCTCTTAATCCAGAAGCCATTCCCTTGAGCATCTTGGTCTCGCCCATTGAGTCTCCGATCCTTCCTCCAGGAAGATCAAGCTTCTATTCTATCTGATATCCCGGTTCGATTCAAGTCTATTCCTGGAGTAAAGATCAAAGCATATCGCAACCCATAACAGTGTTATAATTTATTTCAATAAAACATGCTCCCATCCCAAGAAGCAAAAAGAACTTGTTGGTTTAGGAATTAGGAATGGAAAAATTGATCAATGCTGTTTTCACTTCCTTTATCCCCTACTCCCAATACAATCTCAATTTGCTCCCCTATTTGATTTCATGAACAGAATTATTGAACTGATTTAAAGTTTTTTTGGAAAAAGAGAAACTGCGACGATCTTGTAGAAAACACTACTAATCAACAAGTTGTCGCAGTTATGATAGAAATATTCTCTAAAGATATGATTCAAAGGCATATTGTCCAATATCTAAGT
>JBCCGK010000028.1:0-113189 GCA_039029315.1 Bacteroidota bacterium | reverse complement strand
GAAAAGTCCTCAGCTGCTTGCTGGTAGTCTCTTGGCGTCCGATTGGCTGGTCTCTGAGAGCCGGTCGTCCGAAGTTCACGCGCATATGGAGTTCCATCGTCTTCCATGATATGCATCATTTGTTCACTGACAACCTGCTTGTACATTTCTCGCTGTTGATCAGCTGGCATATGTTTGAAAGAAGCATGATTGGACAAGAGGTCTCTGGCACGAGAGCGAGCTAATTCCTTGATATGATTTTGGTTCATGATAATGTTTGGCTATTCTGTAAGTAATAGGTGGATCTACCGTGCTTAGAAATTCCAGTCCTCTTCCATTTCTTCATACTCTTCGAACTTCCCATTTTCTGCCCCAATCCTATAGTCCCCCTCTCTCTCATTGTCTGCATAGGAAGAAGTGCCATTTCCTTCGATTTGACCCTTGGCTACGATAAATGCTTCTATGTTTCGGATGAACTCCTGAAACTTGTCTTCGGTAAAGGTGACCGGATTGAAGTCAGCGATGTCCAAAATGATATTTCTTCCATTCGCTGCTACCTGTCTGAGCGCAGAGGTGTTGGGATAGTATCCGAATTCTTCCCGACTGACGCTCTCGATGACATTCCAAAGGTCTCGCGCAACCCCATGTCCCAACTGATCTTTGACCTCAGGTGCATCAATGATCTGAATGGCGTTCTCCAGGTGAACATACATCTCGGGAACATAGATCTTGACCATGCCCAGGGCTGCTCTTGATAGATTGTGCTGGAGATCAAGAATTACTTGTCGAATTGCAGATTTGGATACGCGAAGTGGATCTTCTACACGCTCGTATTTGTAGATATAACGGATTGCTTCGCTCATCAATGTCTCCCACAAAGCCGGGAAATTGTCATTTTTGGCCATCCCTTCCATGGTCTCTCCATCACCGGTATCAAAGACTTGTTTGTAAAACATCCCTCTTTCTTCTGGGGTCGTCCGCTCATCTCGCAGCTTCATGTAGCGATAGATACTGGTGGCTGTTGTAGTTGACTCAACATCCAGATGACCAAGAGTGGCATATTTCATGATTACATCTGCGACCAGGAAGATTCCCATATCATCCCCAAGCACCATGGTGGCATACAAGGTGGCAGCATTGAGAATATTGGATCTGTTGATGGTATCAGGATCATAGCCAGGTACCTGATCCAGGAAATTAAAAATGTTTTCATGGTCAAAGACATCAACCGTGTTGCTGTAAACATTGGTCGCTGGATCACCACCAGAACCTGCTCGATTCCCTCGGGCCTGATTGAGTGCTTGCCATAAAACGGCATTATTGGAATTGCTCATCTGTGTATATCTTTTTTGGTATGTTCAGTTTATCAGAATTAGGGAAAGTCTCAAGGTTTGGAATCCCGGAGCTTTTGTAGTTTGTCGTAGAAAACTCCCACGATATATTTCGCTTGATTGATCACATCATCATGGGTGTATCTTCCAGGAATATTGGGGACAATCAGCTTGAGCTGTTTGACACTCATGCTGGCAATTTGCCTAAAACTGAAAACGTCTTTGTTGTTCAGCGTCTTTTGAGTCTGTGTACCTATTCCTTCAATGATGGTCAAATCATCTTTCGCTGCTTCTTCCAGTATCTTAATTTTTGCCTCAAGCGCGTCCAGGCGTTGAGTGATCAGATCATCAGAAGACTTGTATTCCTGCTCGACTTGATTGATCTTGCTGTCAAGATCGGCATCGGCTGTCTGAAGCGTTTGCTCAACTTGATTGATTTTGCTGTCGAGATTGGTATCGGCAGTCTGTAGCGTTTGTTCGACTTGATTGATCTTGCTGTCAAGATTGGCATCGGCAGTCTGGAGCGATTGCTCAACTTGATCGATCTTGCTGTCGAGATTGGCATCGGCAGTCTGGAGCGATTGCTCAACTTGATCGATCTTGCTGTCGAGATTGGCATCGGCAGTCTGGAGCGTTTGTTCGACTTGATCGATCTTGCTGTCGAGATTGGCATCGGCAGTCTGGAGCGTTTGTTCGACTTGATCGATTTTGCTGTCGAGATTCGTATCAGTCGTCTGAAGATCTTGCTCAACTTGATTTAATCTGTTTTCCAATGCCTGAATCGGATCAGGTCCACCAGACTGATAACCGATTTCGACCAGGAAGTCAAGCATTTGATCGATGATCGCATCTCGATCTAATTCAGGTGGGAGATTGACCTCTGGACTATTCAGAAATACATCGATTTCCAAAATAAGATCTCCATATTGGTTGACCCGATCAAATTCCTTGAGGATAAAGTTTTGGACTTGACCAGGACTATAGTCGAGATCTGTATTTACCACACTTTCTTCGAGAAGATCTCTTTGTTCCGGGCTCAGTTTTGTCAGATCCAGGCCTAACTCTGCGACAATTTTGGTATATAGTTCTTTATTCAGGTAGAGTTTCAGGGCATTGACATATTCGAGTAAGGAAGAAGCGAATCCTTCTGGATCTGAAAACTGGAAAAGCGCATTGGCCCGGTAGGCGGCAAATAGAAAGATGCTTTCTTTTCCATAGAAAGATCTAGAAGAATTGTCCAGGGTCAGATCAAAGCGCTTGGCAACGGTGCTTAATATTCCTGTAAGGCTATTGGGAGGATTTTGCAGTCTGGTTTTGAGGAAATCTTTTGCATTGGCGTCAGTTTGGAGCTTGCCGACAGTATCAGCCAACGTATCGCTTCCAAGCTCAGTCGGACTGAGGCCCGTATCATTCTGAATCTGGGCAAATGTTTCTGCCAGATTGCCCAACAATGAGATAACTTCTTGATCCAATCTGTTGTCAGAATCCCGAATGAAATAAGCAGAACGAAAAATAGTCCGATCAATGAGGGTACCAGCGAGTGCCAGGTCTTTGGTCCGCTTAATCTGATCATAATAGGTGAGGCGATCACTATTGTCGCCATTTCTCCCAAGGGAGGAGCCATTGGTTCCTAGCAGACTGTCAAGAAAATTGTTGGACGGCATAGGTATACTGATTTTGTAACACTTATGAGAGTTTGTGCTGTAATAATTTTAAGGCATCCAGGATGTTCAACAAGCCATATCCAGCTTTTCCATCCTTCCACTGCAGATTTATTCTGTCTGATGTATGTTTCAGCAAATAGGTTATATGGTCATTGTGAAGTCTGTTGCCCATCTTTAGGGCGAAGGACTTGAGCAAGCCAATTGCCCCTGCAACAAAAGGGGCTGCCTGAGAGGTACCGGAAGAAATAACATATTGATTATTCAGGTAAGAACTATAAATATTCACACCTGGTGCAATCAAAGAGACATGGCCTCCAAAGGTTGAAAAAGGAGCAACCTGGCCCAGGTCATCAGCCGCACCAACAGCAATGACACCGGGTAGGGCACCAGGATAATATTTGTCATTGGACCCATCATTCCCCGATGCAGCAACGACTGACACTCCCTTTTCAAGCGCATATTCGATGACTTCTTCATGAGGCAATCCACCTCCAAGATGTTTGATTCCCAGACTCATGTTGATCACATCCGCCTCCTGATCCACAGCCCACTTGATACCGTTATTGATATTATCTATCAGACCAGCACCAACAACTGAGGCGCCTCGCTTGAGTGCCCCTAACACTTTGACAGGGATGATTTTGCAGTTGGGGACGACACCAAGTGGCATTCTCAAGCCTTTAGCTCCAATAATACCGGCGACATGTGTTCCATGCCCAACTTCATCATCCGGATCATCATCCATCCCGAGATAATCTCCAATAAATTGATTCGCCCCATCAAGAATGTTGACAAAATCCTTGCCTGGAAGCAAGGTATGCCGGATCTCAGGATGTTCATCCTCAAACCCCGTATCCAAGATAGCAATTTTGATATCGGGATTACCTTTCGTGAATAGATGTGCTTCCTGCAAACCAATTTGGTTGTTTCGGTATCGTCTTGTAAGACTGGAAGACTTCGAATATTGTCTGTCAGGCAAAGGACTACTTGCGATACCTCCCTCCCGGATATACGCTACCTGGGGAAGGAGTCTGATCTCATCAATAAGAGGTTGGGGGATGTTTCCCTTCCGCTGGATGATAAGTCGATAAATCCGGTTGAATCCACAGCGAATCTCTGATTTTGACCAGTTTTCCCCCTTTGGACGATAATTATTGCTCGCTCGATAGGGCAATTGAAATTTGTTGACAATGATTCCATCTATCTCTGGATCAAATTGCCCCATCCCTTGGGTTCGCTCCTCAGCAGCATCCTCCCAATATGGCAATTGGGACAAAATTGGCCTTCTCATTTTTATGATGAGGTGAGGATTCATTCTAATGGGATGAAAATAAAGTGAGCAAAAGCACAAGAAAGATAGGTAAGCAATCAGTAAATACCAAAAAAATGAAACTCTTTTTGGTTACAAAATGGTATAATGACTCAAAAATAAATATAAAATAACTTATAAATAACACAAATTGCAATTTGTATAAATTGTAATCACATAAAAATGTTATAATATAAATATATAAAGACCAAACATGATCCCGATTGTATTTTTCAACATCTTGAGAAGTTGTCAAATCAAAGGCGGATTCTTGATTGTAAAAAAAGGCTTATATTGACCCAGAATTAACTACTTAGACTCAATTACTGGATTATGAGAGAGGCGATTAGCACCTCAGCTACCCCTACAGCGACTCCTGACAGGAAGATGACTTCCCTGGCGCTTTTCTATAAATGGGAAAAAGAAAAAGCGAATGAAGTCTATTTGAAACAACCCCAGGAAGGGAAATGGACTGACTATACCTGGAAAGAGGTAGGCGATCAGGCCCGTCGAATCGCAGCCGCCTTGCAGGATATGGGAATCCCTGCTGGTTCCAATATCGGACTGATTTCCAAAAACTGCGCCCATTGGATCATATGGGATGTCGCCATGAAGATTGGCGGATTTGTCTCTGTACCTTTTTATCCCAACCTGACAAGCGATCAGCTCCGTCAGGTGCTTGAACACAGCGAATGCAAGGCACTATTTGTCGGGAAGCTGGATGATTTGGACGCGGTTTACAATGGCGTACCGGAAGGCATAAGGCGGATCGCTTTTCCGATCAGTACTGCTACGGGTATGGACCAATGGGCAGATTTGATTCAGCAGTATGCCCCTTTGCAAGGTGATCCACATCCGGAGTTGGATGCCCATGAGACCATTGTATATACCTCTGGCACTACTGGTATTCCCAAAGGCGTGGTCAAAACCTATGCTGCAGGTGCCTATGCGAGCAAGGCGAGTGTACAGATCACCAAAATGGATCAAATGGAGGGACGTTACTTTTCCTATCTACCATTGAACCACGATGCTGAAAGAGCCACAGTTGCCGGTGGAAGCTTGTTGAATGGTGGCACGATATATTTTGCAGAGTCTCTGGATACCTTTGCAGACAATCTCCGTGAAGCCAAGCCGACCGTCTTTCTGGCAGTCCCGAGGATTTGGGCCAAATTCCAGATGGGTGTACTGGAAAAAATACCACAGAAGAAACTGGACCTGTTTCTGAAAATCCCTATCCTTTCAGGCTTGATTAAAAAGAAAATCAAACAAGGGCTGGGCCTTGAAAATGTCATTTGGGCAATATCCGGCGCTGCCCCTATCTCTGCTTCCACCCTGAATTGGTATAAAAAAATTGGGATTACCATCACCGAAGGATATGGCATGACCGAAAATAGTGCCATCTGTACCATCAATCCAAGAGAAGATGTTCGGATTGGTACTGTAGGCAAACCCTATCCTGGATGTAATCTAAAAATTGATCCAAAGACACAAGAGGTCTTGATGGAGGCTTCCTGGCTCATGAAGGGCTATTACAAAAACGAGGAACTGACCAACAAGACCATCATCGATGGTTGGTTGCATACCGGAGATATGGGAGAGTTAGTTGATGGATTTCTCAAGATCACCGGGCGGGTAAAGGATATGTTCAAGACCTCCAAGGGTGAATACATCATTCCCGTCCCCATGGAACGCATGTTCGCCTCCAACACCCTGATTGAGCAGGTCTGCATCGTCGGCTATGGCTTACCTCAGCCATTTGCATTGGTCAATCTATCAGATGTAGCCAGACATATGGACAAGGCAGAAGTCGAACAAAGCCTGGAAGAAACCGTGGAGCAAGTCAATGCCTCCGTCGCTGACTATGAGCAGGTCAACAAGCTTGTCATTACACAGGATCTCTGGACTGTGGAGAACGGCCTGATGACCCCTACCCTCAAGGTACGCCGCAATGTCATGGATGCTCGCTACAAAGTCCGTATGGAATCCTGGTACAATGAAGGGGACAATCCTGTGATCTGGGAATAGAGAAACTGGTTAATTTTTCACAATTTTTTGAACATATGGCTGCTCACCTCCTCTGAGTCGAAGGAGGTAAGTCCCTGTCAAAAGATTAGGGAAGGACAATTCCTGCAACCTGCTCCCGCTTAGTTCTCTGGTTGTAATGTGCTGACCATGGATGGTGAACAGCTCATAGTGAGTACTGTTTGCCGCTTCTTCGCTGAGATGGATTCGGAGGAATTGGTGAAAAGGATTGGGGAACACCAGGAGGTCTTCTCCTTCTGGCACTTCCTCAACAAACTGAAATCCCTTGATTTCCTGATCCCAGTCAGCATCTTCTATTTTCAAAATAGAAATCACACCTTCATTCAAAAGGAGGGGAGCAATTTGCGCTGCCTGATTGTACTGAAAATCCTTGCCAATCAGCACCAGATATCCATCTTGCACGTCGAGATAGCGATCAAACTCAAAGTCGAAAGGATTTGTTCGTTGGTCCAGTTGTTTGATTCCGACAAATGTGCCTTCTTCGGTATATTTCAGGAGGCTAAGACGATTTTTGATTGTGCCCAGCAAGTAGAGATGTCCGCGATAGGCTTTGATAGCCAAAGGGATGAATCCTGGGTCATTGAGAGAGCCTCCGAGCGTAAATCTCGATTTAGTTGGATCATATTCAAATAGAAACCCAATGTTGCTGGTACAATCTTCGACAAAGGGAGCCCGAGAACGAAATCGGCCAATGTCCATGTTTCCCCGATGATATCCCACCCCAACAAATCTTCCTTTGGAATTGATATCTCCTGCCACGATTCCTCCCAGATCACTGCTGGCAAATCTGACAGTATCAAGCAGTTCTCCATCCAGCGTATATCGCTGGAGAAAATACATCCAGTCCTGATACTCACAAGAACTGGATACATTGAAGAATCCCTGGCTTTGTGCGACATAAAGATGCTGATCCTCTTCGGAAAAGCGAAGTACTCTTGTACTACCGAATTGACTGTTGGACCAGGGGGTATGCAGATTTTTGACCCATCTTGGATTTCCATCCGGATCGAAACTAGCCATCGCATTTTGCAGACTAAATTCTGCCGAAAGTGATTGTCCCGCAAATCTGGTTTTGAAGTTCTGGTAGCCAAAACTTAAATAGAGATTGTTGTTGTGATCAAATGTGAGCGATCTTTCGATCCGGATATCATTGTCATAGTGCGTAAAGGCAAGATCTTTTTTCCAAAGAAGCTGCCCTGTCTGTCCATCCAGTTTGACCAAATAATAGCCTACGCGATCAATCAGCAAGCTATCTTCTCCGAATCTGGCTCGTTTGAAAAAGGCACCAAACACAAGTAGATTGTCCTCTCGATCCAGGGAAAAGACATTCTGGCGTCCGCTAAATCCATCGGTCCCTCCCAAAGAGCTTTCCCATAAGATGTTTCCCTTAGCATCATATTTGACAAAAATATCTGTTCCCTTGCTGCTATGTTGAATGCTGGTATCACTGACAAATAAGCCTTTCCCACCTCCGACCCACCCTCTATCCCATATCGCGGCGTATACACTCCCATCTGATCCAAATTTCACACCTTTGGGCGCTACCCTTAAATTTTGTATCCATAATTGAAAGGGATTCTGAAGCCAGGAACTGGATATTTGGCGCAACCAGATGTTTGGATTGGAGGGAGTAGAAGGTTGAGGATTGGCGGCCTGACCCAAGGAATGTTTGTTTAGCTTGATGTTTCTCCCCTCAGGTTCAAACCAGTACAATTCTCCTTCAAACATAAATGGGTGGAGGAAATTGAGGGGATCTTCCATTTGAAAAAAAGATCGATAGCCGGATCGATTCGTTTGGTACAGATAATAATATGAATCCTTTCCATTGGTAAGGACAGAAAAAACATTTCCACTCTCAGCCTTCAAGAAATTGTCTCTGCTATAACAACCATCTCCAAAATAGACATTACAAGGGACAGAGGAGCTTCCACCCTTTGCCAGATCTCCATAGAGACGAATCTGATCCTGTTCATCCAAATAAGCCAACTCAATCCCGAATTCGTAAGAGCCCACTCTAAACAATCCTGGGGCAAGCTCCAGAAGGATTTTTTGGGAAGGCGTAGCAAATTCTGGGGAAAATCGAATGGGTTCCAACAGTTGAGGGACATCGCGAAATCCAATCTGATAATCAGGTTCAAAAGCCGTATTGGCATTGAAATAGAATTTATCCTCCACAAAGGTCATGTGAGCAGCGTTCCAGTCTTCCAGAAACAATCGAGTACCTTCAGCTGTTAGATTTGTTGTCCAAATCGCTTTGGTGCCACTGGAATCATTGAGGTTGAAATAAAGCTGCACCCCGTCGTTTCCAATGATATTCAGTTGCTTGTGTCCATCAGCAGCTGACAATTCAGAATTCAGATAGATGTTTTTGTCAAATGTGGCAAAACGGACAGGAGATGCTTCTGCGACATACCGCCAGAATTCATACTGTTGTTCGGTCTGCGCGACAATCAACACTTGCTCATTGACCGAGGCGATTTGAAGAATGTCGTTGGGAGATTGGAATACAACTTTCGTCCCTTGGGCTGTTCCATCGCTTTCCCATACCGAATGCATCCCGTTAAAAAATCCCTTCACATAGTATCTATTCTCACAAATCGTGGCATGTTTTGGGGGATAGCGAGTCGTATTTTGAGGAGGGAGATGACTCATTGGGGGAGAAAGATGAGCATTTCCTTCAGGGTCCAAATACTGGATGTGATAGGACCCATAGGTGCCAGTACTATCAAACAGGAAATGGGTAAAAAACACGCCTCGGTTGTTGAAGCGTATGTTGCCCATATTGCCAATCGCTTTGTCGATGGTATCCATTCGGGCAGAAGTCAAGTCTATGAGATGAACCTGATCTGAATTTTTGCCTGAAGGAAGCACCAACAATTGATCTCCAAACCGATGGTGAAGGATGGTCGGATTAGCTGGAAAGGATATGACTTCTTCTACTTGAGCAAAACCAGAAGATGCCAGCAAAGTGCAGAGGAAGCATAGCAATGAAAAGAGATGAACATTCATGGTTGATAGATTGTGTTTGGGATTGATCACTTGAAGTTCTCCTTAATGTTTTGGAATCCCAAACCTCGGGGCTGAAAGAAGAGCACAAATGATCATCCGTGATCCTGAAAATCACAAGCGTGTCAGACTGATGGCTTGCTGCAGAGGTCTCTTGATCGAGAAAATCGGAAAGCCTAACTTGCCTGCTTCTTTCATCAAATATTGGAACACATGCTAACAGATAAAGTCGCCATCATCACCGGAGCCAGCAAAGGGATCGGAAAGGCCATTGCATATGCAATGGGCAAGGCAGGAGCCAAAGTTGTCATCAGCAGTCGTAAGCAGGAAGCTGTCGATGTAGTTGTTGAGGAATTCAAGGCCGCAGGGATCGAGGCTGCGGGGATTGCGTGTAATGTAGGCAAAATGGACCAAATTCCCGGCTTGATTCAGGGAACACTAGATACCTTTGGGCGAATCGATATCGTTGTCAACAATGCAGGCACGAATCCAGCCTTTGGGCCCATCACACAATTGGAAGATTGGGCCTATGACAAGATTATGGATGTCAATCTGCGGGGCCCTTATGAATTGGCCCGGAAAGCACATCCACACCTGAAGGCAAATGGTGGCGGATCGGTGATCAATATCAGCAGCGTAGAAGGATTCACCCCTAGCGAGGGTTTGGGCATCTACAGTGTCAGCAAGGCAGCCCTGATCATGATGACCAAAGTCATGGCCAATGAATGGGGGCGAGACAAGATCCGCGTGAACGCAATCTGTCCTGGCTTTATCAGAACCAAACTCAGTCAGGGAATCCTGGATAACCCGCAATTGTACAAGATGATCATGGCCAAGCAAGCAGTGAAGCATGATGGTCAACCAGAAGATATTGCAGGGACAGCTGTTCTGTTAGCTTCTGATCAATCGAAGTTTCTGACTGGAACAAGCATCACCATTGATGGAGGTCTGACGATTTAGGGGAGTTGTTTCAGTGGAAATGTGGTTGTATTTTTCGTGTGAAGAATTTGTCTATTTCACCTGTTAATCAAAAAAACCATGACAACTCCACTTTTTCATCAACTGATGGACACGCCTGATATCAAGTTACTGCTTGAGCGAATTCAAGCAAATCCCAGTGAAGAAAGTGAATCCCGATAGGCTTTTTATAAATCGGTAACTCCTGACATCAAAGCAGAGTTCATCAATGGGGAAATCATTGTTCACTCACCCGTGAAACGTCGATACTTGAGCGCGGTCAAATACTTGAATCAACTATTAGGGAATTACGTACAATGGAATGATTTGGGAGAGGTAGATGGGGGAAAAGCCATGATTTCCCTGAGTCGAAATGATTACGAGCCAGATATTTGTTTTTGGTTGAAAGAAAAAACCGACCATTTCCACGCAGACCTGATGATGCACCCTGCGCCGGATTTGATCGTCGAGGTCTTGTTCAAATCCACTGCCTACAGAGATCGGGGGTCAAGTTTCAGGATTATGCAGCACGTGGGGTGAGTGAATACTGGATCGTCGATCCAGAACAAGAACAGCTTGAAATATATGTACTAGACAGAGAGCACATGAAGTATAAGGAGACAAGTCTGCGTTCCAAAAAAGACCACCTCCTCAGTCAAATCGTTGAAGGCTTTCGAATTCCCGTTCTTGCAATCTTCGACAAAAAAACCAACCTTGCGACCTTGAAAAATATACTCGGTTCATAGTCAATCGTCCACGGTCAATACGGAATGTGCAAGATCATGGACCATCGGCCGTGGATCACCGACCATTGACTATTTCATATGAATCCTCAGTTCAAACTCGCTGCCCGTCCCGTTGGATTACCCAAAGCTTCTGACTGGTCCTTTGAAACCCATCCCATCCCCACACCAGGAGAAGGAGAAGTCCTCATCAAAACAGAATATATCTCGCTCGATCCTGCTATGCGTGGCTGGATGAACGATGCCCGATCCTATATTCGTCCCGTACAAATCGGAGAAGTCATGCGTGCCGGAACTGCCGGAGAGGTGGTCGAATCCAATGATCCCAAATTCAAGCCGGGAGACAAGGTTACTGGATCAGGAGGCGTACAGGCTTATTGGCTAAGCAAGGGAAAACACCTTGTGAAAGTCGACACCTCCTTTATTGGGCTGCCAACTTATCTGGGAACCCTCGGGATAGCCGGATTGACTGGTTATTTTGGGTTGCTGGATGTCGGCCAACCCAAAGAAGGAGAGACTGTCCTGGTCTCTGGTGCAGCTGGTGCTGTCGGCAGTGTCGTTGGGCAAATCGCCAAAATCAAAGGATGTAGAGCAGTAGGAATCGCTGGAGGTCCTGAAAAATGTGCCTATCTGGTGAATGAACTTGGATATGATGCGGCAATCGATTACAAAAATGAATCTGTCAAAGCAGGCATCAGGGAACACTGCCCCAATGGCGTGGACATTTACTTTGACAATGTAGGAGGAGATATTCTAAACATAGCCCTCACCAGAATCAATCTGAGGGCCAGAATCATTATTTGCGGAGCCATTTCTCAATATAACAACACCACACCCGTGGAGGGTCCAAGCAATTACCTCTCCTTGTTGGTGAACCGGGCACGCATGGAAGGCATTATTGTATTCGACTATGCTGATCAATATATAGCTGCAGCCATGGAGATGGGAGGCTGGATTGCCCAAGGCAAACTCAAAAGCAAAGAAGACATCTATGAAGGCATTGAGAACTTTCCAGATGTCATGCTTCGATTGTTCAATGGCAACAAAAAGGGGAAACTCGTCCTCAAAGTCTGACAGGTTTTTTTAGCATTTTTCCGCTTCGGAAAGAGGACCATTTGGCACCTTCTTTGGCGATGTTTCCATTCACAATGATGTAATCGAAGCCTTCTGCTAGTCGATGCGGATTGGGAAAGCTGGCTGTGGCACGGATCTCTTCTGTCTGAAAGATCAGTAGATCTGCGAAATAATCTGGAGCTATTCGACCTCGATTTTCAAATCCAATGGTTCGAGCAGGGAGGGAGGTCATTTTCCAAATGGCTTCTTCCAGAGTGAAAAGTCCTTCTTGCCTGACATAGGTCTCAATGATCTTGGCAAAACTGCCATAGCCTCTGGGATGTCGCATGCTTGGACTGCCATCAGACCCTACCATCACCGAGGAATCTCTCAGCAAGTGTTGTTGCAGGACTTCGTCCATCACAAAATAAGCAGCCGAAGCCCCTCTTGGACCGATGTCTTCCATCAAGACCTTCTCGAAGGGTTTGCCTTTTTCCTGAGCGACTTGCGCGAGAGTTTTTCCAGCATAGGGAGCTGTACCAAACAAGGTCGATTCAGGACCATTTCGCTTGATGACTCGCTCCCGAAGATAATTCTCCAGTTGTGCCTGCTTGAGTCTCCTCACTTCACTATAGTTGTGTGGCGGACGCGCCCAGGAAGGGAACACAATTCCAATTCCTGTAAAGCTTGCCGCATAAGGATAAATATCAGCCGTAACCTGTATCCCAGTTTGGCGAGCTTCTGCCAGACGGATAAGGATTTGTTCTGCCCGCTCTGGTCCTTTGCCATAGACAGATTTCATATGCGATACATGAACCGGGCAATGTGTACCTTGCCGCAGAAGCTCATCCAGTGAAGCGATCAATTGATCATCATCCTCATTGCGAATATGACTCATGATCATCCCACCATGTTCGCCGACCACTTTGGCCAGGGCTTGCAGCTCTTCTTCCCCGGCATACATTCCAGGTGTATATTCCAGACCTGTTGTCATGCCCCAGGCGCCTGCTTCCAGACCATTGGCCAATTGTTGCTTCATCTTTTCCAGACCGTTTCCGGGATCTCGCTTGAACCCCACCCCACTCATCTCGCGCAAGGTTCCATGGCCAACAAAAGTAGCAATGTTCGGGCCGGGTCTTTTGTATTCGACTTCCCTCATCCAGGGAGCCAGATCTCGTCTGGGGGTACTTCTCCCGTCTTGCCCCAAAACAATAGTGGTGACACCCATCGACAGGAAATTGCGGAAAGCTGGCTGCCGCACCGGATCTCCATGTGCATGGGCATCGATGAAGCCTGGACTGACGATTTTGCCCGCAGCATCAATTCGCTTGTTTACCTGAATCTTCCGCTCATCGGTCGGGCCGACATATACGATCCGATCCTTGACAATCAGAATATCTCCTAAAAATCCCTTTTGCCCGCTCCCATCGATGATCAAGCCTCCCTGAATCAGTAAATCAAAGGATTCATACTCAGACAAGATCTCTCCAAATGGATCTGTTTGGACAGAGATGATTTCCCGAACCACTTCCACTGACAGCTTTTCTTCCTGATCAGGTGCCTTGGATTGGCAACCAACAAAGAGAGAACTCCCTATCAGCCATACAAGCAAGAGATGATTTCGCATACAGGAAAATTACTGATTGTCTGCCAATTGCTCAAATCAGACTAAGGATATCACTCCTGGCAAAGAGTGGGCCTACCTTTAACTGGAGAGAAGGAGACGCATATAATTCAGGAGGAACGCTGATATCACCCAACAATAATGTCCCACGGAAAGGCAATATTTTTTCATGAAACAGCCCAACTTTGGGCAAGGCAAGTGTTAAGGTCGCTTCGGCTTTGATGGTCGGATCATATTGCTGCCCAGTTGTCAAACTAATCCCCGAGGGGGTATCCAGGGACAGAGTTGAGGCTTTCTGTGCATTTGCCCAGTGGATCATGTCCCTGGCGATTCCTCTTGGCGCACCTGAGAGACTGTAACCGATGATGCCGTCCAGGATGAGATCAACCACTTCTTTTTTCTTTTTCAGAGTATCCAATGAGACAATCGGGATCTTCATTCGGTGGAGAATGTCCAGTTGATGGGCTGGGATGGGGGTCATACGCGCTGGATGCGTAATGCACACAGAGACTTCCGTACCCCATGTCTTAAGTCTTCTG
Source organism: Bacteroidota bacterium (assembly GCA_039029315.1). Classification (GTDB taxonomy): domain Bacteria; phylum Bacteroidota; class Bacteroidia; order J057; family J057; genus JBCCCJ01. The sequence goes on along the minus strand of JBCCGK010000028.1, from coordinate 98,941 downwards.
CCTGCCACCAATGCCCCTCCACCATTGCCACCAGTTCCTGCAAGGATGACAATCTGCTTGCCCCTCGGATTTCCCTGCAAAAATTGCTCTTTGGCAACCAAGGCAAGACATCGACCGGCGTTCTCCATCATTTGTATCAGTTCGATATGGTATACCTCAATCATGAGGCGATCCACCTCGATCATTTGCTCCGTTGTGATAGAAGGAATCGGGAGATCAGGGGAAGGGAAGGGCATAAGGAGAAAAAGGATAGAGTGAGAAGTGATTTGATCAGGGCTTGTTTTGAATCATCCATTGATGGACCTTTTCATTTGCAGCCTGAATCAATGGCACATTTTTCTCATCTTCTCGCTCCTGTTCATCCAACAATCCATATCTCCTGGCTTTGTTTCGCTGATAGGCGCCACACAAATGAAATCCCACACAACCAGGACTTTGATGAAGTTGAGCGAGTGTTTCCGCATACCATTCCCCATTATTATGGGTGAACTCTCCGGCTTTGGTTTGCCATTTCATTCTTGCAGCATCTGCCAGGAGAACAGGTTTCCCGGTTTTTTTGTGCCAATCAGCCAACTGATTGACAGGGTCGCGAAAATCCTGAAAGGACAGCACATCCACATAAGGAAGAGCCGCATCTATCACTTCCATAGCGATAGGGGCATTGGCTTCATAGCGATCACCCAAAATCAGGTGATGGGGATCATAGCGACGAATGGCATCATGCGTAGTTTTGTAGTACTGCTTTGCCATCCGGGATAGTTCTTGTCGCCCAGTTTCTGTCTTCAGTTGCTCGGGATCAAAAACCGGATTGCGCCATTCGTTGTGTGGTCTGTTGTGTATCCAGGTTGGGCAATCACTGTAGAAATATCCAATGAGGTTGGGATCTTCACTCAATTCGGCACAATTGGATCTGGCAACATACTCACACCATTCCTCCCATTCCTTGCTAAAGAAATCCATGTTTCTGGTGTGTTGCTCCCATTGGTGCATCTGGGTAAATGGCAGCATATGACAATAGGGCATGTCCAGTGCCTGGTATTCTTCGAATGTAAATGATCGGGAATGTGCCCACTGCCTCACAGTTACCTCCTGTACCCAGCCCACAGAATTGAATCCCCATTTCTTCAGATTGGGTGCCACAGATTTCTTGATCCAAGTCAGATTACTGCCCTGATATTTCTCGCGCCAGATATGGATATTTTCTGGATATCGGAGCGTAGCTGGATCAATATGGTTGAGTCCGATAGAAAAAAAGGGGGTACCCGCTGGTGTGATAAACCACCAATGTCCTTTCCGTTTCTCAAGTCTAAAGTATGTCTTTTCCTTGGTAAAAATGGAAGAGATTTGATTCAGAAAAAAAGTATCAGGAACGAATAACATCCCACCTGCCAGACCAGCCGAAGCTGTCAGAAAGTGTCTACGACTATTCTTATGCATCATGCCCTTTGTTTTTCTGTTACATTTCCTGTATCCAAATATTCCTGAACTGAACCAGGCTGGATGCACCACGTAGTTTGCCGGTCTTGGGATTGATCCCGCCATGATGTTGCAGCCCTATTCGGCCCTTGACATCCAATCCAGGATAGTGGGCATGATCGATCACAACAATCCCATTGTTGACGATGGTAATGGTCTCTCCTTCAACAAGGATATCAAAAGCATTCCATTGGCCTACAGGTCTGTCTGCATGTTCGAGGGGGACGGCTCCTGCCCGGACTTCTGCCGCAAGCTCTTTGTTAATTCGCACCGACCATAGTTCTCCTGAACCAACTGCCCAACACCAAAGATTCGTTTGACCTACTCCTTTGAGCAGAATACCAGAATCAGAATTTGGACCCATTTTTCGAATGGTATTTCCCTCTTCGTCCTGTGCATATTCCCCACTAGGTAAGATATGAGGCAGTGGAAACAAATGATCTCCATAGCCCTTGAACCGCCACTCAATGTGCAGGCTGAAATCCGTATATTCCTTCTCTGTCCAGAGATTCTTGTCTCCTTCTGCCTCAGAGCGTGCATCATAGTCGATCACGCCTTCGATCACGGACCAGTGGCCATTGTCGCCTTCCGGGATCTTCCAGCCTGCGAGATCTTTCCCGTTGAAGAGGGAGGTATAGCCTGCTTTTTCGAAGAGGGAGGCTTCTTGTCCTATAGATACCTTGCTTAGGAAAGCAGAGAGAATGAGAAGAAGAATTGATCTTGATTTGTACATAGTCCAGAATTTTGTTTGCTCAAGTTAGAAGAAAATCCGGGAATATGAGAGTTGTGCATGGCATTTCTCTTTCAGGAGCTAAGCTCAAAATCCTCTATTCGAAGATTCCACTGGTTCATGAATGTTGCTGATAGCCGTCGAGGAAAAGGAATCAGGTCCTGCTGTTTCAATTTCTGAGCTAGTTCCTCCGCATAGCGATGGGCAAAATCCTCTTTGGCCTTCATGGATTTTTGCTTGTAAGCAGCATAAATCGCATCACTTTCCTGAGCATAGCTGTGCCAGGCCAGATCTTCATCCATGCCTTGTTTTTCTCGCTCTTCCCAATCCACAAGCAACTCTATGGGCCGTTCTACTTGATTCATCCAGTCCACATGATGGCCTATTTCATGCAAAAATGTTCGAAACAACTGTCCATGTCGAACATTGGCAGGACGAGGCTCAGCTACGAAATATCTCTTTTGCTCTTCATATCGATGACCATCCTTTTGTAAGCGGAGGAATTCCTTTTTTCGCTCAACGGTCTGCTGTTTGGGCATGTATAACTTTTTTGTGTAATCAAGTGCTTCCAGCGTGATGCCATCGCCATAGATCGGAAACCAGCCATAGCGACCCCATACTGGAGACATGAGTTCTTCTTTTCGTTTGGGTTGGCGGAGAAAAATCAGATTTAGCCCTTCCAGATCTTTTTCAGGTAGAAATGTTAGAAGCAAAAGAATATCCTCTACGGTACAGGCATGGATACAGGTGTTTCTCGTCTCTTCCACTACAATGGTGTATGTCTTATCCCGGATCTTTTGTTGAACCTTTACATGTTTGCCAAACTTCTGTTTATAGCTTCGATCCTTATAATAGTCCTCTGGGATGACCATGCGATTGGATTGGCCATGTCCTTGTTTGGCTGTTCCAATGTTGCGATTTCTTCTGCTGGGCTGTTTCATGGATGAATTGCTTGTCTAATAAATACATGGCGGTCCCCAATACTTGTCTTTTGTACTCCCTGGTAAGATAAAGCCATGTTTGACAGCAGTCGGAAGGAAGCATGATTGTCCAGATGGGTAGCCAGTTGAATACGTTTGTTGGTCAATCCTTTCCAGAACAATAGCACTTTCAAGGCAGCTGATCCATAGCCCTGCCTCCTGAATGCAGGATGAATCCCATAGCTCAAGGCAACTTCTGATTGCTGAAGATTATGGGCTGCGATGTATCCCAGGAATGATCCGTCATTTCCCAGAATGGACCAATACAGGCTGCTTCCTTTTCTGCATGCCCGCTGATTTTTTCGAATCTTCTGGATGGCTTGCTGAGGATTGACAGGACCTGAAGCGGTCAAATAATGATATGTACTTTTTTCTGACAAGATATCTGAATATCCCTCTGCATGGGACATTTGCATTCTGGACAAAGAAAATCGTTCATGAGACAAGATAGGGAAAGGAAGATCCTCCCACAGATTTTCTAAAAACTGCTTAAACCTTTCCAAATCCTGAAAATGATGTGCCGTGAGTCCAATTCTGGCTGCCTGATCTACATTGTCTTTCTGATCATCAATAAAAACCAATTGCCTTTTCTGCAAATCGGGCTGCTCCTCCAAAAGATCCGCATATATATGTTCGAAGTACTGCTGTTCTGGCTTGGCATATCCGATGTCAGCAGAGCAATAGATCTTCACAAACAATTCCTGAATCACTGATTCTATTGCCAATACTCTACATCTGTGAAAATCCTGATTCGTGGCCAGATGAGCAGGGAAAATATCCAAAATGTCCTCCCGAATGAGCTGAAGCATGTTCTCATTGTGCTGTTTGTCCTTTTTGTAAATCGCATCATACAATCCTTGTGCACTCCCTGCCCATCCAATATTGTTGAGCTGCCCTTCAAGCAATTGGATCAAATCCCCCTTCCCTCTCAGACAGGCTTGCAGATACTGTGCGAAGGATCTTCTGATGGCCTCCACATTCAGCTGATATCGATCTGCTATAGATTGTACAAAATCTTTTTTGTGTGTCAGGACACCATCATAATCAAAGAGAAAAATGAGGCTCATGTCTTGTGAAGAATCGGTCGTTTTTTCGGAAAAAGAAGAAACGCAAATTCTCTACGAATGTCAAAAGCATCACCGAGCTCGAAGGACTTGATGGTTCCGGGGACAGAGATTCCTCCGAGGCTCAAGAGTCGCCTCCCCTTCCTTATGCCATGCACATCATGTCATAAAGGGCTTCACAGAAGCTGGCAGCTCTTCTTTTTGACTGAGATATTCATCAGGAATAGAATATACCTGATCGATCTGGACTACACCAGCCCAAATAGGCAATGGCTCATCAGCTTTGTCATCAACTGGCCCTCCCGTTCTGATTTTTGCAGATGCCTCTGAGATCGGAACTTTGATTACCGCGGTTCCCTTTAATTCTTTGGCATTGGGCTCTCGCGCTTCTTCCCATCGACCTTTGATGATGTGGTCCGAGATGACTTTGAGCGCGAAATCTTTCTCTACTTCATCTGTGATCAGTTCTCCCTTCCCAAAGACGACTGCCGATTCATAATTCATAGAATGGTGGAAGGCTGACTTGGCCAAAACGATGCCTGTAACTTTGGTAACGGTGATACAGACATCGATGCCTTGAGACATATCCTTGATCATGCGACTGGCAGTAGAGCCGTGTACATATAGCCAATCCTCATGTCGCCCAAATCCTGTGGGAATCACCACAGGATAGCCTTCATGAACAAATCCAACCTGACAGAAAAATTCCTGATCAAGGATTCGATAGATGGTTTCTTTGTCATAATGCCCTCTTTTGGGGACTCTTTTGACTTTGGTTTTCGGGTTCATTATTCAGTTGAATTGATTTTTCTTTCACAAATTGCAGAATAATTGGACTACCTTATTGGTCCAAAAACTATTTAACAAATAGTCCAATGCTTCCCTTTGCATCTCTTCTCCACCTCAGTGATGACAGCAAGCTGCCTGTGTACCTTCGCATATCGAATGCGATCATTGAACAAATCTCCCAAGGTACCATCCGACCCGGAACGCGCTTGCCAAGTAGCAGGGCGTTGGCGGACATGCTTCAGGTCCATCGCAAGACCATCGTTGCAGCCTACGACGAACTGTATGCACAAGGGTGGATTGAATCCAGATCTACAAAAGGAACCTTTGTGAATGATCAATTACCAACGGTTGATCCTGTTCCCTTGACTCCATCCACTCCCGATCAGGAATTGACCTCCTCAGGCCTCTCTCAGGAAGTTTTGTTGCCACTTCGTTTCGATGATGGGTTTCCCGATACCCGTCTGGCACCTTTGGCTTCTTTGGGAAAGGAATACAGCAGTTTGCTCAAGGACCGCAAGTTCACCCGATATCTGACGTATACCTCCAACTTCATGGGGGATCAGAAATTACGAGAACAAATTGCATTGCACCTTCGAGATACCAGAGGCATCTATGTCAGCACAGACCATATTTTGATCAGTCGGGGCAGTATCATGGCCTTTTATTTGATTTTGGTCAGTCATCTCAGTCCGGGGGCAGGTGTCTTGGTTGGAGCACCAGGATATCAGACCTTCAATAAGATTGTCTCCAGAACAGGAGGCAGGTTACTGGAAATCCCGGTCGATGAAAGTGGGCTTCAGGTAGATCATATCGCGGAATTGTGTGAAACAGAATTGGTTGAATTTGTTTATGTTGTTCCCCATCATCATCATCCAACCACAGTTACACTTTCTCCCGAAAGACGCCTACGGCTGCTGGAATTGTCCAAACAATATGGATTTCGCATCATTGAAGATGATTACGACTTTGATTTTCACTATGAAAGTGGCGCAATTCTTCCTCTCACAAGCCTTAATCATCAAGGCAAAGTCATCTATGTCGGTTCTTTCAGCAAGACGATTGCTCCTTCTTTGCGATTGGCTTTTGTGGTCGCATCACCTGAGATTCTGGGTGACTTGGCCGAACTGCGTCGACTGATTGACAGAAGTGGCGATCCAGTATTAGAGCGAGCGGTTGCCAGACTCCTTGAATATGGAGAAATCAGGCGACATCTCAACAAGGCTGTAAAAGTATACCGCAGCAGGAGAGACTTGCTTTGTCGCTTGTTAGGAGAAGAATTGTCCGACTATATCTCTTTCCAGGTCCCGGAAGGCGGAATGGCCATATGGGCCAAATATGCGCAACATCTGAATATCGAGTCCATCAGTCAGGCGGCAGCAAAAGAAGGTCTGTATGTCCCACTGCCACAAGCCTATCCTTCCCCTTCAGGCAGGCATGTCCGATTGGGTTATTCATCCATGAATGAGGAGGAAATCAGGCAAGCATTCGGGATGTTGAAAGCCTTGATCCTCACACATTAACACCTGGCTACCTTGCGTTTTTTGCCCAATCTGCCCTTGTCAACAATTTTTTGAATATAGTCTGGCGCAAAAGGCACTTTGCAGGAAGTCTTGCCCATTTTCACATCCACCTTGCCGATTGTTTGTGCCACTTGCATGGCTTTCTCGGTCAGAGAAGGAATATAGCTTCCAACAGCAATCACGAATCCATTTATGGTGTATCTCGTTCGATTCGGAGCCTGGTGGATCTCTTTTTCCACCCGATCCAGCAGCGAGTCAATCAATTGAAGGTCCAGCTCTTCATTCGGTTTGATTGCAACCATCCCAGACAGAGTAGCCCAACCAGCCGATGCAGTCATTTCGTGATCAGAATCAATCCATTCCAGCCCTAATTCCTGCCCATGGGGACTTTCAGAAGCGACAGCAGCCACAGCATAATCACTCAGCATATACCAATAGGCTTGTCTGGCCCAACGATTAAGGTCTTCTTTGCTGATTCTGGTTTCGTCAGCGATCAGACCAGCCAAATACATGGCATCCGAGTTTCCGCTTTCATATAGCTCCAGAGACAGCTCGTGATTCTTTTTGACCTTTTTTACGATCTTTTTCAAATCCTGCACCTTGACACCAAAAAAAGGCTCTCTGGCTCCATGTCTGGTCAAGACCTTCTTGGTCTGGGCATTGCCGTATTCTTCCAGTTCCTGAAATACTTCTTCCTTGGTCATAGTCATTGTGATTGAGAGATATTTCCCTAATATCTCAAAAATCACAGATCTGAAAAAATCTTTTGAAAGCCTAGCAATTCTCCACCAGATCTTTGTCAGAATTCCACTCTGAAAACCAGGGAATATAGTTCTTGTCCCTGGCCCATTGTTCCACGCGTTTTTCGAATTGGATGAGGTAGTACCACATAGCGCCGCCTGAAATCATCAGCAGAATCGCCTGGAGGTCGCTGGAAAAAAAATCAGAAGTGCTGTCTCGAATCGCATAAAAGATCAGAATCATCACTGTCCAACCACCAAACACATTGACCAAAGGCAATAGATAAAAGGCAATCTTCAGTTGTGGGATACTCCATTTGGTGCGGCTGATATAATCTTCTTTTTTTCCAGATGAAGAAACCGCTGCTTTCTGCGACTGTAAGTAGAGGTCGAAATGTTTTTTTCTGGTTGAGGTTCTCAAGCCTTCATTCAGCCCAAACAGACAAGCCATAACAAAAGAAAGATCCATGGGAAATCGAGTTTCGACAGCCCAATAAAGACTCAACTGGGAATACACTATCCAGGTCCAGCTGATCACAACAAATGCAATGCCCCATGGGATATAGGAAAGCCATGGCTGCCTGATGTGTTGTTGGACAGCCACTTCCCAGCCATCTTTCTTTTGTGTTTTATAACTACTGAAAGGCAAGGCAAGGCTGTACACCCCCAACATAAATGTAGGAATGAGCAGGACCTGGCCGATGTATTTTGCAAAAATGAAATCGTAATGGGCAATGAAAAAGTATAACAACAGGCTGAATAGCCCCCACACGGGAAGGGCAATCAGGATACTGCGCAAGACATGGGAAGAATGATTCATCATGGGATCTTTCTCTTTGGTTCCCTGACATCCGAAAAAAGTAATGTACATGCCATCCTGAAAGACAATTATGCTTGAGTGCCCAGATAAGATTCAATGACAATGGCGATGAGGGTTTGTCAGATTCTTTTATTGCCAGTGAAAAGCGGGAATAGTTAACAGCAAATTTGTCCAATCACTGGGGAACGGGAAACACAGGAGCCTGATTCAACACATCCCAAACGATTTGGCCAGGTAATATGCGATAGACAGGGAATTGGATGGCGTAGGTGTTACACAGTGATCTGATTCTTTCATCAATTTCGGATGCGTTGTAGCGAGAAGAAAAATGTCCCAGGATCAATTGTTGGACAGTCGAGGCAGCGACCATTTCGATGACTTCTTCCAATGTGCTGTGAAGGTTTCCGTGGGTCTTGATCCTGGCATCTTCTTTTCCTCCAAGAAATGTAGCTTCATGGATCAGGATCTGACTATGCTTCCACCGGTCCCACTCCTCAACAGGCGTATCACCAGAGTAACTCAACAATGTAGTTCTGACTTCCTTTGTCAAGTGATCGCGCCCCCTCTCCTGCATCAATTGCTGGATTTCAGGGCTGGATAATGGGAGAAATTCCTTTTTGAGCTTCCGCTTGCTTTGAATCAGATGGAAACTCAGGCTTTTGTCTTGTTGCCCTTTGCCTTGTACATGCCCATTTCGGATCGCCTGGACAATGACATCTTTTTTGATCGTGATTTCTGTGCCAGCTTCTATGGGAATCCATTCCGTTTTGGCTACCCAGGGATCAAATTGTTTGGAGAATCGTTCCAGGTGAGGGAAAGAGCCGCAGTCTTTTGGGTAATATATTTTGGGAAATCCGTCTCTGGCATTGAGTTGATTCAACTGAAAGAGGCCTGTCAAATGGTCTCTGTCCGCATGAGAAATGAATACATGTTTGATTTTTCCAGCTTTTCCAAGCAGAGCAGCACTGACGCCATCTCCGGCATCGAAGAGAATTCCAAATTCTTCGATGACATACCAGGTGGCATACAAGGCAGTGGAGTATCCGGTAATATGAAGATACTGAGACATGAATCGAAAGAAATATGTGCCTTAGAGACTGTTTGAACCTCTGTCACTAATTTTTTGTATGCGTCTTTTTTCCTCATCCGGCGGCTTTTTTTGTTCCCGTAGCACTACTATGAGAACAAAAAATAGCCTTGTCTGAGAAAAAAACACACCCTGAAAATTCTCAGCACAGATTCCCAAACAGTCTCTTAAAGGTACAAAAGAAAAAGTATGAATCATTTTTAATACGAAATTAAGTAATGTATTACACAGGCTTTTATTTTCTTGGAAATTATAACGATCATTCGTAATTTGTTGTAAATAAATTTAAATGAACATCAAATATGCGTAGAATTATCCTTGTTCTCATTCTTCCTTTCCTGGTTTTTGCCTGCGGCGATGATTTGTTTGACATTGACATTGACTTTGATTATGATTTTACAGGTGATTTTGATCTTCCTGAATTGGCAGAAGGTCTTCACGAAATCGATTCTGACATCATAGAATTGACAGTTCTTGAGGAGTTGAAAAAAAGAAATCTGGCGGATATCTCCTCTGCCTCCCTGAAACAATTATCCCTGGAGATTCCCCAAACAGAGCAGCTTGATTGGAGTTTTATCCAATCTGCGGAAGTATTGATGATTGTTGATGGACAGGAAACTCCCATGGCTTCCTTCACAGAGATCCCCAGCACAATTGGCAAAACCCTCAATCTCCACATAGAGGCGGATGAATTCCGGCTGATAGACTTCCTGGATGCGGAAACGGCTCAGGCTCGCTTGCGTGTGAATCTCCGTCAACCATTGACAAAGAAGTTGAAAATAGCTGCACTGGCAGGAACCAAGATTTCAGCAAGAACAAATTAAACTCAGACTAAACAGACGTACCATAAAATCCGGTACCGATTTGCTATAAATATAAAAGGGAAACCACAATGGTTTCCCTTTTATGCTTGAATAAGAGTCGGTCAAAAAGGTGAAGGAACAGTTCTCACATTTTTTACGCCCTAGAGCAAAATGAATCCAGTATTTTAGTCTTGAATCAATTCACTGACAACCAATGCTTTATTCCCCTGACACCTCTATATCCCATACCTTCACCATTCTGCTTGACTACTTAATACCCTGGATTCTGGGGCATGTCCAGACTGGTATTGGCATCAATCACATCTTGTGGAATGGGCAGCAGGCGATCTCGAACAGGGTCAAGAACCTGGCCTGATCGGCTATTGTGAAGCTGCGTGCGCTCCACCCATTTGTTCAGTCGAATCAAGGTGTATCGGCGATGCTCCTCAGACCAAAGTTCTCGTGAGCGCTCATCCAAAATGAAATCTATGTCTACATCTGCTGCTGTGATCGGGCTTGCATTGGCGCGATCGCGCAGGAAGTTGATGGATTGGGCGGCAGCTTCTGATTCTCCCAACTTGAATTGGGCTTCTGCCAGAATGAGATAGGTCTCTCCCAACCGCAGATAGACCTGATCATCATATTGTCTGGAAGCCGTTACATCCAGGGGATTGGGAGATTCCCATTTGCGGATACAGGGCCATTCTGGTTCACGATCAGGTTCATTGATTTGATTCTTCCAATCGATCCAGAGTGTGTCACCAATCCACCAGCCCAGAGGGATCTGATTCAGGTCGCTATGGTTGATGATCCAGTAATATCGCCATGCAAATTGCTCTCCCCGATCATCGCCAGGTCCATACAATTCTATCGCAAATCGAGTTGGACCAAAACGGCCAAGGCCTCTACCCCCATTCTCTTCTGAAATCTCGATAGGATTTTTTCCACTGACTTCCAGAGACCAATATCGCTGCACATACCAGCGTCGCATGATATTATGCCCTTCTCCGCCAAGGACCTCTGATTCCAATTGAAAGGTCCACAGGGCTTCGGTATTCCCCTGAGCCCGATTAGAGTTGCCATCAGTAAACATATCCATGAATGGCGCGCCCGGTTCGCTTGCTTTCACCCCATATCGCTCAGTGATTAGGCTGTAATTGCCATTGTCAATGACTGCTAGCGCTTTCTCTTTGGCCATCTGATCCTCTCCAAGGGCCAGATACAACTCTGCCAAATAATGCTGTGCGACCACTTTGGACAGCCGACCTTCTATTGCAGGAACATCCGGCAAATGCTCTTCTGCAAACAACCAGTCCTGCTCCATCTGTGCCCGAATGTCAGCCACAGGGGTACGAACCCAATCTGTTTTGATGACAAACCCGGATTCTTCCAGATTCAAGGGCACATCTCCCCATAGATACGTCAGGTGGCGATAGGCCCAGGCGCGCAAGCAGCGTGCCTCACCCAGCACCCGGTTTTTCTCTTCTTCGGGCCAGTCAATATTTGGATTTTCGGCCCGATTGATGATGGTGTTGGCAGCGTTGACGACCTCATAGAGCCAGTTCCACATATCGCGATAGAATCCGTGGCGGGGGGTAGATCGAGTCCCCATTTCATTGAACAATAGTCCAATTCCCGCACGCCAGTTGGCATAAGCATTGTCGGTACCAATGATCGCAGCACTGATCATGAGGTCATTGCTGCTCCCCCTTCTCCGACCAGATCGTTCCTGCCTGACAAGGGCGTAGAGACCATTGAGTCCTGCCTGAAAGCCTTCGGCATTTTGGTACAAGGACTCCGGCGAAATAATATGGGGGGGTAATTCATCGAGGAAATCGTCTCGGCATCCTGCTAAGATGATCAGACCGAGAATCAGAAGAAAAATATATGAGTGAATCGGCTTCATTGTTCGCTTGGATTAGAAATTGACTTTGGCACCTACGGTTACAACTTTTTGTAAAGGAATCGCTCGTTGGGAGCTCAACTCAGGGTCTAGCCCAGTCCAATTGGTAAAGGTTTTGAGATTCCGGCCATTGATATACACGCTCAGGCCAGCCAGATTGATTTTTGAGACAATATTTGTCGGAAATTGATAGCTGAAGGTTACATCCTTGAGTCGGATAAAACTGGCATCTTCATAGATGTTCGCATTTTGGGTATTGGCCCGAATGTTATTCGACCAATAGGTATTGATGGGAGTTTCGGCTGTCCAATACTCTCGATAGAGGGAATTGCGCCTCACCTCAATCCACACATTGTCCTCAGCAAGCGGATTCTCGCGTGTGACGCCATGAACCCCATGCAAAAAGACGGTCAGACTGAAGCCCTGAAAGGAAAAAGTATTATTCAGTCCCCAAATAAAATCGGGTTGGCGAGAACCAATAAAGGTTCTGTCCTCTGCATTGATCAAGGTATCCCCATTGACATCCTGAATTTTGGCATAGCCTGGCAGGGCATCGGGTTGGGCAGAGTTGGCAATATCATCTCCTTCCTGCCAGACACCATCAAATACCAAATCATAGTTGACATTGATCGGCTGGCCGATGAACCAGCGGTTGACCAAATCATCAGTGGTGTCATTGACCAGAGAGATGATTTGGTTTCGATTGAATGAATAATTCCCTTCAATGCTCCATTGGAAACCTGAGATCTGGAGAGGAATAGCCTGAATCCCGATTTCCAGCCCTTTGTTTTCTGTCTCACCAATGTTCTGGGTAACCTCCTGTACACCATGAACGGAAGAAATTCTTCTCTCAAGCAAGAGATCATCGGTCTGAGATTGGTAACGATCAATGGAGCCTTGCAGACGGCCATTGAAGATCGCGAAGTCAATTCCAATGTTGGTGGTGGTCGTTCTTTCCCAGCCCAGATCAGGACTCGCCAGAGATGATGGACGATATCCGGGTGCTGTGGCAGTTCCATTGAGGTAATTGGCTGTGGTCAATCTCGCCAAGGATTGATAGGGACCAACGGCCTGATTTCCGTTTTGTCCATAGGATAATCGAAGTTTTAGCGTCGACAACCAATCAAGTTTGTCAAGGAATGCTTCCTCTGCGATATTCCATCCTACTGCTACAGATGGGAACAAGCCATATTTTCTATTTTCTCCAAAACCTGAGTAGCCATCCTTTCGACCAGTAAGTGTTAGCAAATATCTGCTGTCATAAGAATAATTGAGTCGTCCCATTTGGGATTCGATATTGCTTTCAGTAGCTGCCTGATCCGAGGTGATCAAGCCTGCGGATTCAAATTGAAAATAAGTCAGATTATCAAGCGGGAATCCAGTGCCTCTGAAGGAATGATCTTCATACTTGTCAGATTGAAAACTCCACAAGGCTGTCAGGCCGACAGTATGCTTGCCAAAGTCGCGATTGAAATACAGCAAATGCTCCGCAATCAGATTGAGATAGGTTCTGTTTCTGACATCTGCTCTTCCCTGGACTTGCTGTCCAATTTGTGTATTGCGACCATAATAGGTCCCTTGTTTTCGGGATTGGAATTCCACTCCGGTATTTAATCGATAGGCCAGGCCCTTCAGAAAAGGAAAATCAACTTGCAAAAAGTTGTTGGAGAAGACTTTGTAGGATTGATCATCATTCAAAGCCAGGGTTCGCTGAAGTGGATTGGCGAAGAATGGATCTTCGGGCCAGGGAGTGACAAGAATATTCCCCAATGTATCAAAGGCATTGGTCAGGGGATTCATGAAAAAGGCATCGTCAAAGTCGGCAGGAACTCCGCTTCGATCTGTGAGAGAGAGTTGAGTATTTGTCCCAACGGAAAGCCAGTTGGCAATTTTCTGTTCTACATTGAATCTTGTAGAATAGCGATCCAGTTTGTCATTCACCGCGATTCCTTCAACCCCTAAGTAGGAGCCAGAAATGTAAAAACTCGTTCCCTGCACTTTGCCCGAAACAGACAAGGTATGCTGCTGTTGAAAGCCATCTCGTGTAGCCAGATCGATCCAGTCGGTCGAATTCCCTGCCTCAAAATTGTTTTGTTCAGTCAGGGTGATGGTCCCGGGCTCACGGACTTCCTTGAATTCATAGAATTCTTCCCCAGTCATCAGCCGAGGTTTGTTGGCGATGCTTTGATTGCCAACATAGCCACTATAGGTAAGTCTGGGTTTGCCACTTCCTCGTTTGGTGGTGATGAGAATGACCCCATTGGAGCCTCTAGATCCATAAATCGCTGCTGAGGAGGCGTCCTTGAGGACTTCAATAGAAGCGATATCCGTTGGATTGATCTCAGCAATGTTGTTGCCATAGGGAACTCCATCCAAAATAATCAGGGGCCCATTGCTGGCTGCAATCGAATTCCTTCCCCGGACGACGATAGAATTGTTGTTCCCTTCTGCCCCAGCACTATTTTGGGTGATACTGATGCCGGGAATGGCTCCTTGCAATGCCTGTACAAAGTTGGTGTTTGGCACACGTTCAAGGCGTTCTTCAGGGATGGAAGCTACTGCGCCAGTGATATCACTCTTCTTTTGGGAACCATAGCCAACGATCACGACTTCTTCCAGATCCAGAACACTCACCAAATAAATTCGAAGTGTTCCTTCCCCAGTCCATTGTACCTCCTGACTCTGATAACCATTCATATAAGCTACGAGTGTGGCTTCTGTGGTGGAAATATTGAGGGAGAATCCTCCATTTTCATCTGTAAGTGTTCCATTTTGGGTGCCTTTTTCCAGGATGCTGACACCGACCAAGGGCGTGTTTTCTTCTCTTGACAGCACCTCCCCTGAAATCTGGGTTTGACTAAAAAGCAGGGCAACAGGTAAGCTGAGTAAGAGAAAGAGGGTGAAAAATTGTTTCATCATTGTTTTTGTAGTAGTACATGAAATCCTTTGCCATCAAATGAGAGGCCAGCAGGACCATCATTTTTCCATTTGACAGGAATCGTTGAAGCCATCTCTGATACCAAGATATGATAATTCTTTGTTTCGGCTAAGAGATTCTGTGCGTGCATTCTTCTGATCAGTTCATGCTGTTGATGCTGGAAATAGTGGAAATAATATTCTTCCAAAGCCAGAGTGGGAGGCCCGTAAATCACTTGTTGATTGGCCAGATCTTGACTTCTCCTGAAATTGTAGGAATGATAGCCTGCCAAAAAATCGTTCCACTCCCATCTGCGCATCATAGCCGTTTCGATCATGAGTTGTTGTTGAATCTTGAAAGGAATCAGGGCTTCGATGGCTTTTTTGATCAGGAGATGTCCAGGAGTTGTTTGCCCCACAGATTGTTGCCAAAAGTCTTGTCCATATGCAAGATCATAAGTATTCATCGTCGTCCGAATCAGCTCGGCCCGATACCGTATCAAAAACACCTCTAATTCTCCTTCAAAAACAGGAATCTCATCAATCCAGGCAATCACTGCTGTTTCTTGCCCCCACATACACATAGGCAAGCAACTTATCCAGAAGATCAGCTGGTATGTGAGTCGTTTCATCCCTCCTTAAGAATGATGTGTTTGCTCAAGACATGTTGACCAAGCTGAAGGCGAAGAAAATAAATCCCTGGAGACAGACCTTCCAGATTGAAGGATGTCTGCCAGTGGGCTTGAGTCTTTTTCAAGGACAAACTTTTTAGTTTTTTACCCTGAAAATCAAGCACCTGCGCTTGAACTTCCCCTATATAAGATCCATGAATTTCCAACTGAAAAAGACCTGATGTCGGATTGGGAAAGATCGTACATTCAACATCAGGCGAAACCAAATCGTTTGAGGTGCTATTCATTAAGTGAAAAACGAAAACGGATGAATCTGTTTTTTGTCCATCAGGATCTTCCACCTCAAACGCAAAATAATCTCCAATATTCCCATCAAACACATTCTCATATGCCAGTAGACCAGCATCAATATCTGATTGTCGGAAGGTATCCATAAGGGACAAGGCAGTCCCCTGTAACAACAGTTGGCCACTGGCTGGCAATCTCAATAAGTGATAGATGAGCGTTTCTGCTTCATGATCAGGATCTCTCGCTTCCAGCAGTGTCTGATCGATGCCTTCCACTGAATCACCCATCAGGCTCAAGCCCAAATTGGTCTGAAGAAAGGGAGCTGTGCTGTTCGCATCTAATCCAGGGCCATTGTATGCACCAATATGAGGAGCTTTGTCTGGCGCAACATAATGCCCAAAGTAATCTCGTCCGCCATTGTCCGGAATGATTCTTCCAGCATGCAGGGCCGGAGAATTTTGCAACAGTTTGTATCCATCCAAACTGTGAAGGCCAAAGGTTGCTTTACCAGGATTGACAAACAAGGGATCACTTTGGATCATATTGGCATCAGCAGGTTGGGTTGAGGGCTGGAAGCCAAAGAAGAGATTGTTGTCGATGTCTCTTGTCGCCGTGCTATTGATCTCATAGCGAGCTGTTGGGCTGAGATTGTAAACGATATTGTTAAAAAATTGGTAGGAAAACTGCTTGCCTGATCGCTCATGAATGATGATCGGGGAGACATGCGGGCCAATGTAGAAGACATTGTTATAGAAGGAGGTATTCACAAAATGCTGTCGCATGGCGATCAATCGTCCTTTGTCATTCTGACTGATGTTGTAGCGGACAATGATGTCTCTATCATGTGGTTCGGCTGCATACCAGATCAGTCCGTGATTGTTGTCATGGCTATAACTGTACTGGAAGACCGGTCCGAAATTGCTGAGATCTGAATCATACATGCTGCCATCATGGGCGGGAGATTGATTGCCATAGCCTTCATTGAACTGAAAGGTGGTGTTGCGAGTCGTTCGGCAGAACATCGTATTGCCAGTGATGCCATCCAAAGCGGTATTGTAGCAGAGATTGTGTTCAATCAGGCCTCCATCTGTCAATCGAATGATCATTGCATTTTTGGAAATATTGTAGATGACGTTGTTGCGGATTCGGAGGTTCGTATACCGTCTACGTTCAAAGTTCGGGTCATCCGGGCGAAAGCTGACTCCCGATTCATTGTTGGTGACAATGCCTTGATTTTCGCAATCATGAATGATACAGTTCTCAATCAGGATGTCGTCATAGCGAGTATCTACAAAGTCGTCTCCTCCAGTGGTGATATAAATGCCTCCGGTTCGTTTTCCAGAATTGTCAGAAGAAGGAATGCCGCTGATATCATGAATGTGCAAGTCCTTGAGATGAATATGATTGACAATCCCGAAATCATTGGCGCGAACCTCTATCCCTTTGCGATCTCCTTGACTCGGCGCAGAATTGGTGAGTTCCAGCCCTGAGATCTCCCAATATTCCTGGTTCAATAATTTCACCACGCCCTCTCCGACCAAGCCATTGCCATCGATGATGGGTCTGGGGCCTTTTCCATACCTGTCAATGATGTTCACACTATCCAGGCCATTCCCTGATCCTCTTGTCCGAAGATTGCCTTGCCAATAGCTGCCTGCTCGTAAGAGGATTCGGCTACTGGGAGGAAATTCTGGATAAAAATTGATCATGATCAAAGTCTCCCAGGCTGTCTCCGGGGTTCGACCATCATTGGTATCATCTCCGTTCAGCGCATCGACATAGAAGTAATGACTCCCGGTATTGGGGAGAATTGTGAGCCTGTGTGATAATTGTAGACCCTCGACAGCCACTCCATTGATATTGCTGCCTGACAATACAGATAACGAAAACTCAAACGATTCTTCCTGATTGATGACCACTCCCTGACTCATCTCAATCACCAAAGACTGGCTCAAACCAGTCATGGGCGTGAAAGTCAGCGTATCGGAGGAAAAATTGTCAATCAAACTGCTATTTCCATTGCTTAGGCTCACTTCAATCTCTATCGGAGAGTTGAAATTCATTCCTGATAGCTGAACAGGAATATCAGCGACTTGACGATAGGCTTTGACTTCAGAAGATTCTGAGGAAAAACCTGCCTCCAAAATCGCATCATTGTCCACAATGCTTAACTCAAACTGGCTGTTCTCTGGCGAACTGACTGCTGGATCATTGCTAGTTAGATTGTCCAGTTCAAACACGAACAATTCTTCCTCTTCAATCAAACTATCATTGGTTAGGCTGATTTGGAGACTTTGCTCCATATCGCTGCCAGCAGGGAAGGTGACGGTTTGCATGCTAAAGCCTCCGATATCCTGACTGTTCCCCGAAATGAGATGAACTTCCACTGTGATTTGAGAATCAGGAATGGGAGATTGTCCTTCCAAAGCAAGAATCAGATTGATACTGCCTTCATCTTCAGAAATGCGCGATTGAGCGTTTTTGAATCCTACGGTCCGAATGGCAAATGTATTCCCCTCAACTGTTCTGCCAGGAGAAAACAATAAACCAGCATTGGAGGCAGTGGTATGAGGGATATCCACAGTTTCTCCCGTGATATCAGGATTTCTGGTCAGAGATTGATCTATTTCAGCAGCCGTATACTGAAAACTGAAAATGGTGCTATCGGATGGCGATTTGAGAACGATATTGTCTCCCCCATTTGTCAGACTCAAGCCATCTCCATTGCCTACACTGCTTTGAGAAGCATTTTGCACAATGGCCTGCCCAAAATCTCCCAGATTCCCCCCGGTTGATGGTCTTCCAAAGAGGAGTAATACCTGATAGGGAGCCAAAATGGTATTGGCTGGAAAAATATGACGAAGTGTCTGCCCATTCTGACTATCAAATAATTTGTAGCCACTGATGTCTAGCGAGCTGTCTCCCGCATTGATAAACTCAATGAATTCATCCTCTTGATATACCCGAGACCCATCCCCATTGGCATCTCCTGCCAATCCAGGAGGAGGATCTGCAAGGAATTCGTTGATGATCAGGTTGGAAATGGACTCGGTTTGTGCTGCAAGAGGGAGCGCCAGGGTGCAGATTAGACAGATCAGAACTGATCGGATGAATTGCATACTTCTGTTTTGTGAAAAAGTAAATGGGGAGGGCCTTTCTCAATGTATAAAATTGAACACAGAGGCACGGAGGCACGAAGCTAATCAACTGATTAACAATTGCTCTGTGCCTCTGCGTTCCTATCTCAACTCAACTTAAAGTCAAGCATTACTGACCTCGGTGAAGCATAAGTTTTTTGACCACTTTCCCTTTTTGGGTGTGGACTTCCACCAGATAGAAGCCATCAGCCAGGAAGCCAATATTGAACCTGTCCGATGCTCCCGGGGTTAAAACGGTTCTCCCACTCATATCCATCACGGTTACTGCCTCCAACTTCAGGTCACCAGAAAGCCGAAGTGCAACATCCCCACTGGTAGGATTGGGATAGAGTTTGACTTCTTTTTGAGAAAGCCGATCCCGAACCCCAATCGGAAATCCAGCAATGGTACAACCTGGAGAGTAAATTTTGGTTGTATCACCTGTCAGCACACTATGCAACTCAAATGGCAAGCGTTGACCGTCAATCATCCGATTCAGAGACTGGTCCATGCCTCCTTCTGGTCCATAAGCTTCCAGAATGACTGTTTGTCCGGTGGTATCTTTGATTGTGACCACATCGCCACCATTGGTGAGACTCAAACCTTCTCCATCTCCGACCATACTTTGGGAGGCATATTGAAGGGTCGCATTACAGAAGTTGGCAGGATCGAGCGGGACAGCCAATGGCCTTCCCCATAAGACAAGCACCTCACCGGGCTGAAAGACCGAACCATCCGGGAAGATATGGAAGGTAATGCCTCTGGAATCCTGATAGCGATAGCCCGTAACATCTACAGCTGTATCAGCGATATTGATGAATTCAATAAATTCCTCTTCCTGAAAGACGCGAACACCATCTCCATTCGCATCGCCCTCCAGTCCCGGCTTTGGATCTGTATGCATTTCATTCACCAGGAGGGGGAAATTCAGGTCACTGGCAGAAATCGTCAAGGTGAAAGTATCCTGAGATCCAATCGTTGCACTGGAAGGGCCAGAAACAGATCTAATGGCATAGATGAAGGTTTCATCTCCTTCAGGATCCATATCATCCGCTATGTCTAGGGGAATGATCAATGGACTGCTGGAATCTGCCGGGAAGGTCAAGTTGTAGATGGGCATAAAGTTGCTGATATCCGGTGCTGCCCCGGTTCCTCCAACAACCCGAACCTCAACCATAGTAGCGGTATCTGCATTCGCCCCACTGATCTTGACGGCAAGATTGACTGTGCCGACATCTTCGAGGACTGATAGGTCAGTGGTGTTGAATTCTACAACAGTAGGCAAACCGGAAGCATCAAATGGAAAGGGTGTGCAATCGATCATCTGTCCTGGAGAATACAACTTGGTGGTATCATTGGCCGCCACGGAATGCGCTGTCATGGGATCAGTGCCACCGGTGATATCCGGGCTTCTGGTCAAGGATTCATCGATATTTGCCTCCGATCCAAAGGTATAGGTGAAGACAGTATCGCCACCTGGATCTGTGATGTAGACACCATCTCCACCATTGGTGATGTTGAGATTCCCGGTAGAGGAAGTCTGTACGACCGCCCCGCCAAAGGTTCCGGTTGGAGCACCCCCGCCGAAGATAACGAGTGGTTGGCCGGGAAATACCATCGTTCCTCCTGGAAAGACATGGCGGACCTGGGAGTTGTCTGAAATGCTATAGCCAGACAAATCGACAGTCATGCTGCTGATGTTGATGAATTCAAAAAATTCATCTTCCACATTGCTGCGTGTTCCATCGCCATTGGCGTCTCCGAGGATGGAGCCTTCAGGGTCTGCATGAATTTCGTTCAACAACATCGGAAAAGACAAAACTTTGCCAGCTGAGGTGAGACCTGGTGAAAAAAGCGCAGAGTCAGGAGCGACGCTATTGTGAAGCACAAAAGAAGCTGTATCTGACAGATCAACTGACCGTGTGATCGATTGATCATTTCCCGCGGTTCCATCATATTCCATGTCGAAAATGATATTCTCATTCGCGTCGTAGATTCTAACAGTATCTCCGCCATTTGTTAGACTCAACCCACCTGCTGCATCCGTCGCGTGCAAAATGGTAGCTCCGCCAAAATCCGCAGGGTCCAGGGGACCAGTTGGAGATTCCAGCCCAAATAAGACCAATACTTCACCAGGCCCCAAGCGGAATCCTGTCGGGAAAGTCATTCGGACACGTAGACCATCTCTGTAGGTAGCATCAGACAAGTCTATATAGTCTGGCCCAAGATTGACAAACTCCAGAAATTCATCTTCCAGAAAAGCACGCGTGCCATCTCCATTCGCATCTCCGGCGATTCCAGAAGCGGGATCAGCCAAAATCTCATTTAATATAAGTTGGGCATGAAGGGAGACACTGAAGGACATGCCTAACAGAAGGAGTAGTGTAGATGAGTAGTTCCTCATTGTGAGAAGGTTAAGGTGAAAAAAGAATATTATCTATCGGTACTAGCAATCAAATGAAGCGATCAGGCCTACATTTTGATCATGTGAGAATAGAGTCTCATCAATTCGGGGGCTTATACTGATGAGAGTTATGTAAGCTCTGTTTGGATACATGTTGTTCTTTCTAATGGGAAGAACGCACATTCTTGAACCAAACACAAAAACGCATGGGAATCCGGGATTCCCATGCGTGTAAAATTTTGTAAAACAGATGGTGTCTTATCTTTTGCCACCGAGCATTCCGCCGAGCAAGCCTCCGACATCATCGAGGAAATTTCCGTCTCCATCCTGATCCAGCAATCCTCCGAGTAATCCGCCCAACCCACTTCCTGCTGTATTCTGCTGCACAGAAGAACGCTCATTGATCAGCATTCCAGCGATATCCCCTACATTCAATCCACCAGATCTTTGCTTTCTTCCCAGCATTCCCATAACGATAGGAGCGAGGTTTTCCATCAATTTTCCTGCCAGTGCTGGGTCAAGGCCACTCAATTGGCTGATTCCGGTCTCTGCTTGTCCGCGTTTGCCACCAAGTACATGCTTGAGGATGCCCGCACCAGGACCATTGTCTGTGCTGCCGAGGAATCCGCCAAGGTTATCCAGGATTGACCCATCGTGGTCTTTGGAAATTGCATTGCTCAAAGCTTCTGCTCCTCCCTGATCTGAGGCATTTTTTCCGAGAGCACTGATGATCATCGGCAATGCTGCTCCAATGGCTGCATTGGTTGTTTGCTTATCAGCTCCTAGTTGACCACTAAGGGCGTCGAGAGCAGGTCCACTGAGCGTTTTTGTGAGTTCGTTGAGAAGTGACATTTGTTGTTATTGGCTGTTAGTAAAAGTACGCAGGAGAAGACCTGCAACATTCTGATGCTAAGAACGGGAAAAAGTCACTAAATTGGTACCGATGATTGATTATCCTATACAAATTGGAGACGATTCCCTCCAAAAATTGTCCTCCAAGCTTCAGGAAAGTAGCTTTTCCCAGATATTGGTTCTGGTCGATTCGAATACAAAAAAAAATTGCTATCCCATTCTGTCACCTCTCTTGCCTCCACATCAGGTGGTAGAGATTCTTCCAGGAGAGATTCATAAGACCCTGGATACCTGTAGCTTTATTTGGGAGAAAATGACCCAACTGGCCTTCGATCGAAAAGGACTTGTGCTGAATCTTGGAGGAGGAGTGATTGGTGATATGGGAGGATTTGTTGCGGGGACTTACAAACGAGGAATCGATTTTATCCAGATCCCGACTACCTTACTCTCTCAGGTAGATGCCAGTGTTGGTGGGAAGCTCGGAATAGATTTTCAAGGTTTCAAAAATCATATTGGCCTGTTCAAGGAGCCGTTGGGCGTTTATATTTATCCTTCTTTTCTTGACACCCTTTCGGATCGGGAGTTAAGATCCGGCTTTGCTGAAGTCATCAAGCATCATTTGATTGGGGATGCCCCAGCATGGGAGAGGCTTCAGCATCAGAAGGAATTGAGACAGTTGGATTTTGCTCAGTTGATTGAGCATTCTGTCCAACTCAAGTCGCATATCGTTGAGATCGATCCGTTTGAGCACGGCTTGCGGAAGGCCCTCAACTTCGGACATACCATTGGACATGCCATTGAGAGCTTTCGGTTGGAGGGAAAGAACCCTCTGCTTCATGGAGAGGCCATTGCCGCAGGCATGATTTGTGAGAGTTATATCTCCTATCAAAAAGGATTGCTTTCGGAAGCGGCTTGCACTGCAATCACCGATTATATCCTGAGTATTTATGATTTCACCCCGCTTTCCTCTGCTAATTATGAAGAGATTTTCGGAAGAATGAAGAATGACAAGAAGAATCGACAAGGAAAAATCCTCTGTACCTTGTTGGATGGAATCGGACAGGTCTCCGTCAATCAGGAAATTGCTTGGCAGGAGATGGAATCCTCTCTGAACTATTATCAAAGCCTTCATCAACGAGCATAATTTTACAAATCTATGGCATTCATTCGATCATTTGGAAAACATACCCCTAAGATTGCCCCAGATGTATTTGTGGCAGACAGCGCAACCATCATTGGACAGGTAGAGATCGGTGCTCAAAGCAGCATTTGGTATCAAGCGGTCCTGCGCGGAGATGTTGGAGGCATTGTTATTGGGCAGAGAAGCAATATTCAAGATGCCGCCATCCTGCATTGCACTACCGGGAGAACCCCCTGTGTGGTCGGCAACGATATCGTGGTTGGTCATCGAGCCATCCTGCATGGCTGTCGAATTGAGAATGAAGTCTTGATCGGCATGGGAGCGATTGTACTGGATGAGGTAGTTGTGCCCTCCCACACCATCATTGCAGCAGGAGCATTGGTGCCTGAAGGCAAAAAACTTCAAGCGGGCTTTTTATATGCTGGCATTCCAGCCAAACCCATCAAGCCTCTCTCGCCACAACAAATCATGATGATCAAAATGGGAGCAGCACATTATGTAGAAAATGGGCAGACGCATTCGCAATTGTGATGGCGCCTTCTCAACCAACAGTCCATCGTTGATAGAGATATCGACTTGTCAGATATCCAAAGTAGGACCTCCTTGCCCCCATATCTCCTCTCCTATCTAGGATTCCTTGGGCAACAGAATTCGGAAGGTAGTGCCTTTGTTCACCTCAGAAGATTTGACAAAAATCTTGCCTTGGTGGTAGTTCTCGATGATGCGTTTGGTCAAACTCAATCCGAGCCCCCATCCGCGCTTTTTGGTGGTAAAGCCCGGTTCAAAGACGGTTTTGAAATTGCTTTTGGGAATGCCTTTTCCTGTATCGATGACTTCAATAAAGTAGTCTTTGCCTTTTTCTCCAGCTTGAATCGTGATGCTTCCTTCATTGTTCTGGATAGCATCCAAGGCATTTTTGAGCAGATTTTCGATCACCCAATCGAACAGTTGAGGATTGACCATCAAGGCACTGTCCAGGGGAATTTGGTTGTCGACAAACAACTTGATACTTCCTCTTTGAGTCATCCGCTTGCTGATGTATTCCGCAGATCGATCCAGCACTTCCTTGAGCTTGACAGGGATAAGTTCAGGAACTGAGCCAATTTTGGAAAAGCGTTCTGCGATATTTTCCAGGCGAAGGACATCCCGTTCCATTTCAGATACCAATTCCTGATCTTCGGGATTTTCTTCCGAATTGAGTTTGAGCAGTTCGATCCACGCCATCAGACTGGAAATAGGCGTGCCCAATTGATGCGCTGTCTCTTTGGCCAGTCCCACCCAGACTTTGTTTTGTTCATTGCGTTTAGAGATCGCAAAACCAGCAAACACAATTCCGATAAAGGTAAACGCCACCAGCAGCTGGATAAAGGGAAACCATCGCAAGTGCTTGAGCAGAAAAGAGGACCCATAGAACACCTTTTGGAAGCGGCCTTCAGCGAATTCCACAAGAATTGGATCATATTCTTCCTCCATTTTTCTCAACTTATCCCGGACCAGCTTTTCTTCTTCCTCCATGCTAATTCCATTGGGCAAATCCAGCGTGTGAGAATCAATGGTATTATTTTCGCCGATCAGTACTTTGGGGACATTGGATCCACTCTTGCGAATGATCTCATTATAGATAAAGCCAATCGCCTGCGAAGAAGCTGTGGAGTCAGCCAGATCAAGATTGACAATGAAGGCCTGTGCTTTTCCAAAAATTTCCGCTCCTTCTTTTTCTTTTTCAGCTAATTGTCTGGCTAGAAAGTTAGAATATAAGAGGGACCCAAAAATGATGAGAAAGGCAAATCCATAAATCGTCAGGCGGGAAAACAACTTGGTTTTAAAAGGTAGCATCTGAGGCTAATTCGAGGGTGAATAATTCTTATGTTTATCTGTTTCTGTACGAAAATACAGAAAGAGCAGCTAGAGAAAAAGGCAAGAATTTGTATATATCTGAGGTGGCTGGCAAGCAGTCAATCGAGGCGTGGCAAATATCAAGCCTTATACAGATAAAAAAAATCGCCCTCGCTCTTCCATTACTTCCTGGCATGTAGATCTGCAAGGGGGGAAGATCGAGGGACGAGGGGAAAGAATCAACGAATAGCTTCTCACACAGTTGCCTCATATGAAGCCCATGCCACATGCGATTCTCCCAGGGTTATTTTTAGCCCCCCGGAGAATTGGCCTGCAACAACTGCGGCTACCTGCTCATGAATATATCGGGCGAGGAATTCTGTGGTTGTCAATTTTCCCTGAAATTGTGGCAAATCATCCAGATTTTGATACTTCAATGGCCCGAGAACCTTGGCAAGGGTTTTATGTGCGATATCGATATCGATCACAATGTTGTTCTCGTCCAGATTGGGAGAGGAAAACTCTGCATCTACCACATAGGTTGCTCCATGTAATTTCTGTGCGGGGCCGAAAGCTTCACTTGGCAAGGAATGTGCGATCATCATATGATCTCTGATTTTGACAGCAAACATAGTCTGTACGTTTTTTTTGTTGAGGATTAGAAAAGAAAAAGAAGGACTTACTCACTACTTACGGCCTGTTCGATTTGGTTAAGGTGGTGCACATTGTGCCAGGCTATTTTCTCAAACTCCTCCTTGAGCGTCCTGCTTCCTGTTTCGTTGTGAACAAATGGATGAAATCCTTTCTGTTCATAATGTGTCCGAGCCAGAAGGATCACAGCATCCCGAACAGAAGCGTAGATCTGTCGATTGATTTCCAGCGGAAGCGTCTCATACTGAAGATGTTCTGCCCACAAGTCTTGCTCAAACGCCCAAATAACCTGACCAGGATTGGCAATGATCCGCCTGATCCGATCATACAATACCGTTTCGGCATCTGCCAGGTGATGCAACAATTGTCGGACAGTCCACTTGCCCTCGGCATAGGTTTTGTCCAGATCAGCCTCAGACAGCTCAAAACGGGAAAGTGTTTGGGCCTTGGTATGGGTGAGCGCGTCCAGAAGCTCAGTCAGAGAAGCGTAATGAATAAGCATGGGATAAAAGTAGAAAATATTTTGCTCTCCCTCTCTCCGGAATTCATTTGCCGACTTGGAGAATTATTTGGTCAATCAGAAAGGAGAGTTGGTCGATGAACCTCCAACCTTCTACAAATTTCGGCGTATTTATCAATGTTTACGACTTACATATTTACTCAATCCTTCAACATCTCAACTGCACTATACTTTTAGATTTAAGGTTATGATTGGTAAAATAATTGGCGTCCTTTGGTTTTTGTTGACAATCGGAGTTTTGTACAACATTTGGAAGAAAGGCCAACAAGACACACTCCAAAAGCTTCTCTGGACAATCGGAATTCTTGCATTCCCATTCCTTGGCCCATTGGCCTGGATTATTTTCGGAGAGCGTACCGGAGCATAACACCTAATACGGTTACACGCAGAAAGTTAGGACATAGTCAGTAAGCCCATCCATAGAAGATGGGCTTTTGGGGTTGGTTTGTCTTTCAGAAGTCTGTATCTTCACCTATCTGTTTTTACTCAAAAATCACAACCAATGGCTAGAATTTTTCCCATCATCTGGTTCGTCTTCATTGCCGGAGTCATGTACAATATCTGGCAAAGTCCCTATCACAGCCGCGACGAGAAGTTTCTGTGGATGGGAGTTGTTTTCTTTTTCCCAGTGATTGGCATTCTGATGTGGCTGATCTATGGCATGAGAAAATAGACAATCCTTCGAACATCTTCCAAGGGCTTCAAGTGTGAGGTATTCAAAGCAGGTTTCAGTTTTTAACGAGCAGTTAATCACTGGCCTATCATCTATATATAGCCCAGAAGAGGCAAGGATTATTTGTCATCTGTTGCTAGAACATCTCACGGGTGCCCCCTGGCATGTACTGAGCCTTGACAGAAAGGCCCTTCTGACAGATGCTCAGTATGACCGAGCCATTCCTTTGACAGAGCGCCTCATATCTTCCGAACCCATCCAGTATGTAACAGGAGAAGCTCATTTTTACGGAAGAGTCTTTGAGGTAAATCCATCGGTGCTCATTCCCCGACCAGAAACAGAAGAGTTGATCTACTGGGTCCTGGCCGAATCCAACACATTGCTCTCCTCCTCTCCTGTCCGCGCTCTGGATATTGGGACGGGAAGTGGATGTATTCCCATTACGCTGACACTTGAGCTTGCGGCAAAAGGAATCTCCTCTTCCTGGACTGCTTGGGATATCAGCAATGCTGCGCTATCCCTCGCACAGCTCAATGCCGAACAACTTGGTGCCCAGACGCAGTTTGTCCATCAGGATGTCTTTACATCCGAACGAGATGTCCTGCAGGAATTGGATCTTATCGTCAGCAATCCTCCATATGTGCCCGAGTACGAAAAGGCCATCCTTCACGCCAATGTTTTGACACATGAGCCTGGCCTTGCCCTCTTTGTTCCGGATGATGATCCCCTACAATTCTATACTGTCATCGTCGAGAAAGCGACACATTGGCTCCGAACTGGAGGAGGATTGTATCTGGAAGTTCATGCAGACTATGCAGATCAGGTGGGAGAGTTGATGAGGAATCAGGCCTGGACAGAAGCAGAAGTCAGGAAGGATTTGCGTGGAAAAGCACGAATGGTCAGGGCTTTCAAACGATGATTTGTTAACTTGTCAGGATGAAAGTCATTATCCCTTTCCTATGCTCCTTACTCCTTACCTTATCGGCCTGTCAGGACACTGCCAACAGTCAGACACCTTCTGAGTCAATACAGATGGAAGCTGTTTCGGAAGTCACTCCCCTTCCCTCCTATGACATCCATTGTACTGCTCAAAATGCTGCACTTTGCCAAAGTCATTTGGAGGGCCTGCAGCTTGCCAAGCTGGGTGATTTGCCCATTCATCAAATCGCTATTGAAGTTGGCAAACGCTTTATGGGCACCCCTTATGTAGCAAAAACCCTTGAGATTGAGGGAGAAGAGCGATTGGTTGTAGATATGCAAGGGCTGGATTGTACAACTTTTCTGGAAAATGTGGTAGTCATGGCACGTCTGACTCAGCAAGATCGCCTGAGCCTGGATCAGTTCCATGCAGAACTGGGAACGATTCGATATAGAGATGGTGAATTAGAAGGGTATTCTTCCAGACTCCATTATTTCACGGAATGGATTCACAACAATCAGGAAAAGGGAATCATTCGGGATATCAGCCAGCAAATTGGCGGGCTTGTGTATGACAAACCAATCGATTTTATGTCCACACACCGAGATGCCTATGCCCAATTGTCTGACGATGGTTTGTATCAGGCGATCCAGAAAGCAGAGGGTCAATTGAATCAAACCTACCCTCGCTATTTTATTCCCAAAGATCAAGTACAGGCTGTGGAGTCCCGCATTCAAGATGGAGATTTGATTGCTATTACCACTTCTATCAAGGGATTGGATGTCGTACACACAGGCTTTGCCTTGCACCAGAAAGGTCGCTTGCATCTATTTCATGCATCGTCCGGTTCCAAAGAAGTAGAAATCTCCCAAAAGCCCCTGGCCGAATATCTTGCAGGTATCAAACATCAGTCCGGCATCATGGTCTGTAGGTTGACAGATGGCTAAAGAGGGAGAACAATCGAATGAAAGCAGCCCTCAAAAGATTTAGAAACTGTCTTGATTTCTCTTTTCCCTCAGGAAATTTGGCTTTTTGGAACCTGAGTGCGTCATTTTTTCTCGAAATACCTCGGTATTCCTCAAAAAAATTCCTTCTCAGAACCCAATAATCCTGCTTTCTTCAGACAAAAACCAAAATCAAGACAGTTTCTTATAGCTGCTCTCTGATAACTTTTCCTTCCCCTATCTCATCCTCTATGCTTATACTTTCAAAGATGCAATACAATTCCTATTTTCCGATATTATTTTCCAAATTATAAGCCTGTCCTAACTTATGAAAGCTGTCCTCTGTAAAGCTTATGGCCCACCAGAAGATCTCGTTGTAGAAGAGGTCCCCTCCCCCAAACCTGGAAAGAATCAGGTTCTGATCACAGTCAAAGCATGTGGGGTAAATTTTCCTGATACCTTGATTATTCAGGGAAAATATCAGTTCAAGCCTCCAATGCCATTTTCTCCAGGCGGAGAAGTAGCAGGAATCATCAAGGAAGTGGGCGAAGGCATCAAACACCTCAAAGTCGGCCAAAAAGTATTCTCCATGACTGGACATGGAGGATTTGCAGAAGAAGTTCTGGGAAATGCAGCAGGCACCTTCCCGATTCCGGATGGGATGGATTTCCAGACCGCTGCGGGCTTCAGCACGACCTATGGGACCAGTTATCACGCACTTGCTGATCGGGCGAAGATACAGGCTGGCGAAACACTTCTGGTCCTTGGAGCTGCTGGTGGAGTTGGCTTGGCGGCTGTCGATCTTGGCGTGCAAATGGGCGCGAAAGTCATTGCTGCAGCTTCCACAGATGAAAAATTGGCCCTCTGCAAAGAATTCGGTGCAGCAGAGACCATTAACTATCAAACCGAAAACCTCAAGGATCGCCTCAAGGAATTGACTGGCGGAAAAGGAGTAGATGTGGTGTACGATCCTGTTGGGGGAGATTTTTCTGAAATTGCCTTGCGACGAACTGCCTGGGAAGGACGCTTTTTGGTCATAGGATTCGCCATTGGAGAGATTCCCAAAATCCCGCTGAATTTGCCACTGTTAAAAGGAAATCAAATCATGGGCGTATTTTGGGGTGCATTTGCGGCCAGAGATCCCAAGAAAAACATGGCCAACTTTATGCACATGCTGCAATGGTATCAACAAGGCAAGATTCGTCCCCATATCCATGCAGCCTATCCATTGGAAAATGCAGCTGAAGCCATGAACGAAATGCTCAACCGAAAAGTGAAAGGAAAAGTGATATTGGTTCCTTAAGGAGGAATCCCCTATATTCATCAAGAATAAGTTGAGTCCTGAAGGGTTCTTTTGAACAAGCCGCAAACAATGTCGATTCCAGAATATCTCCTATCTCTATCCCTGCCAAGCAGATCCTCGATATTCAGCATTCGACCTTTATTATTCGATATTATCAACTCCTGTCTGCTTAATAAGCAATTGTTGTACTACTAACCTCTACTACTCATGAGTGCGATGACCATCCCTATGGCGCCGAATACAGCGACCAATGAAGAAATATCCAGCATATTTGATGCCCAACGAGCCTATGCAGCTGAAGCAGGGCACAGCTCGGCAAAAGAAAGAAAGGCCAAAATCAAGCTGATTCATACCTATACCATGGATCATCTGGATGATATCATGGAGGCTATGCACAAAGATTTCCGCAAGCCACCGGCTGAAGTCATTCTCGGTGAGATCCTGACAGTAGTCTCTGATGCCAAGCATAACATGAAGAAGCTCAGCAAATGGATGAAACCAAAGCGAGTCCCCATGCCATTGACCTTGATTGGGACTTCTTCTCATATCAGAAGAGATTCCAAAGGGAATGTGCTGGTACTTTCTCCCTGGAATTATCCGTACAATTTGGCGATTGGGCCACTGATCTCTTCATTGGCTGCTGGAAATGTGACGATGATCAAACCATCCGAGATGACACCTCATACCTCGGCTCTGATGCACAAAATGATCGATGAATTGTTTGATCAGAAGGAAGTGGCATTGATTGAAGGCAATGTGCAAGTAGCCCAACATCTCCTGTCCTTGCCGTTCAACCATGTTCACTTCACGGGAAGTCCACAGGTGGGCAAAATCGTCATGAAAGCAGCGGCAGAACATCTGGCATCTGTTACGCTGGAACTAGGGGGAAAGTCTCCAACCATCGTCGATGAGACGGCTTCTATTAAAACCGTGGCGGAACGGATTGCCTGGGGAAAATGCCTCAACAATGGACAGACCTGTATCGCCCCCGATTACCTCCTTGTACAGAATTCCGTCAAGGATACATTCATCTCTGCTTTTAAACATTCTATTGATTCGATGTACAATGGGATTGATCAAGTGGGGCAATCAGATTCCTATGCACGGATTGTGAACCGACGTCATTTTGATCGGATCAAGGGCATCCTGGAAGATGCTGTGGAGAAAGGTGCAACAGTCGAATTGGGAGGAGAATGGCGAGAAGAAGACAATTTCATTGCTCCGACGCTCCTGACCAATGTCTCTTCTGATATGCGGATCATGCAGGAAGAAATTTTTGGTCCACTCATGCCCATGATGACCTATGACAAAAAGGAGGATGCTTTGGCTGCCATGCAAGAACATGAAGCCCCTTTGGTGATGTATGTCAATAGCAAAAACAAGAAAAACATCGATTATTTTCTTGACAATGTTCCTTCAGGAGATGCGGTCGTGAATGAAACCCTTGTACATTTTGCCCATCCCGGCTTACCATTTGGAGGGAAAAATAATAGTGGAATAGGAAAGTCAAGCGGCTATTCCGGATTTTGCGACATGACACATGAACGGAGTGTGATGGTCCAGAAATTCGGGACGCTCAAGCCTTTTTATCCTCCATACAATGATCAGGTGTTGAAGATCCTGAAAATGGTATTAAAAATCTCCTAGTGGGTGGTAAATAATCAAGCTTCGACTTGCTGTTCAGGGATTGTTTCTCCACTGGAGACTTTCCTGATCAGTAGGCCAGATTATTGCTCAACCACCGCTCAACCGCTTCGATCGACATGCCCTTGCGTGTAGCATAACTGTCGACCTGATCCCGAGAAATCTTGCCAACCCCAAAGTAGCGACTTTGAGGATGTCCAAAATAGAGACCACTCACGGAAGCGGCTGGATACATGGCCAGACTTTCGGTTAGCCGTATGCCTGTATGTTGCTCTACCTGTAGTAAGTCCCATAATGTCCGTTTTTCCGTATGATCTGGGTTGGCAGGGTAACCTGGTGCTGGCCGGATGCCTTCATAGCTTTCCTTGATCAGTTCCGCATTGGAGAGGTCTTCCTGCTCGACATATCCCCATTGTTCCGTTCTGACTTTTTTGTGCATCAATTCCGCAAAAGCTTCTGCCAGACGATCGGCCAGTGCCTTGAGCATAATGCTGCTATAGTCGTCATGTTCTGCGTCAAATTCTGCCAGCTTTGCTTCAATACCTATTCCACAGCTTACGGCAAAAGCGCCTATGTGATCAGGAAATCCACTCGATTTGGGCGCGACAAAGTCTGACAAGCAGAGATTTGGTACACCAGCTCTTTTCTCTGATTGTTGACGTAACATATACAGATTGGCCAATACCTCTGTGCGACTCTCGTCGGTATAGACTTCTATATCATCATGATGGACCTGATTGGCAGGAAACAAGCCAATGACAGCTTTGGCTGTCAACCATTTTTCCTCAATGATCTGCTTCAACATCAACTGCGCGTCTTCAAACAGGCGCTTGGCTTCTGCTCCTTTGTCAGGATCATCGAAGATCTTGGGATATCTCCCTTTCATCTCCCAGGTATAGAAAAACGGTGTCCAATCGATATATCGACTGATTTCTTCCAAAGAATAGGTATCAAACACAGTGATGCCGGATTGTTTTGGAGGAGAAGGAATAGGCGCTGTCCAATCAATCGACAGTCTATTGTCCCGTGCCTGATCCAAGGAGAGGTATCGCTTGGAAGACTGGCGAGCCAGATGCCCTTCCCGCATCTGATCATAGGTCCTATTTAGTTCCTCGACAAAGGCATTCTGAACATCAGGATTCGAGTTGAGAAGATTCTGCGCCACTGGAACAGCCTTCGAGGCATCCAAAACATGTACAATGGGACCAGAATATTGGGGATGAATCTTGACTGCAGTATGAATTTTGGAGGTGGTTGCTCCTCCGATCAGGAGTGGGGTATTCATGTCTCGTTTTTCCATCTCCTGAGCGACATAGACCATTTCATCCAAAGAAGGGGTAATCAAGCCACTGAGTCCTATCAGATCGACCGCTTGTTTTTGGGCTTCATCCAGGATCTTTTCCAGCGGCACCATGACCCCCAGATCGATAACTTCATAGTTATTACAGGCCAGAACGACTCCGACAATGTTTTTGCCAATGTCATGCACATCTCCCTTGACAGTAGCCATCAAAATCTTTCCTGCACCTGAAGAGGTCGATTCGGCCTTTTCTTCTTCCAAATAAGGAGTCAAGTAAGCCACTGCCCGCTTCATCACACGCGCACTCTTGACTACCTGTGGCAGGAACATCTTCCCAGATCCGAACAAATCCCCTACGACATTCATTCCATTCATGAGGGGACCTTCAATCACATCCAGGGGGCGGCCAAAGGTTTGGCGGGCTTCTTCTGTATCTTCTTCGATGAATTCTACGATTCCCTTGACAAGGGCATGGCTGAGTCGGCTTGCAACATCGTTCTCCCGCCAGCTCAGATCTACTTTCCGTTTGGCTCCACTTTGCTTCACACTTTCTGCAAAATCCACCAATCGTTCAGTCGCATCAGCTCTTCGATTCAGCAGCACATCCTCTACCCGATCCAACAGATCCTTGGGGATCTCTTCATAAATCTGGAGCATCCCTGCATTCACAATCCCCATATCCATTCCCGCCCTGATCGCGTGATAGAGAAAGACTGCATGAATGGCTTCTCTGACAGCATTATTGCCTCGAAACGAAAAGGAGACATTGCTGACGCCACCACTGACCAAAGCATGTGGAAGATTGTCTTTGATCCATCGAGTCGCTTCAATGAAGTCAACTGCATAATTATTATGTTCTTCAATCCCTGTCGCGACAGCGAAGATATTGGGATCAAAAATGATGTCCCAGGGCTTAAATCCGACCTCTTCGGTCAGAATGTTGTATGCTCTGGCACAAATTTCTGTTTTTCGTTTAAGGGTGTCAGCCTGCCCTTCTTCATCGAAAGCCATGACAATTGCGGCAGCCCCATATCGTTTGATTAGTCGGGCCTGATGTTTGAACTGATCCTCCCCTTCTTTCAGGGAAATGGAATTCACAATGCCTTTGCCCTGTATACACTTCAGACCTTCTTCAATCACTTCCCATTTGGAAGAATCAATCATCACTGGCACCCGGGATATATCTGGCTCCGCAGCCAACAAATTCAGAAATCGAACCATCGCAGCTTTGGAATCCAGCATGCCTTCATCCATATTGACATCGATGATCTGGGCTCCTCCTTCGACCTGCTGCCTGGCAACAGAGAGGGCTTCATCATATTTTTCTTCTTTGATCAATCGGGCAAATCGACGAGACCCAGTTACGTTGGTTCGTTCACCAACATTGACAAAATTGGTATTATCGGTAATAATGAGAGGTTCCAAACCACTCAACATGGGCAGCTCTTTGGGGTCCGGGATCTGCCTGGGAGAAAATTTCGGCAACAATTCAGCCATAGCCCGGATATGGTCCGGGGTACTCCCGCAACATCCCCCAAGGATATTCACCGTGCCATCTTCCATAAAGGGTCGAAGAAGGTTCGCCATGGCTTCTGGCGTCTGATCATATTCTCCAAATTCATTGGGGAGTCCCGCATTGGGATAAGCACTTACATGAATTGGAGCGATGCGAGATAGATCCTGGATATACTGGCGCAATTGTTTGGCTCCGAGCGCACAATTCAAGCCGACACTCAACAGATCTGCATGTGAAACCGAAATCCAAAAGGCCTCAACGACCTGACCAGAAAGGGTTCTGCCACTTGCATCGGTAATCGTCCCGGAAACCATCACCGGAATATCCAGATTGCGCGCCTCCTTGAGCATGTCAATCGCAAAGAGAGCCGCTTTGCAATTCAGCGTATCGAATACCGTCTCTACCAACAGAATATCTGCTCCGCCATCCAGAAGTCCTTTGGCCTGTTCGTGATAAGCGTCTACCAAATCATCGAACCCTACAGCTCTATATCCAGGATCATTGACATCCGGGGACATAGACGCACTTCGATTGGTCGGCCCCAATGCGCCTGCCACAAATCGAGCTTTGTCAGGATTCAGTAGATTGTATTCCGTTGCCACTTCCTTTGCCAATCGGGCCGCAGCTACATTCATTTCATACACCACTGACTCCATGTGATAATCTGCCTGCGCTATGCTGGTAGAACTAAAGGTATTCGTCTCGATGATGTCAGAGCCAGCATCCAGGTATTCTCGATGAATGGCTTTAATGATTTCGGGCTGCGTGATGGACAGCAGATCGTTGTTGCCAACCAGTGGAGAGGAATGATCCTGAAATCGATCTCCTCTAAAATCTGCCTCTTTTAGGCCATATCGCTGAATCATCGTTCCCATCGCCCCATCCATCAGCAGAATCCGGGTTTTGAGCAGATGTCGGAGTTGCCTGGAGGTGTCGGTCTTGATCTGTAGCTGACTCATGTAGATGTTTGATTGGTTCAACAACAAAATTACGCATTTTCATTGGCAAAAGTTTATGCCTCGATTTGCAATACATCGAAATACGATGTATACTTGTAAAAACATTCATTATGTACTCAAAAGAATTGCTAAAGGGTACGCTCAAACCCATCTTACTCAAGCTCCTGCAAGATCGCGGCAAAATGTACGGCTATGAGATGGTGCAAAGTGTGAAGGAACTTTCTTTGGGTAAAATCCAGATCAAGGAAGGCTCACTTTATCCCATTCTTCATAGTCTAAGGGCCGAAGGGGTTCTGGAAACAGAATCCAGGCATGTAGGCGGCCGAGTCAGGAAATACTATTCCATCTCTCAACAAGGACAAAAAAAAGTAGAGAGTAGCGTTGGTGAATTGAGCGATTTTGTCCACACATTACACCACATTCTTCACCCCAAATCAGATCCGAATCATGAACCTGTGTAAATCTCAGATTGACCAAATGGAAGCCTATCTGATCCGGCATGGCCTGGAGATTCCAGAGGTCCGGGAGGATGTGCTCGATCATCTATGTTGCCAGATCGAAGATGCTTTGGAAGAGGGGAAAGCCTTTGAAGAAGCCTTCGAGCAAGTTCAGGAGATTTTTTCGCCAGAAGAGATCTCAAATATTCAGAAAGACACGATTTATTTTCTCACCTTCAAACCTTCAATAGCTATGGTCAAAGGAATGTTTATCAGTGCTTATGTGGCACTCGCCTTGTATTTACTCGCCTTTGGATTTCATGGATTCTTCTACTATTTCCTTGGATCAGAATTGGGCACAATGCTAAAAGTGATTATGAAACTCGCCAGTGTATCTGTCTTTTGTCTTGTCTTTTTGCCACTCTTGTTTCGTTTTGGCTACAAAAGATTTACACACAACACAATCTTCTTCATGCAGAATGATTAGCTTCGGCTAACAAAAAGGCATGGATTCCCCGGAGGTTTGTACAAGCGGGAGTGGATAAGCTCAAGCTCCGAGCTAAGTAGATGGACAATATTAGGGTTGATTTTGGGTATAAAGGAAATAGGGGATATACTGGCTTGATGGGTAAGAGTTCTCGCTTTTTTCCCCTATGCCCACTATATCCCTCACAAATAATTGTGTCCCCTTACTTATGTGCCTTGGATTCGTTCTCTCCTTATCCATCGCCTCAATCCTCGGAGGAATCGCCGACTCACAAGCCAACAAATCCTCCGAGGATTTTTCATTGCCACATGACCACAAAAAAATATCGCCCGGAAGCTACCGGGCGACTATGCGCAAAGGAAAGTATACACCGAAAGGAAAACTGCGCATATTTTCTGAGCAAAGCTGTGCGTGTTAGTTGAGAATAGCCACACGCTCTTTCACCTCTGTCCGTCCATTGCTCAGAGAGAGCATATACATCGCTCGAGGGAGGTCTGAGACATCGATTCTTGTATGACTTTGTGGAGTATTCGTGATCAGTGTCTGCCGATGAATGAGTTGGCCACTGAGGGTGTAAATGCGAAACTCTACGTCATTGAGTTCTGGTGTAAAATACTGGAGATTCAATACGCCATCTACGACTGGGTTGGGATAGACAGAATATCTAAATCCTGTTTCTGATCTGAGGTCTATCTCAATCATCGGACTCATGCTGATCTTGCCATCAATATCGAATTGTTGTAGTCGGTAGTAGACTCGATCGCTGGTCCGGTTCAGTACTTCCTCATCCTGAAACTGGTAGTATCCTGGCAGATTGGGAGATCCCTGAACGTCTACTTTGCCAACAGGCCTAAAGGTCTGCTGATCATACGAACGCTCTACTTGAAAACTGACGAGTTGTGAATTCGCAGGGGTAAACCAGCTAAGATTTGCGACCTTCTGATCAAGGAGTCCCTGAAATTGCTCTATTTTGGCTGGGAGTACATAGTCGATATTAATATAGACTGTGGCCTCGCTGCAGCATCCCAGAGGATTACAAATCTCATAGGAGAATGAAGCATTCCCGACAAAGCCTGGCGCTGGGGTGAAATCAATCACTCCACTGGCCCCAATCGTAATGCTCCCTTCATCAGCTGCTGGCCAGCTTCTGATGGAAAGTAAGCTTGGGTCCAGAGACACGCCAGACACATTGGAGACATCATTGACGAGTACGGGAATTGCAATGGTTCCACTACCGGTCGGGAGATAGACATTGTCATCCATCGCATCTGGTGGGCTTCCATTATTGAGTAATTTACGGAACTCAATATCATCTACAGCCAGATCATTCCCATTGCCTCCAAATTTACCGTTTTGGATGGTGATGGTAGCTGAGGTAATCCCGCTTGGAATGGTATAGTTGAATCCATAGTAATACCAGTTGCCATCATTCGATAGATAGGCAGAGGTGCCAATTAAATTTCCATTCACTAAATATCGAAAATTTGGCCGAGGCATGGTTACTCCCACATTGAGGTTGCGATACCAGGCTCCAAAACAATAGGTTTCGCCAGCTTCGACAGGAACATCTTGCTCCCAAATATCAAAGAAATAGCCTGGGTCAACATCGGGAAAATCAACCATGAGCATTCTCCCGCTGGAGTCTCCTGTTGTGTGGTCATAGCCTGTCCAGGTACTGTAACAGACGCTGGGACTCTGGCGGACGGTAATTTTTCCCCACAAATCCTGCGGACTAGCTGTGGGACAATAGGCATAACCAAATTCTGTAACAAAGTTCAGAACAGGATTATTGGGATCAGTAACTGATTCGAAATTTCCATCAAGAACCAGGTTGGGACCTTTGCAGGCAGTTGGTACACAGACTTGCGCTGTCCCCCATATAGGTAGCAATCCGATGAGAATTAGGAAAAAGCTTTGATTCAGGTTCTTTTTACGTAGTCTAACAAGGGTAATAGGAAAAAAACAAAACAAACTCATGCACAATCTCTTCTTGCGTTCTATTAGGCATTGACTCGTTTGAATTTGGTTGGGTGTTGTGTAAGATCTAAGACAAATGCTATACCAAAACAAGGGTGTTTCGTTAATTACAAAGTGTAAATTGTCTAAAATCCCCCCTGAGTGGCAGAAAAAGGAGAAATTCTCTTTTTGTATAGAGATGTAAGAAAAAAGAGGAAAGTGTAAACGACTGCCTGAATGTGATTTTTTTGGTTTTTCTGCTGCCTGGAACTCTCTGAATGGGAACAGAAAGCTGAATCGTATTGAGATAATACACACCAGGTCCCATGGCAATATTCAACAAGAGTTTCCTCTACACATATTGTCATGGAACCTGCTAATGCAGTGTACAAAAAGTTTGGCTAGTGGTTCAACTGTAATGCTAATCTTCCGACAGAATATTTGTAGAGATGATCGGCAGACCATCTCTCGCTTTGCCTATGGTAGATAGGAAGGCATCCGCTTCGATAACATCTCACCTAGCAATGGTCTGCCGATCATTGCTACGTACTGATGACTGCCTTACATGTATTACACTACCGAGAAATGATAGGAAGGACCCCAGAGATTGTTACTTGATATCCAAATTGCTAATGATCTCTTTGACGATTTTTTCCCTGGCTTTCTCTTTTTTGGCATGCGCAACATCTCCGAAGGCCGCATCAGCATCGATCTTGGATTTCAGGGTAAATGCTTTTTTGACCCGCTTGAATCTATACTGATCCAGAATCTTCCGATTGTGGATGATGGGAAGAGAAATCCCGGGATTCAGCAAATTCCCATAAGGATCATACAAAGGCACGTGATCAATCATCCCATCGATCCATTCCATCGCAACGGCTCTGGGCAGGAATCGCTGTTCAAAATAGAATAATTCTTCATTGATCAGGTCAATATAGGCAGTAACTTCTTCTTCCTTGGAATCCTTGTTCAGGTGAAGAAAATTGTCCCGAAATCTGGTGATACAACTTTCAAGCGCTGACAGATTGAGTTGCTTGCGGTTGATGGAATAGTCTCGCAGGGCAAAAAGAATACCGATGCCTGCAATGATAGTAGCAAAAAATGAAACGATCTCAACAGCATCTTTGATGTTTTGAATTTCCCAAAAGGAGGCAGAAGCAGTTTCCATGCCCAAATGTAGGGATTTTCCGTCAAATTCAGGCTGGAAGAACCAAGCTTGCTCGTTCCTTCGCCAGACCAATCTCCACCCGTGTGCCCGCCCGAAAGTGGAGAAAATCACTTTCAATTCCATCAGAAAAGATAACCCCATTGTGAGGCATATAGGATTCGATCTGTAAGGGCTGCTCAGGATAGATCCGTCCTGCTGTCAATTCGATAGAACTGCTTCTGCTGAGGAAGGGTTCGCGAACCACAAATATGAGCATCTGTATGTCCCACGGAATATGGCTAGCAGAAATATGTTCAGGGGAAGGTTGAAAGAGTTTATTGACACTCTGGCTCATATTGATGACAGAACTTAACCAGCCCGTAGAGCCTGCACCCGTAGAGACAAGGATTCCACTGGAAGATTGAAATTCTGATTGTCCCTGATAATTCAACTGATATCGAGCTGAGGTATGACTGGAAGGCCCAATGAAGAGATCATTGAAGGCCAACAAGCGTTGACCGTCATTCAATTTGGCTTCTGCCATGGTAATCTGAGAACAATGATGAACTCCATCCAGTACCTGCTCCACGCCCTGAAGAAAATTCTCGCTGGAGTAGGGGAGTAGCACCCCATCGTAGGACTCTGGATTGGGATTGATGCCAATCAAGGGACAATTCCCAATGTATTTGGCAGTGTTGGCGACCAGACCATCCTGCCCCAGTGCCAGGACCAATTGGCGTTCTGAGAACAGAAATCTGGGAACATGCTCCCGATAGAGAGTTTTCATGGGGATGCGTAGGGACAGTTGCTTGAATACCTTCTCCCAGGAAGTATAAAAATGTCGATGCTCTTGCTCGTATATGGCAAAATTTCCCCCGGATCGCTCGATGTAAAATTTTGCCTGACCAATGGTGTTGAAGCGCTCAATCAGGCGTTCCAGTCTGGTCTTGTCTCGGACAAGGATGGCTTGCTCAATGGACATATGGCAACAAGCTTAGCGTTTTTTCCTGAGAATAGAGTTGAGCAATTCAGGAGAAATATTGATACTCTCTATTTTTGAGGCATTTTCAGCCAATTCCCGAAATGCCAGAGCGATGTGATTGCCCGGGTCCATGTCGTTGGATTGAATGGCCATCAATTTTTTCCAATCCATCTCTTTGTATGGTTCCAGCAATGCCTGAAGTGCATATTGCTTGGTATCGGCATGTGTCCGCTCATTATCTGCTTGTAACTCAATATATTCTCGCCTCTGCTTTTCCAGACCAATTTGTGTCTCCATTTCCATTTGGCGGATTTTGCGCTCATTATCCTGTTGAACCACCGCCGTCTCCATCCGTTTTTCGGAAATTTGTTTTTGCTTTTCTTCTACAGCAATTTCGGTATTGAGTTCGCTTTCCCGAATCATCCGCTCTTGTTCTACTGCAAAATTCCTCCGTTCGTACACAGCCTGGTCCGCCTCTTGCTGGAGTGCTTCCCGGGTTTCAGCCTCCAATGCGCGAGCCATTTCTGCTGTTGGGCGGACAGCAAGCACATGGACACCAAGAATCTCCACCCCCAACATATTGACAGCATGGGAGTCAATCAGTCCTCGACGAATCCGCTCTTCGATCTCTTCGAGATTTCTGAGAGAATTTTTTAATACAAGGCTATGCACAAAGGCGGAAGTCGCTGTTTGAGCTTCATTGATGATTCGTTGGGCCAGTTTGTCGGGATCATCGGAGAGGTAAGTTTTATTGGCATCTACCGTGAAATCCAGCATATCAGCCAATTGTTGAGGTTCTGATACCCGATAGGTTATCTGGCCTTGGATGGTGACAGTCTGAAAATCCTGGGTGTTCTCAGTAAAGATAAATGGCAAATCCCGGCTTCCGGTCGGAATGGAAACAATAGAACTCCTGGGAGCAAAGTACCAAAAAGCCAAACCACGACCCTCCTGAATCCGCTTGCCGTTTCGGTAGCGAATCACATAGGCCATAGAGTCGAAACGTATATATTTGAATCCTAACATAGATGATGGTTAGATGTTTTGTGTATAAAATACATTATTCATCTACGCCATCTCTCCCCAAAAGATTCAATAATTGTGTATTTTTTACATAAAAAAATCAAAACTCACGCCCCTCCACCTTTATTCCCCCAAAACCTTCTACACCCAAACATCAAACATATCTCCCCGCTCTTTCAATTCGAAATATTTTTCGGGAATAAACCTGAATAATCTGGCTGGACGACCTGCACCGCTGGCCTTGCGAAATTCATTGAGTTCTTCGAGTATGCCAAGGCGCTTCATTTTCTTTTTGAAGTTTCGACGATCGATTTCATCATCGATATTTTGGGTGTGGAAGAGCAGGGTTTCATATAGTTTTTCCAAATGAGAAAAAGGGAATTTCTCCTCTAATAATTCAAACCCGATTGGCTCATAAGTAACCTTTGCACGGAGTCGCTGAATGGCAATCTCCAGAATTTCAGGATGATCAAATGCAAGGGTGGGCAATTCTGTGATTTTAAACCATTGGGCATCGGAGGCATCAGTTTTTGCAGATAATTGGAAGGCATCAGGTCTTACCAAGGCAAAATAGGCCACAGAGACAATCCGCTTTCGTGGGTCCCGGTTTGGTCTTCCAAAGGTGTACAGTTGTTCGAGATAGTTGATCTTGACCCCGGTTTCTTCTTCCAATTCACGTTCTACGGCATCTTCCAAAGACTCATTTTCCAGAACAAATCCGCCCGGTAATGCCCATGAGCCTTTGAAGGGGGCATATTTTCGCTGAATCAACAAGACAGATAGACCCTTGTTGACGGTATATCCAAAAACAACAGCGTCGACAGTTAAGGAAATGGGTGGAGGGGTCATAAGAAGGACTTGATGCGGGGTGTTGGGATGAAAGAAATGCCCAAAAGGCAGGGAAAGTTAAGCCTCGCCAAAGGAAATGTGAAATTCCTTGTGCAAATTGAATCCAAATTGCACAATAATCGTATTTGTGTATATATAACGCAATTATGAAATTTCTTTCCATCGCAGGCGCATGTGTCAATCAAACTCCCCTGGATTTTCGCAACAATCTCAGGCATCTTCTCCAAGCCGTAGAAGCTGCCAAATCTGCTCAGGTTCAGATTCTGTGTCTCCCAGAATTATCAATCAGTGGATATGGGTGTGAGGATGCCTTTTTTCATACAGATGTATTGAGGCGCTCCCTCGCGAGCCTGAAGCAATTGATTCAGGCAAGTGCAGGCATCACGCTGACTGTGGGCTTACCACTGGAATTTGAACACAGCTTGTACAATGGAGTGGCAGTCATTCATGATCAGCGGCTATTGGGATTTGTGGCCAAACAGGAACTTCCCGGAGATGGAATCTATTATGAGCCGCGCTGGTTCAAGCCCTGGCCTGATGAGCTTATGGCTACCTATGAGTGGGAAGGGCAAGAATATCCCCTGGGAGATCTTATTTTTGAGATTGATGGCGTCAGAATTGGGATAGAAATCTGTGAAGATGCCTGGAATGGCATCCGACCTGCGCAGCGACATTATGTCAACAATGTCGATATCATTCTCAATCCCAGTGCTTCCAATTTTGCTTTTGGCAAATCTCAAGTCAGAGAGATTCTTGTGAGGGAGGCGTCTCGCGCCTACAATTGCACCTATGTGTATAGCAATTTGTTAGGAAATGAAGCAGGGAGAATCATTTATGATGGCGAAATTCTGATTGCACAGTCAGGAGAGTTGTTGGCACGCAATGAACGGTTTGCATTTGAGGAATGTCAGATCTTATCAGCGGTCGTCGACCTTGAGCGTGTGCATACCCTTCGGA
The DNA here is from genome assembly GCA_039029315.1 of Bacteroidota bacterium. Taxonomy (GTDB): domain Bacteria; phylum Bacteroidota; class Bacteroidia; order J057; family J057; genus JBCCCJ01. The sequence continues at coordinate 55,556 of JBCCGK010000028.1, read as the reverse complement.
AGAAATCTTTCAATTTCAGACCAGAAATACCGACTCACTTGATTCGGACTTCTGGTAAATATCAACTTGCCAAGGCGCCGCAAAGCAAGGCTGAGATTCCCCCAATTGAGCACAAACAAGAAGAGTTTTACTTGGCCGAAACGCTCGCTTTATTTGATTATATGCGTAAGAGCTTTAGCCGAGGATTTGTATTGTCCCTGTCGGGTGGTGCAGACTCCTCTGCTTGCGCAAGTCTCTGCGCTCTGGCCCTGGATCGGGCAAGACAAGCGTTGGGGGAAGAGCGTTTCTTTCAGAAAATTGCCTATACAGGGATAGACACAACAGCTCCAATTACAGCTCAATTGTTGACTTGTGTCTATCAGGCTACCAGAAATAGCGGCCCTGAAACCCTGGAAAGTGCAAGAGAGCTTGCACAGGGGCTTGGAGCTAGCTTCCATCATTGGGATGTGTCAGGACTGCATAGGCAGTATATCGATTTGGCAGAACAGGCAATGCAACGACCATTGACCTGGGAACAGGATGATATCACTTTGCAGAATATTCAAGCAAGGTTACGGTCGCCAGGAATATGGATGCTCGCCAACATTCACAAAGCCTTATTGGTCACCACCAGCAATCGGAGCGAAGCTGCCGTAGGGTATGCAACAATGGATGGAGATACCTCGGGAGGATTGGCACCATTAGGAGGAATAGATAAGGATTCTTTGTTGTCCTGGCTTCGGTGGGCCGAAAAAGAACTGGACATTCCAGCCCTTCGATTTGTCAATCAACTCCAGCCCACAGCCGAACTCCGACCCGACACCTATGATCAGACAGATGAATCTGATTTGATGCCATATGATGTGCTGGATGATATCGAAAAATGCGCCATCCGGGATTATAAATCTCCAGTGGAGGTGTTTGAATCCTTGAGAGGTTCTTATCCCGATCTCATCCTCAAGGGATACATCCGAAAGTTCTTTCAGTTGTGGTCTCGCAACCAGTGGAAACGAGAACGCTATGCCCCTTCCTTTCACCTCGATGATGAAAATCTTGATCCCAAAACCTGGTGTCGATTCCCTATCCTGAGTGGCGGATTTCGGGAAGCATTGGAGGATCTCGATGCAGTCTAGCAAGGAGATATGAGTAGTCAGGGCTGATTAAGGAGAATTGTCTTCTGAAGATTGTGTCGACAATTCTTCATTGATCAATACCTGCAAGACTGGATTGAGAAGAATGCCCAAATCAAAATCTGTCTGTGCAGCCTCCTTGTTTCCCAATCTGTATTTGCAAAAGCCCCGACTGATATAGTATTCACCTTGTTTCTCATCCAGACCGATGGCTCGATCGAACTCGGAAATCGCCCTTTCCCATTCTTCTTCATGGAATCGCACGAGTCCTCTGTGGTAGTAAATGATCGATAAGGAGGAATCGATCTTCTTGGCCTGGTCCAGGTCCATCATGGCATACTCATAAGCGCCTGACTCATATTGTGCCAAAGCTCGATTGGCATAGGCCTGTGCGTGATTGGGTACTTTGCTGATCACAGTATTGAAATCTCTGATGGCATCATCTACCCGATGCAAGCGATAATAAACAACCCCGCGGTTGAGATAGGCATTGGTATAGTGTGGGTTGAGGTCTACCGCTTGATTGAATGCCTGTAAAGAAGCACCATATTGTCTTCTGTGCATCAGAGCCAGACCTAGATGATTGTTGGCGCGTTCGTGCTCAGGATCAAACCTCAGAACTGTCCGAAAATCTTGTGCCGCAGAGTCAAATACGTCTTGCTTCAAATAGGCCATTCCTCGATTGAAATGGCTTGCAGCATCCGTACTATCCAATTCGATCGCCCGACTGAAATCATGGACAGCAGAGGCATACAGCTTCATCTGATATTGTGCATAGCCTCGTCCGAGATAGGCAGCTACATTAGTTGTATCCTGGGCAAGTGTTTTGCTGTGAAGTCTGACTTGTTGTTCCCAGGAAGCAACCTTGCCCGAATTGCCCGGCAATTGTCCGGATTCCATTGGACGGCATGCATATGCAAGCAAGAACAAGAGCAAAGGCAGTATTCGGAAAAAAGTATGCATCAGTAATGTATCTTTACCAGTTTAGTGAAATGATCATAGCGGATGAGAAATGAAAAAATGCAAAATGATTGTGATATGAAAAACTTCTTTATGTGTCTTCTCTTATGGGTACTTTCTGTTTCTGTCCTCTTTGCCCAGACCAAGGAGCCTGCAAGTATGTTCGCTCGGGACTTCCTCCCTGTATGGCAACGGGCACAAGCATATACCCTTGAGGTAGCAGAGGCCATGCCAGAAGAGCAATATGGATTTTCCGGAGCGGAAGATGTCATGAATTTCGGAGAACAAATGGTACACATCACTGGTAATCTCTACGGACTATGCAGTAGATTTATTGTTGAGGAGAAATCCCCTTATCAAAAACCATCTGCAAAAGCGTTGACCAAGGAGGAAATCATCCAACAATTGCAAGAAGGATTCGCATATGTTTCCACCGCCTTGATGAGAATGTCTGATGAAGACATTCAGGCAAGGGCTCCGCGATTCTGGGCAAAAGATCCTACCGCTAAATCTGTAATTTTTCTGTTGATGAGGGATCACATGACCCACCACCGCGGGCATTGTATTCTTTTCCTGAGGATGAACGGGATTAAGCCTCCCTCTTATCGAGGCTGGTAAGCTGCTGTAGAGTGGATAGAAAGGGAAATCCGTGAATATTAATGTGCCAGGGACTGAATCAGGTCATATTTGGTGATAATATCCACTTTTTGAGGAGTGCTCTGAACCAGAACAGCAGGATTATCCTTGGTGATCAGCTTGGAAATCGCACTCATTCTTGTGGTTGGGAGTACATAGGGAAAAGGATCACTGATGGCCTGACTGAGCGGTCCATCTTTCAGGGAGGGATCGTCCAGGATAGTGTTGAGTACTTGACTCTCATTCAAGCTACCTATGATTACACCGTTTTGAGAGACAGGCAATTGGGATACATCAGCTTCTCTCATGAGTTTGATGGCTTCACTCAGCGTTTGATCACTGGTGAGTATAATCAATTCCTGATTCTCAGACTTATTTTGAAGAATTTCCTGCGCAGTTACCATGGTCCCTTTATCCAGGAAATCATGATTTTGCATCCAGGTATCACTATAGACCTTGCCAAGGTATCGTGTTCCGTGATCGGGAAGGATGATGACCATCAGATCATCTTTTTTGAGATGAACCTTGGCATATTCCAATGCTCCATGAACAGCTGACCCACAAGACCAGCCAACAAAGAGGCCTTCCAGACGAGCCAATTTGCGTGTCATCAGTGCTGCGTCCTTGTCTGATACTTTCAGAATGGAATCAATGACAGACATATCGCAGTTTTCAGGGAGGATATCTTCTCCTATACCTTCTGTCAGATATGGATAGATTTCATCAGTGTCAATATTCCCGGTTTCATGGAGTTTCTGGAAAATTGATCCGTAGGTATCTAATCCAATGGTTTGGATAGCGGGATTTTGAGATTTGAGGTAGGTAGAAACGCCACAAATTGTCCCACAGGTTCCCATACCAGCCGCAAAATGTGTGATTTTCCCTTCTGTCTGTTCCCAAATCTCAGGACCTGTACCCTCAATATGCGTCAAGGTGTTACTGGGATTGTCATACTGATTCATATAGACGGAATTGGGAATCTCCGTCGCCAATCGTTTGGCTACGGAATAGTAGGATCGAGGATCTTCAGGCTCTACATTGGTCGGACAGACAATCACTTCTGCACCTACAGCACGCAGGATATCTATCTTTTCCTGGGATTGCTTATCCGCTACGGTGAAGATACAACGGTATCCCTTGACGACAGCTGCCAGCGCAAGTCCCATCCCGGTATTGCCAGAGGTTCCTTCGATGATGGTCCCTCCTGGTTTGATTCTTCCCTCTCGTTCTGCATCCTCCAGCATCTTAAGGGCAATCCTGTCTTTGATGCTATTTCCAGGATTGAAATATTCAACTTTAACCGCTACTGTTCCTTTGATATGTTCTGCAACCGCATTCAGTTTGACCAGAGGGGTATTCCCAATGGTATCGATGATATTGTTATGGATCATGAGAATTAATTCAGGACAAAGTACCAAAAATCATAAAAAGCATGTGCCCATGCTGCTATGGAAAATCCACGGTTCACAAATATAAAGTACATTATCAGTCCAAAAAAGAAACGATACACAAATGAATACCAACTCCAGGCATCGCCAAAGGGAATAAGGTAATGAGAAAGCGCATAAATCATCGTTCCAACCGTGATAGCCAATAAAAATCCTCTGTCCTTGGGATTGTATTTTGGCAGAGAAAATTTGACGACATCCACCTTGACTGATTGTGCTTTGAGTTTTTTCAGGTAAGAAACCTTTCCCGCCAACCAACTCAAACCAGCAAACAGATATCCCCTGAAGATCAATTCTTCATAGAACCCTGCCCCAAATGCCAGACCTGCATTCTGGAAAAAATTGGTATGAAATCCCTGAAAGACATCATTGGCATCCAAGGGAGAAGGAACATCAATGTCACTGGTGATGATCCACATCAAAGCATAAGTTATGGGCGGGAGCAGCATCAAGATCAATGCACTATATGCAAATCCTTCTACCACCTGAAATCCAAAGTAGTGCCAATTGGGCCGATATTTGGGTTTAGGTTTTGGAATAAATTTCGGATTCTTCTTTTTTAGAGAAGCGTCATTTTTGAGCTGTTTTCTTGTTTTTATCCCAAACCAGTCTTCCCTTAATCGCCAGGCCCACATGCCGATAATCGCCAAAGAGACAAACAATGTTCCCCCCGGCAAAAACCTGCTGAGCTTGAACCACAGATCCGTACCATTGTAGGCCAGAACATTTGGGCTGGCGGCTACCCACATCAGGAATTCGAACAAAATCAGCAAAATGATGCTGTGCCCATACGTATAGAATCGATGGGTAATGGTTTTGTTATAGCTTTCCCAAGCCTTGTAAAGGGTAGTCTCTGTGTAAATCACCGGATCTCAGGCATCAATTCACCATGTTGTGAAATAGTGTAACTCTCTCCTTGTTCTCCCCATTTTGCAGGAGTTGAATACAACTGGGAGACAAGCCTATCTCAAATTTGCTCGTAGGATGAAGGCGAGCAACAACTTCTACCTCCACGAATCCGACATTGTTGGGAATTGGCATGTTCATCCTGGTTCCAATAGGAAGTTCCTTATGGACAGCATAAAATTGCTTTCCCTTGAAAGCGGAATTTTCATATTTGCCATACTTCAACACTTCTACTACCTCTCCAAAGTCCTGATCCTGAGACCCGTTGAGGAGCATGGAGGCAGGAGGAGATGCCGTCTTGACAGCAGAGTTGTAGGTAGGACTCAAATCAGAAGGAGAATTTCGTCTTACAGGATTATCGCTCTCCCCTCTCGGTTTGGCATATCTTCTTGCAGGATCGTATTCAGGATTGAGCACATCCAGGCTGGTTGAGGTTTCATTGAGGACATCCAGACTTGTATACAGCGGAGTATTGTCCCACTCATCTACCTCCTCTTCAGCTGAAGAACCTCCTGTTCTGACAGACCTCAATCGATAGGAAGATTCCCGATTTTGCGAAGCAAGCATATCTTCTCGATCATCAGGATTCTCTGGAGGATTGATCACCAGTGTTTGGCCAGGGAGGGCAGCCGCTATCCCATTGGATTCTCGGATTTCCTCTACCGGAACGCCATAAAGTTCGGCAATCAGATAGATATTTTCTCCAGCCTGTACCTCATGATAGGTTCTCCTCAAGCTTGTCCCACTTGCTGAGGCGGTAGGTGAAGCTGTTCGTCTATTGGCAGAAGCGAGATTGTCCGAAGTGCCTCTGCTATTGCTACTTCTGGTGAGCGGATCTGAGAACGCTTGATCGTCTGTAACCTCTGAACCCCTTACTGCCGAGACTTCCCCTCTGCGCTTGTTCAGGTAGCTATATTCTGGGGCGTCAGGGGATGGAGCTTCCCAGTCAAATGGACCCTCAGTATTTACATGCGAATATCGATACAATTGATAGGAGGTGGAAGCTGTCTCTGGGGCACTGGACCTTTGTACAGCCACGGTCCGATTGAGCTCAGGAGCCTGAACGCGTTTGTTCACTTGATTGATAGAAGATTTGGGTGAACTGATGGCCAGCAACTCTCCAGCATGAATGATATCCGATTGGAGATTATTCAGGACCTTTAGCTCTGTAATGGTCATCTTGTACTTGTTGGAGATGCCAAATAAGGTTTCTCCATGTTGGACAAGGTGGGCATCAGCATAAGCAATTTGACCAGAGTATGGATCGAGGACCTTTTTTTGCTGTTTTGCCTGATTCTGTGCAGTGAGAGTAACTGTCAAGAAACAAAACAGCGTAAACATTGAAAGAGCGAGAAGATTTGGTTGGTAATTTGGGTGAATTTGGTTCTTCATTGTTTTGATAAAGCTTTTGGAAACAAGGCAAAGGGAGGATAGGATGGTAAAAGCATGATGAAGATAAGAAAAAAATATATACCGATTTGCCTTTCTAGTAAGGATTCGGCAAACATTGCGCCTATATATATTCCAACGAAAGAAATGAATAAAAATGATATTTTTTCTTTTTTGGCAAACCATGGAAATAAACAAATTGTAAGCAGCAAACTAAATCCGACAAGCCCAAACCCAACCAGGTACTCAAAGTACTGATTATGAGGATTTTTTGGGAGGTGTTCTTCCGCTGCCCTTACATTTAGTCGCTTAAACTCTGTCGCCAATTCTTGTTCAAGATCACCTATTCCTACCCCAATTACGGGGGAATCTATGAAAATGTTCAAAGAAGCTTCCCATGCCACGAGTCGAAGAGAGGCTGAGTGATGTGATAGATCTCTGTCGGACAATTTGTATCCCTGAATATCCCAAATAGTGGCATGAATCCTTGTTCGAAAGGTTGGAATCGTGTAGTAACTGATCAGCGGGAGGCTTAGCAAAAGCAAGAAAAGGGTTCCGCCAATTTTCCAGGCCCTCGACCGAATAATATATACCATCAAACCCAATCCCAACCCCATATACAATGCCAGGAGTCCTGTACGCGTAGACAACAAATGCAAGGCAAGAAAGTTGAATATGGTCAGCCCCAACACCACATGGCGTTCCCAGGAGAAGCGGATATACGTCTTTTTTAACCAGATCCCCAACCCAAAAATGACACTTCCGCTTAGCAGCAATCCAAAATAGATATGACTGATTTTGACAGCGATAGGAATATTGGCATTGCGTGAAATTCGGCCCATTCCCATCTCAAAATGCTGAAAAAAATCTGCAATAGAGAGTAGAGCTATAATGGATTGAGTGAGTAGGAAGGCAACAATAATCAGGTAAAATTGCTTGTACGAAAAGCCTGGCAGCACTCCTAAGGTCAGACCCAGAATCAAAAAAGGAAGTTTTTGTCGCACATCCGTTATCCAGGCTCCCTCTGTCTCTGTATACAATCCACCAAGAAGAGACAGGCCGAAGATGCCAGATATGAGAAGGCCATGTATCCATCTGGATCGATCTTCAATCCATTGAGGTCTGGGAGTGCTTGCGAGATGCCATAATGCCCCCAGAACAATGAACCCACTCGCGATGTTCTGTATGGCCTCTGACCAGCTAAGCGTAATGACAAGTGCAAAAGTCCCGAACCAGGCAATGTTTTGGGCAGTGATCCATGGGGGAAGACGATCTAAGGAAAAATGAGGAACAGCCTGAGGCATGGATTGAATAAAATTTGCCTCAAAGGTACGAGAATTCGCCTTTTGAACAATAATCGCCCTGGGGATTGCTGTAGGTTTATTCAGAATGTATATTTGCAGCCATGTCTCTTCTTCGGGCACATAATATCTACAAATCCTACGGCTCTCTGGTTGTATTAAAGGGGGTGAACATTACGCTGAATAAGGGTGAAATTGCAGCACTTGTTGGAACATCAGGTGCCGGAAAAAGTACCTTGTTGCAAATCCTGGGGACGCTGGATTATCCAGATTCTGGCTCTCTGTATTTTGGGCAAAAAGATGTTACACTCCTGAATGAAAAACAAAAAGCTCAGTTTCGGAATGAAAGTTTAGGCTTTGTCTTTCAGTTTCATCATCTATTGCCGGAGTTCACTGCCTTGGAAAATGTTTCTATCCCTGCCTGGATCTCCGGGGCAAACAGACAAGAGGTCCTGAGGCGAGCGACAGAATTGCTTGAGCGTCTGGGATTGGGAGATCGACTGGAGCATAAACCAACACAACTCTCAGGCGGAGAACAGCAACGTGTATCGGTGGCCCGTGCCCTGATCAACCAACCTCAGCTTATTCTTGCCGACGAACCAACTGGCAATCTTGATACAGGAAATAGCGAAGCACTATATCAAATCTTGTTTGATCTGGCCAAAGATACAGGCGTGTCATTCTTGATCGCAACCCACAACCGAACCTTGGCCGAAAAAGCAGATCGGATATGCCAAATTGAAGACGGGATTATGGTAGAATAAAGGGGGGAGAAGAATGAGCTTTCCTTCTATGCAAGCTTTTGGTTCCCATTTTTTTTTCTGCTATATTTGCCCTCCAATCGAGAAAAAAGACGAGAACATTTTAATATGGCACATCATAAATCAGCGAAAAAAAGGATTCTGCAGAACGAAAAAAAGCGTCTGAGAAACCGTTACAAAAAAGTTTCTATGCGAAATGTGGTTCGCAAACTCAGAGAAACCTCAGATAAAGATGAAGCAACACAAATGCTTCCTCAAGTGTTTAGTGAAATTGATAAGGTCGCTAAGTCCAATATCATTCACAAGAATACCGCCTCCAATATGAAAAGTAAACTGGCAAAATACGTGAACAAGCTTGGATAAGCCTTGTTCAGTTTCCGTAAAGTTCCGGTAACTGTCAGATAAAGAGTTTGATATAAAAAAAACGCCCCGAATTTCGGGGCGTTTTTTGTTATTCATGATCAATCATTTCCATTCAGAAATGAGAGAGACTCCTGATCTTTGATTCGAATCAAGCAGAAACCAACTCCCCCTCCTATGTACGCCAATCTTCCCATTACAGCCTGGGCCCTGGAAGACCGTCCCAGAGAAAAACTTCTCCAACGTGGCATCAATGCCTTAACAGATGCTGAACTGATCGCTATCCTGTTGGGAAGTGGAACTAGGGAATGTTCGGCCATTGAGTTGGCGCGCCAGCTGTTGGATGATAAGGGAGGCTTGGCCAAGCTCGCCAAATGTAGCGTGCCTGAGTTGACTCAACTGAAAGGAATCGGCAATGCCAAAGCTATCTCCCTGGTTGCAGCTTTCGAATTAGGAAGACGAAAGCAACTGGATAGAGAGGATACTGTCCGAATACAAAGTTCAGCGGATGTCGCCAGCTATATGCGGCCACGAATGGCTGACTTGGACCATGAAGTGTTTCATGTGATTTTTTTGAACCGAAACAATGAGATCAAATCAGACAAGCAATTGTTTTCTGGCGGTGTATCCTCGACCATCATTGACCCTCGAATCGTGTTTCGGGAGGCAGTGAATCAATTGGTCAGCGGAATTATTCTGGTTCACAACCATCCTTCTGGCAACCTGATGCCAAGTGAAGCAGATATGCGAATTACCCGAAAACTCGTTTCTGGTGGCAAAATCATGGACATCCGAGTGTTGGATCACCTCATTATTTCTTCCAGAGGCTATTATTCTTTTGCTGATGAAGGTGTAATGCCTGAATGAGTAGAGTTGAGTATATTTGTGTTATGGAATCAGCGAATAAAGAATTAATTCTGGAATCTATTCGGAATGATGTAGCCCAAATAGGGAGAGATCTGCAAATTATTGCAAAAAGAGTCATTGAGGAAGGAATTTCTGAATATCCCATATTTGTGGCTGCACAAAAGATATTAGACATCGGCAAATTGATATTTGACCCGGAAACAGCCAATCTCAACTGGTATTTTTTTGCTTCTATGTTAGAAGATTTTATCAATCGCGATATTATTCAGCGCTCCAAGGTGAAGGAATTTCAGGATGCGTATGGAGATCCGCTCGAAAAAGCTTGTATTTTGGTATTGACGGAGGAAAGTATGCAGATTGTGTTTGTTCCTTATGACCTTCAATGATCCTCATGATATGGTTACTGTACAGTTTACCCCAGCCCTAAGACGATTTTTTCCTGATTTAACAGCTGTTGATGTGCAGGGAGAAACTGTGAGAGAGGTGCTCAATGGAATTGAAGCAAAGTATCCCGGAATGAAATCCTACCTCATGGATGATCAAGGGAGTCTGCGACAACATGTCAACATCTTTGTAGGAGGAGCTAGAATCGAGGATGATCGAGAACTCAGTGATAGCCTTCAACCTGGAGATGAAGTGTATGTGATGCAGGCCTTGTCAGGAGGCTGAAACATGAGGGAACACTCAACAGCGAATAAACCGATTGTCTCATAACTGCCTTTTCATCACTGAAGAGAAGGCTTTCTGGTTGCAGGCATTCCCTCTCAGGCAGGACGGAAGATTCCTGTGGTGGTATTGGGTGAAGTGTTAGGAGGTCCCAATCCATAAGATGAAAGGGACCATGGCTGATCTGTTATAGGACTACCAGAATCATTTAGGGGACTTCGACGACATCCAGAATGTTGCTGATGATTGCCTCTGATGTTACATTCTCTGCTTCGGCTTCATAGGTAAGTCCGATTCTGTGCCTAAGTACATCAGGGCAGACATTTCGAACATCTTCGGGAATCACATATCCTCTGCGTTTGATAAAGGCATATGCTTTTGCGGCGAGCGCCAAGGAGATGGAGGCACGAGGAGAGCCACCATAACTAATCAGTGGGCTAAGTTTTTTCAGTTTGTTGGCCTCTGGCTGTCTGGTTGCAAAAACAATATCCAGGATGTATTTCTCGATTTTTTCATCCATGTATACCTCCTGCACAGCTTCCCTGGCTTCCATGATTTTGTCCAGACCCACGACATCCTTGATTTTGGTTTTGCTGGGATTCACATTCATCCGAATGATCTGGCGCTCTTCTTCGAGAGAAGGGTAGGTAATCACACATTTAAGCATAAATCGGTCCACCTGAGCTTCTGGAAGAGGGTAGGTACCTTCTTGTTCGATGGGGTTTTGAGTCGCCATGACCAGGAATGGCCGCTCAAGAATAAAGGTTTGCTCGCCTATGGTTACCTGTTTCTCCTGCATGGCCTCCAATAAGGCACTTTGGACTTTGGCAGGAGAGCGGTTGATTTCATCAGCAAGCACGAAGTTGGCAAATATGGGGCCCTTCTTGACAGTGAATTCCAAGCTTTTCTGATTGTAAATCATCGTTCCGACCACATCAGCAGGCAGCAGATCCGGAGTAAACTGAATCCTGCTAAACTTTCCATTAACGACTTTAGATAAAGTGTTGATCGCTAGAGTCTTTGCCAATCCTGGAACACCTTCTAATAGAATGTGTCCTCCAGAAAGAAGGCCCAATAACAGGCGCTCGATCATATACTGTTGACCGACAATGGCTTTCTTGACTTCGAGATTGATCAGATCGATGAAGGCGCTCTTCTGTTCTATCTTTTCATTGAGAGCGCGGATGTCAGTGGCTTGTGTCTCACTCATATCAATAATGCAGAAATTTGGCGCAAAACTAGGATATTTTTCTGCAAGATACGATAGGAAAACTGTTAATACCGTGTTAATCCTTCAATCTTTTCAAGCCACACGTCCAATTTTACAAAGTAGCGATGTATCGTTCGAGTATTTTGGGCAGGTCTGGCTGAAGCATGAATACCATCAACACCCCTGCAATGGCTCCCCACAAATGGGCATGATGATTGACTGTGGTTTCCTGCTTCCGAAGCGCATTTACAAGGCTATAGATCAGGAAGACAATCCCGATGATATATCCTGGAAGATGAAGCATAGGCCACTGTTGAGAGATTACAGGCAATCCAAAACGCAGATACGGATCTGCCAATGCTGCCGCAAGAACCATCGCACTGATTGCACCGGAGGCGCCAACACTTCCCTCGAAGGCAGTATCTTTCCTGTAAATCAAAGTCGTAGCAATTTGACTGATCAACAAACCACCCATGTAGAGCGCAGCAAATTGCCAGTGACCCAATCTACTCTCTAACATAAAAGCAAAGAAGTAGAAGGTGAGCATATTGAAGGCCAAATGCATATAGTTGCCATGAATAAATGCACTGCTGATCAATCGCCAATATTCCTTGTACATGAGCATGTCATAAGGAATCAGGACATGGCGATCCTTCATGTTTTCATCAAACAATGCCCAAATACTCAATCCTATGGTGAGTAACATGATGACGAGGGCGACAGGACCTTGCAGAATGTATTCAATGCTCATATCTGATGGAGTATTTTATTTTGTTGATCAAAAAAACCAAAAATAAAAATATCCACCAAAACGATATGGTCAGGATTCTATCATTGATTTCCTATACTTTTCGGTCAATGATCTCCTGAAGGTAATGTTCAATCGGTAGGAACTTTGTTTGTTTGGCCAATACCTCTCCTGCCTGTTTGGCCCTGTCAAAATATCGCTGAATCAACTCCTGCGTGAGAGATTTGATATTCAGTTCTTGAAATAATTTCAGCATTCCGCTGACTTTTTCTGATGCGGGATCTGTCATGGCCAGAAAGTCTTGGATTCGTGCTTGTTGAGAAGGAGAAGCCAGTTCTTGTGCTTTCAGAAGCAGGTAAGTCTTCTTGTTTTCGATGATATCTCCACCGACTTGCTTGCCGAATCCTTCTGGCGGAAAGGCATCCATTAAGTCATCCTGTAGTTGAAAGGCGATCCCCAATGATTCGCCATAGGTCCTGAATTGTTCGACCAATTCCTGAGAAGCGCCTCCAGCCAGAGCTCCTAGGCTGAGGCAGCCTCCGAGTAGGACAGCCGTTTTCTTTCGGATCATTTCCAGATATTGAGGGATGCTGACCAACTGCTGTGAAGCAAAGTCCATGTCTTCCATTTGTCCTTCACATACACCCATAGCGATTCTTGTGAATCCTTTGCACAGAGCAGCAGCCCTTTCGGGGAAACCTTCAACGACTAACTCCATAGATAGGGCAAACAAGGCATCTCCTGACAGGATGGCAACATCTTCTCCCCAAACGACATGGACACACGGCTTTCCTCTTCGGACAGGTGCTCGATCCATGATGTCGTCATGCATCAAGGTGAAATTATGAAACAACTCCACAGAGCAGGCAAGGTTCATGGCATCAGACATGGGTTTGTCTGATACAGCTTGATAGGCCAAAAGCGTCAGGATAGGGCGAATTCTTTTTCCTTTCAGAGATAGAATATATTCCATGGGCTTGTACAGGTTGGACGGTTCCCGCTCTGCAAGACCCAGGGAGTTGATATGCGCGTCAATACTGGATTTGAGGTTCGATGAATTCATTATGGTGTTTGAAGTAGAATGAACCCCAAAGGTAGACAATCAGCGATATTTCTCCACAAATTGAATCAATTTCAAACTGAATTCTTCTGGTTGTTGGGCCATGGGAGAATGACCCGAGTCTTCGAAGATATAGATACTTTTGTCTGCAGGGGGAGTTGAGATGGCATGGAATGCATCATCGGCCAGAACAGGAGGGACAACAAGATCATGCCGACCCCAAAGAAAGAGACTTGGAATGCGAATTTCCTTCATATCCTCTGAATAAGAATTGAAAACCAATTCTTCCAACAAACCTCTGGAAGTCATACTGCTGTTGAAGAAGCTTGTCATAAAATTGTGGTTGGAGAAAAAGTAAAACCTGACTGCCTCTCCCAATTGTAAGCTGCTTTGTGTCGTGATACCTGCTTCTATGAGGTAGGATTCCACCACATTTGCATAGCGGTTGACCTGAAGAATCTCTGCCAAGGAAAGAGGCTGTGTCAGATTCTCACAATAATCGACGATCTCCGTCCATTCGTCCACCCGATTTCCCGCAGGTATTTGCTCTCTCCCAGTACGAATCAATTCGGCAGGGGTCGTCTCATTGATGAGCGGAAAATTGTGCGCCCCATCCACCTCGATCCAGCCGGCGATTTTGTCCTGATTGCCTGCTTGGCTTAAATAGGCAGCTGTGAGCGTTCCTCCCCAACTATGTCCCAACAGAAATACCTGAATATCCTGCCCATACCTCGCAAACAGCAGATCAACTAATACATCCAGATCTTCTACAAATTGATTGACTGTTACCGATTCAACCCCATAGTTTCCCAAAGAATTGCCTGAGCCTCTTTGATCCCAATATACCATGGCATACTTTTCTTCAAGAGGATTTGAAAAACTTCCCAGCAAATCATTATAGACCATGGCATTTCCGCCCGGGCCCCCATGTACGATCAGGATAAAGGTGTTCGATTCAGTGTTTCCCTCCACCAGAACAGGCATTTGTGCACCTTGATGAACAAGATAGAATTGTTCTTGTACAGCGATCCCCTCTACAATTTCCTCTTGGGGAACACATGCCATGCAACCCAGAAGCAAGCAAAAGAAGACAGAAGAGAAAAGTGATCTATTCATGGAAGGATGTATTAATTGATGGGCTTACTGATTCCAATTTCAAGGACAAGTTGTTTCAGGCTTCCGGTATTGTGGGGACTAAGGCTCACCAGTTGAGGTTTCAGGAAAAAAGAAGTCGTAGCCTGGTTTTGCGATCCTATTTCCAGGCCAATACTTGACATAAACCGCGCACCACCTGATGAAATCTGTTCGAACTCTCCATTGGGTTGCAGTGCATAGGAAGGAGAGCTCAGGCCATACCGATTGATCCCTATGCCAATCCATCCACCAAGTCTGAGCCAGTGCAAAGGAAAAAAACGATACCCAAGTTCAGCATCAGCAAATATGGCTCGATAGACAGTTTTGTGAGAAACATAGCCCAGATTGCCAGATACATAGAAATAGCGATGATTGCGAACTTCCATCAATAAGGAAGAGAAGGGACGCTCATATCCGAGCTTGATGCCACTATGAAAAATCGTTTCTCCATAATATGCTGCTGTGATAGAGGGGGCTGGGGGAGGGGGTTGCTGTTGAATTTTTTCCTCCTGGGCGACTAGCCCGAGAGAATGGATCAAGAGAGCCAATCCCAATAAGCAGATGTGTTTCATACTCATATATACGATCATTCTATTGACTAAAGTTGCTCCCTTTTTTGATGGCAAAAAAGGGAGCAATGATCTTTGTTCGAAAAACAGATATTATTCCTTCAAATAATTGTCAATCAATCCAGGAAGGCCAGACAATTGAGAAGGAATAATCGATGTTTGGGCAGTTACTTCTCCTTGCTCAACAAATAGCAACAATCCTTGTCGAAAGTCTCGTCCGACATAGCTCAGAAACTCGCCCGAAGAATCCAAAAGAAGATTCGGATGGTCTTTGGTAAGATTGTGTGAATAGAGTTTTTTGTTCAAGATTCGTTCATTTTCTGCTGCAATAATACAATATAACCCGTCCTGCTTTGATCTGTTGGATTCTTCTTTAAAATAGCTGATCATATAATCCAGGCAGCCATCACAGCCCAAATCTGCTGGGGCAAACAGCACGATACTCTTCTGGTCCTGGATGGCATAAGAATCCTGCAAATAGGCTGTCCAACCTCCAGGTTTGATGGTAGGCGCTTCAAGAACGGCCATTTTTTTGTAATCCTCCCTTGACTGTTGGTTATACTGGTAATCAAAAATGGTAAAGTAAATAGAATCTTCTGCTACACTGCTTCTGGATATATCCAGCAATCCCAAGCCCTTTGGCGTAATGAAAAAATTCCCGACATAAGACTCTGGAAGCAAGCCTTCAGCAACTTTTTGGAAGGATTTGTCGAAGAGGATGATGCCTCGTTTGGCCTGGAAATTCTTGGGGGCATTCTCCGGATTGGAAAATGGATATCCCAGAATATTGATGTACAATTCCTTGTAGGGATCATAAGCCAGACTACCATAAAAATATTTCATTCTGGGGCGTTGGTGGTGAGGAAGATACTCGGCAGAAGATAAGGGAGGAAGAGAATCAAAAACATAAGAGGGAAGCTCGTATTGTCGGAGATCTCCTGTTTTGATATTTTCTTCAAATATAGTTGGAAGATGCTGAAAACGATACAACAGGGTGCTATCAGAATTCATAAAGCCCAAGGCCTTGCTGGCTGGACGGGGAAAGTAAACGGAAGGCTTGGAAGGAACATGGGCATTGGCAAACATGAAGGTGTCTGTTTGGCCACTAATATCCAGAAAGCCTGCTACTTTTGTTGGGGGATGCTGGAACAAGCTGTCGCCTACTCCCATCCCATACCGCACCAAAAAAAGTGTGAGTTTGCCATCTTGAAAGCTCATTTGTGTGGCATCGGAACCCCAAAAATAATAGACAGAGTCCTTGTCGATCTCAGGGCGGGAAGAGGTCCAGACAGGAGCAGTTGATACATCATATACCTCTTGTACCGATCCCAGTGTATCGATCAAAAAAATGGTACTGTCATGCCAATAATTCGAATGATAGGCTGCATTTGTCATCACAAAGATCGAATCATACCCATGCCAATCGATCGAGAGACAAAAATCCCTCTTATTCCC
This sequence comes from Bacteroidota bacterium, assembly GCA_039029315.1. Classification (GTDB taxonomy): domain Bacteria; phylum Bacteroidota; class Bacteroidia; order J057; family J057; genus JBCCCJ01. Next base: position 38,977 of record JBCCGK010000028.1, on the reverse strand, counting down.
GAACAATTGTACAGGAATGGTTTTGTTCATTTCGCCAGAAGGATAATCGTATACCACAATCTCATAATTGCTGAAATCCCACATCCAGACAATTTCCTTTCCATTGTCAAATTTCTTGTATTGAACTCTACTGGGAATCCAGTGTTGAGTAGGAGAAAGCGGAAGAGAATATGCCTTGTGTGGAGTTAGTTGTACTGTCTGAATATATTCTGCACAACCAACACAACAAACAAGAAGGATCGAATACCAAAGTGTGAGGGTGTATTGGAGTTTCATGGGGGAATTTAATCAATAGGAAATGGAATAAAAGGGACTGGGAACTGGCCCAGCCCCTTTTTGTGAACGATTCAGGGATTATATGCATGCGCGACCCTGAAAGGACCTATCTAGGGAAAAGCAGGTCTCTTTGTGCAAATAATGCTTGTTCTGAGGAGATAGAATCAAGTACATTTGTTTGTGAAAAAATTGCTTTCATGCTTGCTGTGCTGGTCCTTTTATGAGTTGAAAACATATTTATGCAGGATGTTCAATGACTAGTTATCACAACTGCAAGTAACAATATAAGTAGCTCCTCCTCCTGAAACTCCATAGCATTCTTCCCCTGCACCATCACAAGTTGTTACGGAAGTTCCTCCATGTTCAACAGTAGACAATTGCTTGTCACAATTGACCAACAAGGCCTGAATAGGTGAAGTTGGATCAATGTCTGAATCATAGCAGTAAATTTCCATCCTTTCTCCTTGTTCAGGTGTGAATACATAGCCTTTGATTCCAGGCTTGCCTACGATATTTGGGTAGGCAAAAGTGTATCCTGGAGGATTTTCGATGAGTGTGCCATCCAGTTCTCGGAAGTAAGAGAGAGACAAGGAGTTTCCAATAGGCTCAATAACAAGATCTGGTCCGGGCGCTTCTGCAGCTTGCTCTACAGGAGACATACAACTTGTAAGTGCACTCAAACACATCAGGGCTAAGCCAATAAAAAATAGATTTTTCATTGTTTTGAATTAATTGTGAATAACTGAAATGGAATTAGCCTTGACACGTCAGTACTGAATTGGTCGAAGAAAAAAAAGAAAGGTCCACCTGGGCCGCATTTTTTTTGTGCCTCCAATGAATCCATTCCTGACCGCTTGCCGAATGGAATCATCTCTACTTGAGCTGATGAGCCTGAGTGAAGGGGAGATAAAAGAAAGAAAGGAAACAAAAGAAAGGCAGCTTATTGCACACCCTGCTCAGTTTTTGATGATAAGAGGCAAACGAAACCTGAATCCATTTCCCTCCAATTGATAATGATAGAGTCCTGAGGCCAGATCTCCAACAGGAAGGATGACTTCATGCTCCCCACTGGGAAGCTGTTGATCCAAAAATATGTGAACGAGAGAAGCATGAACATCATACAAACTCAATCGTACGGGAGCTGTTGTGGACAAGGTGAAAGGAATAATGATTTGATCTGTAGCAGGATTCGGATAAGCAGATCCTAGCCTAATTGGGGAATAACTTGGATCAATGGCTACGGTACATGGACCACTTATCAGAATGTCGTTGAGCTGGCAACCCTGACCAGTTGGTGCCAAACTTGTGTTTCCCAAGACTGTCCCAAATTGGAATAAATTGTACAAGCCGCAGCATACGGTCAAGTCTGGTTGTCTATTCAGTGACACATCTTCTCTAACCATAAACAAGTCCGACAATCCAGTGATGGCCATTAATGCCACATTGTCCAGAATAGTTAGCGATCCATGGATGGTATCCAATAGGCTGAAGCCGTCTATCGCCTCTAGGAGTGGGTTGTCTTGAATCAGGAGATCACCCCCTATGGAAGAAAGCATATTCAATCCATTCAGATCCGAGAGAGAATCATTGTGAGCAATAGTTAGATTGCCGCTGATAGAAATGAGACTTGCTAGGGAATCAAGATGCAGAATATTGTTGCCTGAAATTGTCAGGTTTCCATTGACCTGTTGGCAATCAAAACTATCCACCTCAGCTTGTGTAGTTAAGCTGGCATCCCCCATACATAGGGAGCTTGGTGGGCCACAAGTTGTGAGGACTTCTTGCACACTATTACATCCCATGTCGTTATTGCTGATAGTCGTAGTTCCAACTACTCCGCCAGATTGAAGAATAGGCAAGATACCACAACAGAGAGACAAGGAATCATTGTTCTGGATGATCAAATTATCCACCTTCGTCAAAATATGGAGACTATCCAGGTAGGTGATGTCCCCACCTGAGATGGTTAAATCTCCCTGGATTTCAAGGCAATTGAATGCGTTTACTTCAGCTTGCGTAGACAGAAAAATATCTCCAATACAAACTGGAATAGGGGAAGGAATACAGTTTGTGAGAATCTCGTTTTCACTATCACAACCACTTATATTATTCTGGATATTGGTTGTGCCAGCCACCCCTCCATTATCCAGGAGGGGAAAAACGCCACAGCACATGGCCAAACTATCATTGTCAACGATTGTCAGATTCCCGCCAACAGAAGATAAATGAATAAGGCTGTCAAGATTTAGGAGGTAATCATTATTCTGGATAGTCAATGACAATTGGATCGTGCTTAAGCTCGCAAAAGCGTCCACACCAGCCAGTGAATCATTGTTGCGGAGGGAAAAATTTTGAATGGAAGTCAAGCTACTTAGACCAAGAATATGATGTAAAGAAGGATTATTTTCAATGGCAAGATTTCCGCTTAAACTATTGGGACTGCTAAGTAATTCAAAAGAAGATAGCTGTGTGTTATTCTGGATGTGGATGGAAGAAAGAGAACTGAGAGAAGGAAAGCTGCTGACCGATGTGAGCAAGGGATTGAATCTGATATCAATAAAGCCTACTTGAGTCAAGGAAGAAAAACTTCCCAGAGAATTAAGAGATGCATTCCCGTTGATGGAAAGCGATCCGTTTCCTCCACTCAGACTCGTCAAAGAATTCAGACCAACTGTGGAAGTCAGCATGGGGTTGCCGCCAATATAGATGCTATGAGCAGATTGCAGATTTGAGAGATTATTGATGTTTGAGAGGGAGGAGTTATTTGCAATGGACACGCCCAATCCTACTGAGCTAAGGGGAGAAAAACCCGTAAAACTTCCCAGAGAGTTATTGGTGAAATTTAGCTCAAACCCTACAGATTGAAGAGAACTAAATCCTGAAAGTGTATCAAGCTGAGGATTGTTTTTGATTTCAAGATAACCTCCAACAGAGGTGATATTGCTAAATCCAGTGATGGATTCAAGTGAGAGATTCTCCTCTATTGTCAAATCTGCTTGAGTCCCAACCAATCCATTAAATCCCGAGATCGTTTTCAGTGAATCGTTGTGAGAAATGATGAGGTCAAATGCAAAAGAGCTGACTGGATTGAAGCAGTTCAATGTTTTTAGATTGCGATTGTGGCTAATCTCCAGACTGTGGCTGAATTTGGAGGTTTGAAGCCCATTCAGATTATCCAGCGTATCATTGTAGCTGATCTCTGACTGAAACCCAATGATGTCCACCCCTGACAATCCATCTACATTCATAAGAGAGGGATTGTGCATGATTTCAAGTTCATCAATCACCCCAAAAGCAAAGGGAGGACCATCCAGATTTTCCAGTGAGGCATTATTCTTCACAATGACATTTCCATCAAAATAGGCAGCGTCGAACTGTAGACCTTGCATCGTAAGCAGGACGAGATTGTCCTCAACATGGAGGTTGCCTGTAATTTCTAATATCGTATTGAATCCATGAAGGGAAGTCAGGGAATCATTGTTTTGGATGATCAAATCATCTACCTTGGTGAGCATATGCAGGCTATCAAGGTGGACAATATTATTCCCGGAGATAGTTAGATTGCCCTGGATTTGGACACAATTGAAAGCATCTACTTCAGCCTGAGAGCTAAGAGTTGTGTCCCCAATACATATTTGGGCAGAGGCAGGAAGCCATAAAGCCAACATGAGGAAAGAAAGGAAGCTGATTTGTCGTCCCCAAAGGCATACATTTGTTTTCATAGGGTAAATATTTGTATGAAAAAAAGAAAGATGGGCAGAAAATCCCCTCCCTATTTGTTGAGAAAATGTAACAGAAATCTCCTCCAAGCCTCAGAATGAGATGTTCATAGCATTACCCTTTGGTCCCTCTCTCCGGAAAAATTGTTAACAAAGTCATTTATTTTTTTTCTTTGGATAATACCAGCTTAATTTTTGATCAAAATATTAGGACCTTAGCCAACAGACTATCCATCATTCTTTATCATCTCAAGACCTCAATTTGATATGAAAAAATATCTACTGTTTCTATCAAGTATGTTGATTGCAGCTCAAATAGTTGCCCAAGACACTTCCGAGGCTCGCATCCGCATAGACGCCTCAGGGGCTGTGAATCCCTGGAACCATTTGGATATCAACAAGAAGGAGGGTTCCTTTCAGTTTGCCATTGTGACAGATAGAACGGGCGGTCTTCGACCAGGGGTGTTCCCCGAGGCCATCCGAAAACTCAATCTATTGCAGCCCGAATTTGTCATGAGTGTGGGAGATTTGATCACAGGATATACAGAAGATGAGGCACGCATTGATGAAGAATGGGACGAATTCACTGGATTCATTGACAATCTGGAGGCACCTTTCTTTTATCTACCAGGCAATCATGATTACATCAATGAGGTCATGGCCAGAAAATGGAAGGAGAGATTTGGAAGAGACTATTACCATTTTGTGTATGAGGATGTATTGTTTTTGTGTTTGAACTCGGAGGAAAAGATGCAGGGAGCAGGTCGCGGATATATCGATGAACCACAATTGGCCTATATTGATGAAGCGCTGGCAGCCAATCCATCGGTGAGGTGGACTCTGGTATTCCTTCACCAACCGTTGTGGGATCAAAAAAACAATGGGAAGTGGTCAGAGGTAGAAGCATTATTGGCAGATAGAAAACATACAGTTTTTGCAGGGCATCGTCATCGCTACGTGCGCTATGAACGAAACCAGAGCGATTATTTCATTCTGGCAACTACCGGTGGAGGAAGTGGTATGCGTGGGCCAAGGTTTGGAGAATTTGATCATGTGGTCTGGGTCACCATGACAGAAGAAGGCCCCATTCTGGCCAATCTTCTTCTAGATGGCATTTGGGATAAGGATATACAGACTGAAGAAAGCTATCTGGCTACCAAAGAAGTTCTCTACCAATTTCCGGTCCAATTGGAGCCTTTGTTTGTGGAGAATGGGGCATTTTCTGGAGGGGAAATCCATGTAAAAATGACAAATGACAGCGATTTGCCCTTGGAAGTGAATCTGAGTTTCAATAGCTCCACAGATATTTGGGTAGCCACTGATGGGATTCAGCAGGCTGTTGGACCGAATTCAGTAGAGCAAATCAGCATTCCTCTCAAAACGCCTTCTTCCATTCTCCCTTCTGAGATTCATCCGATTCGCATCCATGCAACTGCCACTTACAAACCTGCTGACTATCCGGTCATGGAGTTGGAACAGTCCATTTGGTTTGCTCCGCAGATGACCTATGATATCAGGAAAGCGAAAAAAGCCCCCCAGATAGATGGAGACCTGAAGGAGTGGAAATCCTTGACCTTTTCTGATTTCTCTCCCATTGAAGAGAGTGATCCTTTCTCTCATTCAGGGCAGGAGGATGCCAGTTTTGCTTTTGATATTCGGCAGCGCAAGGACTGGATCTATTTGGCAGCCAGCGTGCAGGATGATCAAATTGAAAGCAGTGATAAGGTCGCGCCTTTTGACCAGGATGGATTGGCCTTCGTCCTGGACCCTAGATCCATAGATGTGAGTTCCATGAGTACAGGCTATCGCAATCTATTCATTGCGATCAGTCCTGAAGAAGAGGGAGATGGGCCAGGAAACATATTCAGAAAGGATCGATTGCCAGATGAGATTCAAAGCTTCTGTAGACGAACTGAGACTGGATACGATATAGAAATTGCCATTCCGATATCAGCCATCACCAGACATCAGGGAGAGAACTGGAAGCACCTTCGCCTCAATGTCATCCAATTTGACAAAGACAAAGAAGGCGCCCATAGCAGCCGCCTTCTTTGGCAATCCGATTGGCAGGGAGAGAATCATGTCATGGGGTCAGGAACCTTTGTCAACCATTGATACAAGATCGGGACGATCAGTAGTGTCAATAGAGTAGAGGAGATCATACCACCGATGATGGACCACCCCATCGGTGGCCATAGATTTCCACCGCTGAGTGTCAGAGGAAGCAGGCCGAGGATGGTAGTGAGGGTCGTCAAAAGAATCGGAATAAATCTTGTCTCGGCAGCTAAGCGGAGGGCTAGCCCTGTTTCCATGCCTTGTAGTCTCAGCTGATTGGCATAATCTACAAGAATGATGGAGGTATTGACCACAATCCCAACAAGACTTGTAAACCCAACAAAAGCCAGGAAAGAAAAGGAATGGCCTGTAACAAAAAGTGCGAGTATCGATCCAGTTACAGCCAGAGGAATGGCCGACAAGACAATGAACGGCTGTCGGAAAGACTTGAACTGAAGAATCAGAACTGCAAAGATCCCCAGGACTGCAACAGCCAGTAGCTGTCCCAGATCACCGAAGGATTCTTGTTGAGTCTCGAATTCGCCAGATACATAAAAGCCATATCCATCAGGCCAATTCATTCCGTCCAGTTGAGCGATGATCTCTCTTGTCATCAGATTGGAGCTGTATCCATCTTTGACATCTGAGGTGACGGTAGCTGTTCTTTCCAAATCGAAATGATCAATTTGGGCTGCCTCTGCTTCGAACTTCAATTCCACCAATTGACTCAAAGGAATTTGTGCTCCACTCATGCTGGACAAGTAGACCTTCTGAAAATCTGAGATTTTCATATCAGTTTCATTGTCCATTCTGACCACCAATTCATAATCTGATCCATCCGGGAAATTGAGGGAACCAAGATTGTTGCCTGAGAGTGCCGTTCGAAGAGCCATATCTATGTCGATCAGCGGAACCCCCAACATACCTGCCTTTTCGCGATGGATGTGTGCCCGAAGCTGGGTCTTTCCAATAGACAGGGGATTGTCGACATTGATACTCCCTTGTGTAGAAGCAATGATTTGCTCCACCTTTGCTGCCAGTGTCTTGAGCATAGAGGCTTCATCTCCAATCACCTTGATCGCAATCGGGGCTTCATATGGAGGCCCGTTTTTGAGCTCGACAACCCGGATTTTGGCCCCTGGATAGTCTGCAAACAGAGACCTCAAAGTCTCAATCTGTTGGTAAAAACTTCTCGCCTTCCACTCCTTTAATTCCACGATGATTTGTGCATGTGTATTGGAGGTGTTTTTGGGAATGATGTTGTAATAGATCTGTGGATTGCCATGTCCAACATTGGTACTATATCCTGCAACAAAGGAGAGTTCTTCGAGTTGATGTTCCACATATGCAGCGGCTTCATCCGTTCGATCCAGATTGCTTCCCTTTGGGGTATCTATATTGATCACAAGCATTGGTTTGTCGGCGGAAGGAAAGAAACTGACGCCCACCAATGGGAACAAGGCAGCACTTCCTGCTAAGGACAGAAGGGCGATTCCAACAACTACCAAGGGATATGTGAGAGAAAAATTCAAGGCTCTTCGATATACTTTTTGCACCATCCATTGCAAGGCACGCTCAGTAGCTGTCAGGCGTTCAGCCAGGGCAGGTTTGAGGAGCCTGTCTGCCAAAAGAGGAGAGAGAATCAAGGCCAAAATCAAGGAAGCGATCAAGCTGAACATCACAATGATTGGCATCGTCTTGATGAATTGCCCGGTTCCGCCTCCCAACTGTGTCATGGGGAAAAACGCCAAGATGGTCGTCATAGTAGAACTGACAATCGCCCAGCCAACCTCACTTGTTCCCTGTACAGCCGCCTCTCTCACAGATTTGCCTTCTCGAATCAGACGGGATATATTCTCCACCACTACGATACCATTGTCTACCAATAGTCCAAGGGCAATCACCAATCCTGCAATCGAGATCTGCTGAATCCCAAAACCAGAGACATCCAACAAGTTGATTGCTATGAGAATGGAGGTCGGAATGACCGTCATGATGATCAGCGCATTGCGGATGCCCAGGAATATCGAAATGACAATGCCTACCAGGAAGATTCCCTGGAGAAGGTTCATGAAAAAATCATTGACGCGACTCTTGACAGCGGGCGCTTGCTCAAAGGCTACAGCCAACTCTATATTGGGAGGGAGTTGTTCTGTAAACGCATCCAACTGCTGTTGGATAGAGGCAGATAATTGAAGAATATTGACCCCTTTCTTTTGAGTAATGGAGACAAAAATGGCACGTTGACCATTGTAGCGCGCAATATAGTTGGGATCTTCATAGGTCGCATACACTTTGCTGATATCCTTGAGATAAAGCAACTTGCCTTGAGAAGCGCCAACCACAGTTTGTGTTAATTCTTCTACAGATTGATATCCTCCGCTTGTTTTGAGAGAAAAGGACTGTGAACCTGCCTTGATTTCACCTCCCGGGATATTGGCATTGTTGCCTCTGAGAATCCCACTAACTTGATTCAGGGAGAGCTGCAATTGACCCATCTTCTCAAAATCCAGATCAATTCTGATTTCCTCTTCAGGATATCCTTCGATGTCTATAGTTCTGACCCCGGAAATTTTTTTTAAGCGGTTCTCCAATCTTTCTGCATGATCGACGAGCTCACGGTATGGAACTGTGGGAGAAATCAGGGCCATCTGATAAATAGCAACATTCTGGGGACTTTGCTGAATGACCTCCAGGCTCTGTAGGTTCTCTGGCATATCTCCTCGGACTTTGGTGACCTGTGCATTGACTTCATCGAATAGGTCATCTGTGTCAATGCCGAATTCTCCTTCAATGCTGATCACAGCCAGACCATTTTGAATATTGGAGCGAATTTCGGTCAGGTCCTCCAGTTCATTGAGGGACTTCTCTATGGGGTCCACCACCAGATCTTCAATGTCCTGCGGACTCGTTCCTGGATAGATGGCGATCACACTATACACGGGGAAGTCGAGCGTGGGATCTTCAGACCTCGGCATGTTCATAAAAGAGAGTACACCAGTACTCAAGGCCAAAAAGACCAGAACAAGCACAAATTGATAATTGTCTATGGCGAGTTTTGGAAGGCGCATAGGAATAATTGATTTCGAATGACAAATAGGATTCAGGACCCACAGGAGGGCGTAACTTCCTGGGGCTGGGTGGAGATTGCTTATTCTATCGCAGTGGCAAATGATTTGTCCTCTACAATGCGAATGGAAGCACCTGGCTCAAGATATTTGGCACCTTCAGTAATGACGGGCGTATTGGGGAGAAGTTCTGTGGCAGGAATGGCCAAACTTTCATCTCTGATATCATAGCGGGTCAGCTCGACTCTTTGTGCAGTTTCAAAAGAAGAATCTGGCACATATATGACAGCTCTGTCCGCATCGGCTTCTACCAAAGCCTCTATTGGAAGCTGAACATAGGCCAACTGATTAGAAGGAAGAATCGTCGCTTTTCCCACAAATCCATTTTTGAGGTGTTTGTTGGTCGTTCTTAGTTGTAACTCCACCTCGAAAGTTCCTGTTCTTGGGTCTGATCCAGCAGCGATTTGACTGACCCTGGCAGAAAAATTCTCATTGGGAAGCGCATCGAATTGTACCTTGGCTTCATCTCCCAAAGAAAGCTGTACCACTTCTACATCGGACAATCCTGTTCGAAGGACCTGATTTTTGCCCGTATTCGACAGCAACAATATGGGAGTTCCCGGGCCGACGACCTCCCCTTTTTCTCCAAATCGTTTCAAGACCTGCCCAGATGCCGGGGCATAAATCACAGCATGAGCCTGATTAAAAGAGGCGCTTTCAAGAGAGGCTTTGGCCATCTCAAGGGCAGTGGTCAGATCCTGCACCTGTTCCAGCGTGGCGACACTATCTGCATACAATTGCTGGACCCGGGCCAGATCTCTTTTCGATTTGGCAACGGCACTCTTGGCCTGGCTGAATTGGGCATTGATTTCAACTGGATTCAAGCGGGCAAGTTGTTGTCCCTTGCGAACACTCATTCCTTCTTCTACATAGATGGCTTGTATGATCCCCCCAATTTTGAAGCCCAGACGAATTTCTGCCTGTGAGGCCAAAATACCTGTGCTTCGGAGTGGGAGAGCTTTCTTGGAGAGTTGAACTGTCTCTACTTTTACTGGAAAGGACGTTTCAGCTGTGGAATCAGACTGGGAGTGTTCGTGATCTTGTTTGCTGCAGGCTGCCAGGAAGAGGAGAGCGAGCAACATCCATGAAGAAAGGTGTATGTTCATTGTGAGTGAATGATTCATTGTTGAAAAATGAGGTGAAGACATGAAAGGGCAGAACTAGCGGCCTATGGCCCATTGAAGGTCTGCTTGTTGAATAAGGAGATCATAGCTTGCTATTGCCAGACTGATTCTTGCCTGGGTCATGCGGGTTCTTGCATCAGTAAGTTCAAGGAAATTGGCTTGATCTTGTCGATACTTTTTTTCGGATAAACGGTATGCCTGTTGTGCACTTCTGAGACCTGCTTTTGCAGCCTCAATGGCACTTTGCGCTTCTGTCAGTTTGTAATAAGCCTCCTGAACCTGGAGTCTGAGTTGTTGTTCCAGTTGAGATTGTTGATTGAGCAGAATCTCCTGATCTATTTTGGCTTGTTGGACACGTGCTTTGCGCTGTCCTCCCTGAAACAAATCCCATTGGAGAGAGACCTGCCCAAGCCAATAATCCTGTTCTTTGCCCCAATTGTATCCATATCCCTGAAAGCCAACATCGAGCACCGCATTGATTTGTGGAAGCCATGCAGACCGGTGCAATTCGATGGCCTCGGTATTGGCAGCTTGAGCGAGAGTGAGATGGCGGAGTTCTCCTCGCTCCTGCATGGCGAGATCCTCCAATCCATTGAGATCTTCTCTCATCGGACTTGGCTGGAAACTTGAATCGACCTCAATCAATTGATCCAATGGTCTGTTCAGGAGAAAATTCATGTATGCCTTGGCCATTTGTTGCTGCCGAAGAGCCTGGGCTTGTTGTTGAGCGAGTTTGCTGACCTCATGTTGGGCTGCATAGACAACTTCTCTGGTGGCTTTATCATTGGCAACAAGGCGTTCATTGACACGAAGAATCTCTTCGAGCAGGGGAGCGGTTTCCTGATAGATTTTGCCTACTTCTACCGTCTTGAGATAGCTGAAGTAGGCCACACGGATGTCTTTGGAGACATCTTGCCTGAAAGCCTGCTTTTTGGCCTCTTCCACCGAAATCAAGGCTTGCTTGGCTCGGCGATTGAAATATATCCCGCTATTGAACAAGGGCTGCACAATCCGAAGTTTGCTTTCCTGAAAGTTGTGTGGGAGAAATTGTTCCTCTACATTTTCCAGATTGGTAGGAAACTGCTGTCGTTCTGTCAATTCATTGAGCGTGGCATAAACTGGATTGAACAAGTCTCCGATAGGAAAATCCAGTGTTCGTCCCCCACCAGCAAGTGTATAGTTGGCGATGGCTGACACTTGTGGGAGGAACAGGCCTTTGGCTTCTTGTAGAGCAGAGACAGCTTTGTCATAGACCAGATCTTGTTGCTTGAGACTGAGGTTGCGCTCCAGACCTTCCTGTACGTAGCTTTCCAGAATGTCTGACTGTGCATGGCTATAATAGGCAGGAAGCAAATATGCCATCAGGCAAAGAGAAAAAATGAAAGTTTGTTTAGGCTTCATATTGCTTTGATAAACGCATTACACTTTGTTAACACTGTTCACTTTTTGGTCAAAAAAATAATTCTTGAACCCATTTATTTTTGCAATAGGTCGATCATCATGGCCACCGATTGATGAATCAGTTTCAGCCGATGTTCTTCCGGGTACATTTTCATTCGATCGCGAAAGTAGAGGGTGATCATTCCGTGCATATTGGACCAGCAAATCAAGGTGGTCGTATGCAGATCTGTATTGGAGAAATATCCCTGTTCTATGCAGTCTTTCACTGTGTTTTGCAGCAAGCCAAAAGTATTCATCACGCAAGACCATTCATCCTCAGTTATCTCCGTTTGCATGGGAGATTTCTGCACAAACAACAACTCATAATACTCCTGGTTCTTTAGGGCAAAATCCAGATACATACGCCCCATTTCGATTAATCGATGTACTGGATGCTCGATGTTTTGAACTGTTTTGAGGTGATCGTACAAGAGATCAAACACACAGGCATGAACCGCATAAAACAACTCATCCTTGTTGGCGAAATATCGATACAGTGCTGCAGGGCTGTATTCGATGGATTTGGCAATCTGTCGGATGGAGGTTTCCTCAAATCCTTTGTCCACAAACATCTGCATGGCTGCATTGATGATTTTGGTCCGCATTTCCTGGGCTTCTCTCTCTTTTCTTTCTGCAATTCCCATGTGAGTGAATCAATTTCTGTGAACAATGCAAACTTAGTGAACGGTGTTTACTATGGCAAATTTTTTTTTATTTTTTTTCTTCAAATTGTGATTTATTGACCTCAACAGGTACCAATAAGGCAGAATGAATTGACTATGTCTGATAGAAGGCGGTTTGTACAAGTGATACAGGAAAATGAAGGCATCATTTTCAAAGTCGCCAATATTTACGCCAGGGAAGGGGAGGATCAGAAAGATCTGTATCAGGAGATTGTCTATCAACTGTGGAGATCCTTTAAGTCATTTCAAGGAAAATCCAAAATCAGCACCTGGATCTATCGGGTTGCCCTGAATACCGCTATCAGACACATGAATCAGCTGAGAAAGAAAGCATCTTATGTGTCCATGAATTCCGACTTGATGGATCTCTATGAGGAACAGGATGCCGAAACCGAAGAGCGAATGACAATGCTCTATGAACAAATCAAACAGTTGAATGTGGTTGAGAGAGGGATTATCCTGCTGCATCTGGAGGGCAAAAGCTATCAGGAGATTGGCAGTATTACTGGCTTTACTCCCTCCAATGTAGGGACCAGGTTGAGCAGAATCCGAAACAAGCTAAGTGCTCAAATAAAAAATATGAACCATGGATCTGGATGAAATGAAATTGTTGTGGGATGATCTGAGTGAACAACGTGATCAACAACAACGCTTAACCGATACTATGATTGTAGATATGACTAAACGAACATACCATTCGAAGCTCAGAAGTATTGCCTTTTTTGAAACCATTGGCGCCATCTTCTGTTTTGGCCTTGCAGCCGTTCTGATATGGAACTGGTACAAACTTGATACCTGGTACTTGATTGGGTCGGGGCTGTTCTCCATGCTGATCTTAACAGTTATGCCAATCCTCTCTTTGAACACCATCTATCAGATGCAGGGAATCCGATTGGCTGAAAGTCCATTCAGGCAGACGGTCGATAGGTATACACGTCTGAAAAAAAGATTTTTTCTTATCCAGCAACTAATGATAGGCATGAGTTTCATCTTTGCGGTTGTTGCCATTCCTCTGGCGGGAAAAATCATGTCTGGTAAAGATATTTTCCTGAATCATAGGACCCTGATTTTCGCCTTTGTGGGATGTGTGGGCTTGTTTTTCTTTGTGAGGTGGGGCTACCGAAAATATGTGAATATGGCGGACTCTGCAGAGGAAATTTTACGTGAACTTCAGCAGGAATAATGAGAGAGGCATATGCTTGAAAGCAAGGGGATTTTTGGATAGATTTGTGAAATATCACATCACTTATGTACAAACCCCATTCTCAACAAGTTCCTGATTATTACCAGACCTATGTTGGAAAGGTTCCAGATCATCCACTAGTGGAGACGCTGACCGAAGGTCAACAGCAAACAGAATCCCTCTTACAGTCTCTGACGGAGGAACAATGGCTTCATCGATACGCATCCGGCAAATGGTCTCTGAAAGAATCATTTCTGCACATGATTGATGCAGAGCGAGTGTTTATCTATCGTGCCATGCGGATCGCAAGGGGGGACCAGACCCCATTGCCAGGATTTGATCAGAATGCCTATGTCCCCAACAGTGATGCGGATCAAAGAAGTCCTGAGTCTCTGCTTACTGAATATCGAGCCGTAAGGTCTGCTAGTATTGCCTTGTTCCAAAGCATGAAAGAAGATGCGCTGGAGCGAGTAGGCACTGCCAGCAATCATCCATTTACTCCCAAGGTATTGGGATATGTAACTGCTGGTCATGAATTGCATCATTTGAAATTGTTCCGGGAAAAATATTTGGGATAGCCTGCTGTCCTTACTCCCTGGCTGCGACCTCAAATCGTAGACAATTCTTCTGCCTCCTAATTTCCTATCCCTATAGCTTGACTTGCTTATGAAACGCCAACATCTGAACCTGCTCCATACCCTTTCGATCATCCTAATCGCCATCTCTGTGATTTTGGTTATTCTGGGCGAGACAGGCCTTCTTCAGATTCAGCAATTTGATCTGGTTCATCTTCTCTATCTATCGGCGGTGCTATGGTTCATTGTCTGGCAGGTGAGGAGAAATGCCATGAGACAATGATATCTATATGATTCAACTGATTCAACGATCCAGACAGTTTCCCAAGCGTGTTGCTGTACAGGATGATGGAGACTATTCCTATGCAGATCTTCTTCAGCGATCTCAGGAAATTGCAACTTGTTTATTGGGAGAAAAGACCGATTTGCTGGAAGCGCGCATCGCATTTTTGATCCCTGGGAGTTTTGAATATCTGGCCATCCAATGGGGAATATGGCGTGCCGGGGGAATCGCTGTTCCCTTGAGTATTCATCATCCAATTGCTTCTTTGAGGTATGTGCTGGAAGATACGCAGGCGAGCTGCCTGATCGTGTCTGAAGAACAAGGAGATGCATTTGCCTCCCTGGCACAAGAACTCCAGCTCTCCCTGATGACTGTACCAGACTTGAAGGCAGAGTCCTCCAAAGCTCTCCCTGAGATTAGTGAGGAGCGATCTGCCATGATTCTCTATACCAGTGGGACGACCAGCCAGCCCAAAGGAGTGGTGAGTACCCATGCCAATATTGAATCTCAAATCCAGACCCTTGTTCAGGCTTGGGAATGGCAGCAAGAAGATCATATTCTCTGTGTCTTGCCTCTTCACCACGTGCATGGCATCATCAATGTGTGCAGTTGCGCACTTTGGTCCGGCGCGTGTGTGGAATTTCAACCCAAATTTGATGCGAAAGATGCCTTTGAACGTTTCCTGAATGGCAGGATCACTCTGTTCATGGCTGTGCCGACCATCTATTACAAACTGATTGCTTATTGGAAATCACAAAACGCGACCTGGCAGGAAGAAGTCTCTGCTTGTTTGAAAGCCTTTCGATTGATGGTCTCGGGTTCTGCTGCCCTTCCCATATCCGTACTGGAGACCTGGCGTGACATCAGTGGCCAAACCTTGCTGGAGCGGTACGGCATGACAGAAATCGGTATGGCAGTTTCCAATTCCTATAGAGGAGAGAGAAGAGCTGGACATATTGGATTGCCATTGCCGGGGGTAGACCTGCGATTGGTGGATGAAGCCGATACCCCTGTCGAATCTGGCATACAGGGAGAGATCCAGATCAAGGGACCATCTGTGTTCAAGGAATATTGGCAAAAACCTGAAGCTACTGCTACTTCTTTCACGGAGGATGGCTGGTTCCGGACCGGTGACATTGCCATCTTCAATGCAGGCAGCTACAGGATTTTGGGAAGAAATTCTGTGGACATTATCAAATCAGGAGGATATAAAATTTCTGCTTTGGAAATCGAGGAAATTCTCCGCACCCATCCTGCGATCAGTGATTGTGGAGTCGTAGGGATTCCTGATGATGAATGGGGGGAAATCATTGTAGCCAGTTTGGTCCTGTCAGGAGAGGCAGTGGAGGAGCAAAACCTGACCCAATGGCTCAAAGGCCATTTGCCCTCCTACAAGATTCCGCGAAGATATATTTATCAAGAGGATTTGCCACGCAATGCTCTGGGAAAGGTCACAAAGAATGAACTGAAAAAATGTTTTGAATAAAAAAGAGACCTGTTTGGGGGGATACCAAACAGGTCTGAATATAGGTGTAGGATAGAGATCCCTAGATCCTAATCCTCTACTTCTTCAACAAGAATCCCTTCATTCTCTTCAGGTTCACTTCCATAGACATAGATGTCGATGGCAGAGCCAACGCGGATCGAATCTCCGAATTCTGCTTTGGGATTTTGAGAGTAAATTCTTCCAATGGCTTCTTCTGGGCCATTGGCATTGTATAAGACACTTCCCAGCCCAAGTCCAATACTTCTGAGGATGGATAAGGCATCCTCATAGGTATAGCCCGCAAGATCCGGGATCAGCACTTGACTGACATTTTTCATGGTACCAACTACGAGATCAATTTTTGATCCTTGCGGGATTTTGGTGCCTGCCTGTATCTCTCCTCCATCATAGTGGGCTCTGAGAACAACATTTTCTGCAATATCCGGGACTCTGGTAACCTTCCCGACTCCTAGTTTCCAGACTTCCAATTTGGCTTTGGCCTGGTACAAAGAAATAGATGGCTCCACGAGATTGGGCATCTCAACCATGGGAGGTTCGGATTTGTTGATGGTCAGCGCGATGGTCCTTTTGGGTTTTACCCGAGTAAAGGGGGCTGGATATTGTTTGATAATGACGCCAGGAGGCAAATGTTCTACAAATAGAGAATCTGCACGCATTGGACGCAGGCCCTTCTTTTTGAGTTCATTCTCTGCCTCTGCTACAGTCATCTCACTTACATCCGGAACCAATAAGCCATCTCCATGTCTGGTGTATGCAGGCAAAATCCAGAAGAAGATCGCTATATATACGACAATGCCGACTGTGAACAAGCCCAAGATGGTGAACAAAAACTCTCGACTAATAAAATATCTGAGCATCAGATTGTTTTTTCGATTTGAGTGAGATCTATTCTCACGCTAATTGTACGAAAATCTCTCAAAGAGTTCAAATGAAATACTCCTTCCTCGAACAAACGTTGCTTCTCCTCTTCATAGTGCCCTTTGGGATCTACTAATTGTTTCAGCTGTGATTACATTCGATCTGGTACAGCTATCCCCAACAAACTCAATGCCTCTTTCAGCGCTTTGCCAGTGAATGCCGATAAGGCAAATCGGAACGAACTGGTATTGGGCTTTTCTGCTTGCAAAATCTTGGGACCCTGATAGAATCGATTGAAATCACGCGCCAACTCATAGGCATAATTGGCAATCAAGGCTGGATTATAGGTATGAGCGGCTTCTTGAAGAAGAGCTTTGTACTGAAAGAGTCGCTTGATGAGGGACCGCTCCCCTTCATTGAGTGGGTCTTCCAATGCCAACTCAGCGGTGTAGGAAGGAAGGTCCAATTCGGCTTGTTTTCGAACCAGAGAGGCAATTCGGGTAGAAGAATACTGGATAAATGGCCCGGTATGTCCTTGAAGGTCTACAGATTCCTCTGGATTGAATAACATTCTCTTTTTGGGATCTACCTTAGCCAGGAAGTACTTGAGTCCCCCCATTCCTAGTACCTCATACAGTTGATCCAGTTCTGCCTCTGTCATGCCCTCAGTCTTGCCAAGTCGCTGGGTTTCTTCCTTGGCTTTTTGTTTGACCTCTTCCACAAGATCATCTATGTCTACAGTTGTTCCTTCCCGGGATTTCATTTTACCACTGGGTAGATCTACCATGCCATAAGACAGGTGAAACAAGCCTTCTGCATAGGGCTTTTGTAGCTTTTTTAGAACGGCAAACAACACCTGGAAGTGGTAATTCTGTTCATCTCCCACCACATAGATAGATTTATCCATATGGAATTCGTTGTATTTGTCTGCGGCGATGGCAAGGTCTTGTGTGATGTATAGGGAGGTGCCATTGCTTCGGAGGAGGACTTTTTTGTCCAGTTTGACATCCGAATTGTCTACCACAACGGAGCCTGCATCATCTTTGAAAAAGATTCCCCTCTCCAGTCCTTCCTGTACGGTCTCTCGTCCTCGCTGATAGACTTTCGATTCATAATAAAATTGCTGGAACTCCACTCCAAGCCGTTGGAAAGTATCTTTATAGGCTTCATAAACCCAGCCATTCATTGTTTCCCATAACTCTCGTGTTTCCGGATCACCCTCTTCCCATTTGATCAACATTTCCTGAATCGCCTGACTGCTGGGAGCCGCTTTTTCAGCTTCTTTTCTATCCATTCCTGTGTCAAGCAGTTGTGCAACTTCTTCAGCTAACTTGACAGAATAGTCTACATAATACTTGCCAACCAATTTGTCTCCTTTCAATCCCGTACTCTCTGGTGTGTCTCCGTTTCCGTCTTGCTGCCAGGAATACATGGACTTGGAGATGTTGGTTCCACGGTCATTGAACAAACAGGTAGGGATAGCTGTATATCCATTTGCCTTGAGGATTTCGGTTACAGAATAGCCCAGAATGATATTTCGAAGATGTCCGAGGTGCAAGGGTTTATTGGTATTGGGAGAACAATACTCGACCACAACTGTTTTCCCTTCTCCAATATTGGTGGTAAAATACTGCTCGTCCTGAACAGCATTTGCAAAAAAGGAGACCCACCAGTCTGCTTTGAGACTCAGATTCAAAAACCCTTTGATGACATTGAAGTCTTCAATCTCTGGCACCAATTCCACCAGGACCCGCCCAAGGGTTTCGCCAATGATTTCAGGTTTGCCCAGCCGAAACCTTGCAAATGGGAACACCACCAGGGTGAAGTCCCCATCAAATTCTTTTTTGGTTTCTTGAATGACAATGGTCTCTGCAGCAATCTCTACTCCATAGGTAGTATGCATCGCCCGTGAAGCTGCTTGCTGAATGGTTTGAATAATGCTGGACATGGTAATGAATCAATCGATGCCAAAAATCAGGTGGCAAAGTTCTGAAAAAAAAGTTTGGAAAGCCACACTATCCAGGATTCCACTCATAACTCTCTTCGGAACAGTCCAAAAACCAATTGGCAAGGGTGCTTGATTTGGCACAAGATATCCGCACAAAATTCACTTCTTACTATTCCTTGTTCCTTCATCAGAGACAGCTGGCAATACACTAAGAGGCATTCCTACTTAAGAATGAGGATGATTTTTTTTACAAATACTCATTTTGCAGGATTGCAATCCAGAATAGATTCATGGATCTTTGATACAGATCGACATCAATAATCCAGTTGATTATTTTCTTCTACATGAAGAATTCCCAACAGTGGCCATTCCATTATTCTGTTTCGTAAGAAAAATCACTCCCAGTAATTGTTGGCCAAAAAAGAGAAACATGGGACATAAAATTCTCACTTGCGCCTGAAAGAAAAAGGGAGGCTCATAGCTACGTTAAGACAAGAGAATCTATCTACCTCCTGATGTAATTCCACACCTCCTTTGTCCGAAAGAAGAGTGATTGTTTCACGGAACCTCTGACTGCATTACCTTTTTGACAATAGTCTGCTTACTCATTGAAATATTTTCATGATGATTGCCCCATATAAGGCTGCTTTTTCTCCCTATTTATGTTGTCTCACTTTGCTAATTCTGGGAATTTCCAGTATTGCTCAACCAGATTATGAGTGGAAGAAGGTGCATGATCTAGGAAATAGATATGAAGGAACCTTCAGCCAAAAGGTGGGAACTGAAGTGTTGGAATTGGTGTCTATATATACCTATTTCTCAAGCTATGACATGCGTCCAGAAAGTAAGGACAGATTATTTGTCCATTTCTATCTGGATAAAGCTTATCCTGTTTCTATCCGTGCCTTCGAGAAAGAACCTAAGAAGTATTATTGGATGGAAGCAAAAGATATCAAAACTCACCCTGGCTGGAATGTCTTCGGTCCCTGGCCCGTGGACAGTCTTGTGAGCTTGAATATTTCGCATGAGGATGTGGGAGTTGTGATTCGACTGAAGAATGGGAATAATAACTTATTCATTCCAGCTCATGTGAGCTTGTCAAAACATCGACAAGCTATATCCGAAAGCTGTATTGGGCTTGTGCTGAAAGAAGAACTTGAGCGGGGAATTGTGAATTTCTATCAAGGAATCCGGTTCAGGTCAGAGCTGTCCCCTACAAGGAGTGATCCTCCCAATCTCTATCGTCTTTCCCACCATCCTGCCGGAAGGGTATTCAACCTCTGTGTAGAGCCCAAGAAGTACCCCGGATTAACAAATGGTTGGATCACAGTTCATATGAGATTGAGAATTACCAACAAAACAAAGCCAGAATTATATACATTTTCATACTTACATCCAGCCTAGCGGAAAGAAGGTTTCAATGTCTATGTTCGACGAGAATCAAACATTATCCAGGGAAGAACTCCAGGAAAAGGTGGCCAATATTCCTTTGGAGTCTCTTATTCCTTTTCTGTTGGAACAGGATCACCAATGGTCCCCTGTGCAAAAGAAAGGATTGATCCTCGTTCTGGGGAGATGGGTTGAACTCAATCAAAAGATGATAAAAGGGATCATTTCTTCTGATATGCTCATCAGAGAAGAGAATAAACTGAGAGATTCTCTCTTAATCCTTATCAATCATACAGAATCAATTTCCCTGATTCGAAAAAGTGCATTGTATCGCTTTTTCAGTAAGTTCCCCCTGCTTATTTGTGCATTATTGGTACTGTTTACCTTCATTCCTCTTCATGTCTTTCTGTCAGGAGCTCAATCTCCGATATACATAGAAGCAGATCTTGTGGTAAGCAGATTTCAGTCGCAAGGATTTATTCGTCCACGGACCGAATTACTGGAATTTCTTCAAGATTCTGTTGTCAGTCGGGTCTACCTCAGTGGGATTGACTCTGTGCAGATAGATGCACATTCCTTTTGGGTAGGGGAGTGTATAGACCCTCTTAGCCTGGAACCCTCCTGCTATCGATCGATTGATCTGTCACATTCGCCAGTTGTTTATCCAAAAAACCGTGAAGCCTCTATGAGTTTCACATCGGTTATTCCTGGCAGACTCTCGATTCCTGATTCTTCTGTCATCATCTGGGAAATAGGAGAAGAGGCTCATCCTGAAATAAGCTTGGAAATTGAAGCTTCTACTCCTTACCTTCTGACAATGGAATATTATGACAGTCTGCACATAATGGGAGACAATATGGTGGTGTCTGGATTGGAAGAAAGCCTTGAAAGCAAATATGTTGAAGGCATTTTTCGGACCAATCATGAGGCTGGAGAAATGATATTTTGGAGCAGGCAACAATCATCTGTATTTCTGAACCTGGAATTTGAACATTTTCCTGAAATAAGCATTCCGAGATTTTTGCTGAAGGCACCAAGTTTTCTCATATATGATCATTCAGCTCCATTGACGAGCATCCGCAGTGGGCAAATTCTTTTTGGAAGGGAAAAACAAGACACAATCGTGTTAGATGGGGATGATTACCTGGACATAGTGAGCCAGAACAAATTGCAGCTTACTCAGATGGAATTGGGGCCTGAAGGGATACATCTTCTTATTCATGGAGTGGTGGATCAGGTAAAAGTAGGAGAGCTGTATGGGGATTCATCCCTCAAGAACCCATCGAGAATCAAATGGTTGTACGACCACAATCCTTATCGGCTAGGGGCTGGTATACTGTTGATGATGATTGCTATATGCCTGTTTAGTTGTTGGTTTTTGTGTAGAAACAACCCTATTCAGGACGTAGTAAATATCATTTGGGATGATTGAGCCGCGACATGGGACCTATGCAGAATACTTGAGTTCAGCGCACCATGCCTGAAGAGGTGTAAGGTAGGGAGCGAATCCCTGAACAGACAGTCGTGTTCACCTTTCATTGACATTCATACAAGCACAGAACATATGTGCGAATGAGGCCATTCACACGAATGAGACCCTTGGCACCTCCTTTTTTCATTCATGAACTAGAGAGACCTACTGATGAACAAAAAAATGATTTCTCCTCAATTGATTCCAATGATCTTGCTGTGCTTCCTTTCCATTCTGTCCTATCGAGGGCTGAAAGCAGGGCAAACAGAACCTTTTGGCCAAAAAGAGTTGCAACAAGGAATTGTAAAAATATCTGCAAAAACAGAAACAGGCATCAGGCGAGTTGGGGCGGGGATAGTGATTGGACGAGATAAAAAATATGTATTTATCCTCACGCCATTTCATCTGATAGACGATATCAATGGAGACCCTTCTGCCACAGAGGTGACCATTCACTATAAGGGCCATTGGCAGGCTTATTCAGGAACCATTTATGCGGAATATTTATCATCGCTTGATGTCGCCATCATCTATTGCAAAGCTCCTTCAAGCTTTGATTTTCCTATTTGGGATATGGCAGGAGATTCTATTGAAGTGGATCAATTGGTCAGCATGATTGGTCATCCACATCCTGATTGGAATATTCGGAAGAACCATGTGATTGCCAGCTCAAAATCGATAGATAAGCCATTTTTTTTCACCACAACTCCATATGGAATTAGAGGTGGGTTCTCGGGTGGAGCAGTCTGGAATGAGCACAAGGAAATCATGGGAATGATCCTAAAAGTGAGTAGTCAGGAAGCCTGCATATTATCTATGCATCCCATCAAAAGGATAATGGAAGATTGGGGCATTCCGACCAATTATCTTCTCTTTCCAAATGAAAGAGCCTACAGATTAATCGAGCTTATCCGAAATGCGCAAAAAGAACATGTCGGAGAAAGTTGTTCCGACGAAGCGAATCAGCATTTTGACAAAGAAGATTTGGACAGAATGCTCGAGGAAAAAGTCCCGCAACAACTTCAGCAAGACCTCACAGATGATCCCGAATTTCAGGAGATTATAGATGCCATAGAGAATATGCTGCCCTTCGAACGACAGAAGTTGTTTGAGGTGGCAGAAAAGACCTATACCCTGACATGGAAACAACTTGGTGAAGTCAGTTGTTCTGGTCAGTCTCCTGAAGGTCAGGCTGCAGAGCGTGAGATTGTATGGGTAATTGTCGAAAAAGCAAAGGAATTACTCATCCCTCCTCTGACCATTGTCATCAGTGAACCCAATACAAGATTGCGGCCCGGGACACATTTTCGCGTACTGGGAAGGTTTCCCTATCAGGACCATAGTTTTTATTGGTTGGTCCTTTTCGACCTTGAGAATGATGCTGTTTGGTCCATGCTGCCCTTGTTCACAGATGAATTTGATGTAGAACTCATCATCCCAGAAGAATTCTATCAAGGAAAAATTGCCCTGCTCCAGGTGCAACCACAACTGAATACTTCTTTCGAAGAATCATTTAACTCCATCATTATCACCCCTCAGTATACGCCAGAGCCTGGAAGCTATGGCGTCATCCTCGAATCATTTATCAACAATTAACCCCCCGAAGTTATGACATCACAAATGAAATCATTGCCCAAAGCAGTATGCTGTTTTCTGGCAACTCTTCTGATCCTGCAATTGGCTTCCGCACAGGAAGCGGTATTTCGATCTCCTGACTTATGTCAAGTGTTGACGTATCAGGAACATTTGGATTTCCTGGCAAAAACAGAAATCAAAGACTACGACCCCAATGGAGAATACTGGGTTCTGATCGCCACTGTCAATAACCACATGCCCACCTATCCGAAGGTGTTATCCTTACTTGGTAAATCCAGAGGAGCGACAAGGAACTCCTCGACCACCGAACAACTACAAACCTATGTAAAGGCCTGGAATCCTGTACTTTTTTGGCCAAAGTATTTTGTCAAGGCAGCAACCTATGAAGATCATGTATATGATGGCTCCAAGAATCCAGGCAGAAACCCCAAACCGATGATGCTGTTGTTGGTAAAAGTAGACTCCAAAACGAGCATCAAGTTTGACAACTGGCTACAAACAGCCAAAGAGAGAGGGTTCCCAGGCATTGAGTCCAGAACACTTCCTGCAGGGGCCATCATTGCTCGCCGTGAAATCCTGTTTAGATAAGGTCTCATAGGAGGATTGGTTGGGTGATTCCTGACCTGAGAGCAACAGGTTTCCCCAATCTGGCTGATTCTACCAGGTGTTGAGGCAAGTCAATCAATCAAACATCTCAAACCCGTCCGGGCAGTACTGAAGGTGATCATCCCCGATCGCCCAGCCTGTCCGGGCGTGCTATTTTATAGGTGGAAAGAGACATTTCCATCATGCAGTCTGGCTTCCCCTCATTCTGTTCAAATCTTACATCTGTTAAAAAATACCAGAACTTCATTCCATTCAATGGGCATTACATTTTTAATATTAACCATTAATAAAATCAATTGACTAAAGCACTCACGTATAATGAGCAATCCTTCAGGTCGTCGACCATACAATCAAACAAAAAACTCCCTCTCTCTTGGTAGAAAAACAACTGTCTTCCTGGGAGGCGGAGGCTTGATCCTTGCACTTGTATTTGGCCTTCTGCAAACCAGTCAGACAGGAGCAACCCAATATTCGGTTTGTTCCTCGGGCTGCGATTACACCACAATTTCGGCTGCATTGTCCGCGGCGAGTTCAGGAGACATCATTGATGTTCAGGAAGCGATCCATACCGAGGCTGCCATAGTGATTGCGAAGAATATCACCATCCAGGGCAAGGGGCAAAATAGCACCATTGTCCAGGCAGCTGCTACACAGGGAATTGCCTCGGATGGTGTCTTTGAGATTGAAGCTGGATACACGGTCATCTTCAAGGATTTCACCATCAAGAACGGAAATGCAAAAGCACCGGGAGGAAGCTCCAGTAAGAATGATGGTGGGGGCGTATATATCGCTTGTGATGCTTCTTCCAATATCAGTTTTACACGGGTAACCATTACAAACAATCGGGCCGACAATGATACGGGCGGGGGAGTCTTTATCAACGGAACCTCGGGGACAGTAAGTTTTACCGATTGTGTGATTAGTGGGAATGAGGCGAATTATGGTGATGCTGGCTCAAAAGGAGGAGGGGTGTATCAATCAGGCTCTTCTAATTTTACCATGACAGGAACCACAATCATGAGCAATTCTGCCGGAGATGATGGAGCAGCTATTTATTTAAAAGAAAATGGGTCTACCAATCAGTTTATCAATTGTGTGTTCTATAACAATACCGCAGGAGGAGCGGGATCGACCATTGAAGGAGGAGCAGTATACCTGGAAGGGACAGGGTCCAGCTTTACCTTTATCAACTGTTCGATGGTAAACAATCAAGTAACAACCGGAACCACAAGAACAGGGGGCGGTATCCATCTGGAAAGTGGGACACTCAATTTGACCAACACCATTGTCGCGAATAATTCAGGCGCATCAGATGCCGCCAGTGGAGATGATATTTTTCAGCGTGGAGGAAGCATGACCATTACCACCAGTATCGTGGAGGATTGTGACAACTGTAGTTCTTCTCCAACTTATACCAGTGATCCAAATGTCGGACCTGCAAATACCTGCGGCAATCACCTGTATTTTAATCCACAGGCACCAAGCGATGCGATAGGAAACGGAACAGTACCAGGAGGAAGTATTCCTGCAGATGATATTTGTGGCAATACCAGATCAAGTCATGACATAGGAGCGTCCGAATCAGTAACCTTGCCCGTAGAGTTGTTGGGCTTTGATGCGAGGAATACAGAAGACGGAAATCTCTTGATTTGGGAAACCGCGACGGAACTGAATAACAAAGGATTTCATCCTCAGAGAAGCCAGGATGCCAGGAATTGGGAAAGTATAGGATTTGTGGAAGGAAATGGGACAACCTCTACTCCACAACAATACCAATACACAGATACTGAATCCCTACTCGGAACCAATTATTATCGCCTGAGACAGGTGGATTTTAATGGTGATTTTGTTCACTCAGAGGTATTGGAAGTAGCTGTTCCCACAAGTGATCAAGCCTTTCAGCTATTCCCTAATCCAACTCAGGGACCTTTGGAGATTGTCGGCGCAACAGAAGATATTCTGAACATCAAGGTCTGGGATTTGTCCGGCAGAATTCTGAAGGAACAACAAGGAGCTACCACTGAAATTGATTTGTCTTCTCTTCCTGCGGGCATGTATTCAATGACAATTCAGACCCGCAAAGGATTGATCGGCAGAAAGATTGTGAAGGAGTAGGGGAGAGCCGTCTATCAGTCATTGAGCATACAGGCAGGGCCACGGAAGCAGAGAGATCATTGATTTCTATGTTTTTGTGGTCCTGCCTTCTGTGTATCTCAAAAAACACAGGAGAACGAATGGTTGAATATAGGACAGCCCAGACATAGCAGAATATAAACTCAAAGGGTGTATCATATGATTTCTCTGACAAGATCGTTGTAGAGGAATAGGCAGGTGTTGAACATGATACAATCAGATTTGAGCAATTGATTCAGAGGAAGGGAAATCTACATGAACCACTGCTCGTTTTCAACACCTGACTGTAGACAGCATTTAGTCAGGGAATTTGCTGAAAATAATTGTATATTCATCCACAGAACCCTCCAGCCATCCTTCATGCATCACAAAGTTAAGGTTCGTACCCCCCAATCTGCTCAATCCCGTGCTGCCGCCGCCCGGCAATCTCCTGTGAAAGCTGGACAAGCTATGCGCCCACCAGCCCTGCAGTTGCGGGCATCTTCTCAGGCCATCCAGCGAACTGGAGGAGATCCTGGCAAAGAATTGATCAAAGCCTTGGGAGCTGCAACCCGCGCAGTAAAGCTTCGAGATGCCATGTCAGGCTTGGGAACAGATGAGCAGGCAATCTTTGACATTCTGCGACCACTCACAAGAAGTCAGGTCAAACAAACCAAAAAGGCTTACTTGTCCATGTATGGCAAATCTCTGATTCGAGATTTGCGAGATGAATTGACTGATGGGGAGTTGACCAAGGCGCTGAAGGACATGTTTTATTGGCCATATGAACATGGCGTATTGGGGTCCCACCAATTGGGGATCGCTCGACAAAAACTACTGAAGTTGGCAGGATATGAACTTGATACATTCTCTACCCTTGTCGACTTGATGAGAAGCAGTTCAAAACGGGCTTATCTATACAAAGCACTAGCAGCTGGCAATTCAGTTTTTGCCATCATTGTGTTTGCCTATCGAATCAAGGACAAAAGCCCAACCTGGATCAACAATCACCTTCGCTTGACCAATAATGCAGGAGGGGCTGGAATCAAACAACAGTGGCAAATGTCATGTGGGCCAACGACGACTCAGGCAGTTCAGGGAGAATTGGATCCGATATATGCACTTGATATGCATGACAAGAATCCGCAACTCAGTCAGGTAGACAATAGCGATGGGACGAAGACCAATCCTGACATGGCCGGTGATCAGAAAAGTATGTTGGAAAGCAGTTATAGCGGAAGTGCACATGGCACACATGCCGGGAAAGCAGCTCCTCGCAACAACACCAACAAAGCCTTGATCAAAGGGCGGTGGGTAGATGATTTGCTCAACAAAAAAGGTACCACAACTGGAGTGAAGTATACACACCATGGCTATGCAGCCAGCCTAACCACCTTCACAGATGCAGTCTCAGAGATTGATTCAGGCCTGGAAATTGGACTCCCCGTTCCCATCGTGATTGGTAGTGCTGCCGCACCCAACGCCCACTATGTCCTGGTTACTCGTAAGTCTGGCGATACCTATACCATTCACGATCCAGGAGCTGGAAAGGCATTTCAGGAAAAACGAGACGCCCTTCTCAATGGGACATTGTCTAAATTTGGTAGCTATAACCGAATTTGGGCTGTAGAGACCCCCTCAGCAAGATAATCATATCATGACCCTCAAAACTTGTTTGCACCAATATCAGATCCATTTCGAACTGGGAAATATCAAGGTGGGACCAGAGACGGATGCCCCATTGGAAAAATTGCTCCAAGAGCTTGATCGTTTGAATGAATCGGCCAGACTTCCCGGCCTGGCGGATCGATTGAATGCCAATATGATCGACAAGGACAAATGTGAAGCTTTCTTGTCCTTCTTTCCACATCTGCCTTCAGAAGACCTTGCCCCATTCAGACAAACGAGTATTTTGTTAGAAGATGAGGAATTGGGATTGAGTATGGTGGAGCCGATTCTGCCAGCACAATTTCAGGCAGGGTATACAGTTGAAATTACTGGCTGGATGTATGATACCATCATGCTGCTTCGACTCCATATTGCCAGAGATGAACAACTCGCAACAAGTACCATCCTGGAGGTCAAGCAAGCGCTTGCCAAGGCAGAAAAAGAGGTGCAGCGACTTGAGGAGTTGAAGGAACGTATTGCAGCAGATGATTATCAGGCATTGCGGAAGCTTCTCGACGAGATTTCCTTTGTCAAAGCCACTAGATCTGCCCTGTCAGCTGCATGGTTGCGCAATGCCAAAGCCCTTCTTGGGCTGGATCCCCAAAATGAATCCTACCAGACAGAACTGAGGGAAGCAGAACATACGCATCGTTCCTACTTTGAACAACCATCTATGGGAGGTATGCCCTGAACCGGAGAGATGCCTACAACCTTTTTGGTACCCTTCAGGCATATCAACAAATTCTCTTCTTCGAATTCATCTCGACCGGGAATGTTGTCTCCCGTTTTTTTCGCATCACCTATATGGCATTAGGAGATATTCTGTTTATTTGTGGCATGGATATTCGCTTTTTTATTGATTGGAAGCAACAATGGGCAGATCGCAATGCCTCACTACCAGTAGACCAAATGGATGTTCCCTTTCTGGACAGTAATGACCTTCAAACCATGCTAAATCAACTGGAACACCAGCCTGCCTCTCAAGGAAAGATTCGGAAATTATTGCTAACCCTTCTCCTGAGTCAAATGGGGCGTCCATGTTCTTCCATTGATCTTGAAAGTCACCTTCTATTTGTCTCTGAACGCTCGACCTTGAAGGAACTACAAGCGTATTATGAGCAGTTGATGTTTCTCCAAAACAGCTATCCTACCCTGTATCAGGGCGCCTATAAGGAATTTTTGCCTCTGCATGAGCAGTTGTTTATTTATGAGCGCTATTCTCCAGAAGATCAGTTTCTGATTGTACTCAATTTTTCTGCTCGTATTCAAATGCTAGAGCAATTGGCTTATTTGGATATCCAATCACTGCTGATCTCAAGTTCTGCTGTCGCAACAATCAATTCTGCCGCATTTTCTCCCTGGGAAGGACGAATCTATGAACTCTCTCGATGATTTTTTGCCCGACAGCGGTAACAATTACAGGCTTCATTCTACTACCAAGTACAGAGGCAGATTGACTGTCCTGCGTTCTTTCACAAATTGTCCTTGAGACTTGGTAAAAAATAGATGTAAATTGAGCACGAAAACCGTCTTATAGCCAAGTTTCAACTGCCCATGATATCTGATTCGGAACAGTATTTCCGCGAACAATATCTGACATACGCCCGGCGATTTATTTCCTGGGCTCGAAAACGTTATCCAAGCTGTCCGGGGGAAGAGATAGAAGATGCGTGCCAGGAGGCCTATATGGTGGTCTATCAGCACTGGATTGAAGGAAAAGTCGCGAAAAATTTTCAGGCGTTTCTCTTTGCCGTGGGAAAAAATATTCTCCGGGACAAACTCAAACGAGTGATCCGTGCACCCATTCAGATGGAGTTCAAGCAAGAGGAAGAGCATCTGTTGGAGGAAATTGATGAAGGAACAGCTGAGCAATACAATCAGGATCATCAAGCTTCCGTGGTAGAAAGTCTCCTTGCTCAGATTGGCTCCCCCTGCAATGAAGTACTTCGAATGTCTTTTTTTGCAGACTATGCGGTAGAGTCTATCGCCTCGGCCATGGGATATGAGAGTGAACGAGTGGCGAGTGCCAGAAAGAGTAAATGTCTTCGGCAACTCAGGAATCTGCTCCAAAAACTTGGGATCAATAAGGACGATTTGTTATAAAGAACAGAAACAGAATCAGGTAAACACAAGAGTGATATGATGAATCGTCTTCCATTATCCGATGAACAGATAGAACATATTCGACTGTATCTCAGTGGACAGGCATCTAGTGAGCTACAGGAAGAGGTAGAAAGCCAGATGGCCCATTCGACCGATTTTGCTGCTTCTGTTGAGGAGTTTCGCTTTTTGATGGAAGGGCTGAAGAGCATTCATGCTCGGGATATGCGCGCCAAACTGGCAGAGTGGGAGGCAGATCGCAAGAAAGCCGAACATTCGCAGAAGGAATCAGAAGAAACCTCTGGCGGAAAAGTGATAGGGTTCACCCCCTGGATGTCATATGCTGCTGTAGCAGCCGTGGCGCTACTCTTGATTGTGTCGGTAGGGAGGTGGAATGATTGGTTTGGCAGCAGTCCGAAAGGATATGATCAGCTATTGGCAGAAAACCTGACAGATGTACCTATGCCGAGTTTGTTGCGGGGAGGAAATGCTCCGTCAGATAGCTTGTCTATCTGGTATCGGACAGGCATCAGTTATTATTCGATGGAGCAATATCAAGAGGCCATCTATTATCTTGAAAAATGTGTTGAACAAGATAGCCTGCCCGATGATATTCGGATAGGAAGTCTGGATCTGTTTTTAGGCGTATCTTATCTACAAGCCCAACAAACAGAACTCGCTGAAAAGAGTTTTGATAAGATTCCTGATACAGGTCTATACAAAATCCAAAAAGAATGGTTCCTGGCCCTTACTCACCTTCAGGCACATGATACGGTTTTGCTGAAACAGGAATTGACCCGGATTTCTTCTCAAGTCAAGCATCCTTATCAGCAAAAAGCTACTAACTTGTTGGAGCAATTGCCCCAATAAATCAGGCCTGCCCTATTTCAACTCATTGAACTTTGCCACTGCGTCAAAGCCTTCTGCCTCTGGGCCATTCCGAATGATGTTCACGGACCGTATGGTATCTCCAGCCTGAACCGCATATACATTTTTCAAGCCTCGGACCACATATCCAAACACAGAATGTCGATTGTCAAGGTGTGGCGTGGCGGTGTGGGTAATAAAAAACTGACTCCCATTCGTTGCCGGACCAGCATTGGCCATAGACAAAGTTCCTGCTACATTGTGCAGAAGGGAGGGCTCAAATTCATCCTTGAAAGCATAACCAGGCCCTCCTTGACCATTTCCCTGTGGATCTCCTCCCTGTATCATGAAGTTGGAAACCACACGATGGAATGTCAGGCCATCGAAAAACGGTTCTCCCGCACCTTTGTAGGTGTTTTCCATATTTCCTTCAGCCAAGGCAACAAAATTGGCAACAGTCATGGGAACCTTTTGGTATTCCAGGCGGCAGACAATTTCCCCATGATCGGTGACGAATTGAGCATAGATTCCACTTGGGAGAGGCGCATCTTTTTCTTCAGAATCACAGGAAAAAAGAAGGACTACGAAGGCAAAACTGAGAATAGAGTACGTGAATCTCTTCATGTTAATCAATTGGTTACATTATCAAACTTAGCAGAGAAAGAACCATCACAAGATACACAATCCAGTGAACTTCATTGGTTCGGAGCAGAAAAATACGAATCAATCCCCAAGAGAGAAAGCCAATTGCAATTCCAGTTGAGATTTGAAAGGTAAATACCATCGTTGCGATGGTGAGGACAGCAGGAAAGGCATCGTCATACTTTTGAAAATTGATTCGCTGAATTTGTGCGAGCATCAAAATACCGACCACGATAAGTGCAGGAGCAGTCGCATAGGGCGGTACAATCCCAATCAGCGGAATAAACAGCAGGCCCAACAAAAACAAACTACCTGTAACCACAGCTGTGAAGCCAGATCTCCCGCCTGCAGCAATCCCAGAGGCAGATTCCACATAACTGGTGGTAGGAGAAGTTCCCAATACTCCACTCAGCAAGGTAGCGAAGGCATCTACTGCCAGCATCTCTCGTGCCCGTTCGATCCTTCCATCCTTTTTGACCAATTTGGCTTCATGCGCACAAGCAACCATGGTGCCCACCGTATCAAACATATCCACAAACATCAGCGCGAATATGGGCCCAATGTATGCCAGTGATAGCGCACCAAATATGTCTAGCTGGAAAGCAACAGGACTTATGTCGAAATCAAAAGAAAACCAGCTTGCAGGCATCGAAACCTTGGAGGTAATAATTGCGAGCAGGGTGCTGCTGATAATGCCGATAAACAAAGCTCCGCGAACCTTCTTGACCATCAGCAAAATAGTCAGAAATAACCCAAATAGACCGATCAGGACTTCATCTGTAAATTCACCAAGGGTTACCAGAGTGGCGGGATCAGCAGTGACCAACCCAAGGTTTTTGAATCCGATAAATAGCAAAAAGAATCCTATTCCAGCTCCGATAGCTGCCACCAGGGAGGAGGGGATTGCGCGCATCAAGCGTTCTCTCCCACCTACAAGACTTAGCAACAGAAACAAAACCCCAGCCCAAAAAACCATTCCAAGGGCGATTTGCCAGGAGATCTCTTGTGTCAGCACGAGGGTGTATGCGAAGAAGGCATTCAGCCCCATCCCTGGAGCCAACGCTATAGGCACCTTGCCAATCAAGCCCATCATCACTGATGAGATTGCTGCGATCAAACAAGTTGTTACCACCAAAGCTGATTTGTCCATCCCCGCTTCAGACAGGATTGCTGGATTGACGAACATGATATAAGACATGGTCATGAAGGTTGTCAAGCCCGCAAGGAGTTCTGTCCGCAGTGTGGTTTTTCTCTTGGAAAATTCAAAATAGCGTTCAAGCATGCCTGGGAGATTCAAGGCTGCAAAATGCCCCAAAGGCTACAATTTGTCAAGGTCTACAAAAAAAATGCTGGCCCTCTAGGGACCAGCATCTCGTTAAGGCTTTATTATGAAGAAAGAACGGTGTTTGTCCGCTACCTTGCAGTAGCAAACATTTCTCTACTATTTAGTAGTACTTTGGATAGGAGGAATAGTTGCGTGGGTCTCTATCAGCAATCTCCTTTTATCTGCCAGTAGGCAAACTTGGTCGATCAATTTTTTGCCTTAGCAAGAATGACAGCCAATCGCTTTTCCCAAATGTTTCCTGGAGGAAGCGGGAGAACAGATCCTTGCTGGCCCAAATAGGCAGCTTTGGCAGTTTCTCCCCTGTAAATTAGCAATTCTATTAAGCGCAGTCGAGCAGGCCAAAGGTATGGATTGATCGATAGTCCATGCTGAAAGGCTTGAATAGCTTTTGCAGTACTGTTATTGGCTTGATGGAGACATCCTTGTGCGAAATGATAGTTGGCCAGCGAATGAGGAAGGGAAGGGGGTGCTTGTTGGGCCATCATGGCATTTGCCTGATCTAGGTATCCAAAATCAACAAGTAAAGGAATGATCTCAAGGGTGTCATATCGCAGCTCATTCTCTGCATCCAGGAACTGTATAAGAATCTCCTTGGCAGACAAACTGTCGGATTGCGCAAGACTGGCAGTCGCCAATTGCTGCCAAATAGCTGCTTGCGGGTTTTTACTTGCGCTTAGCAACTCAAAGGCTGGCTTCAATAGCTTGATTGCCTGCTCAGATTGATCTGACAGGATCAACAATTCTGCATACTGAGCAAGAAGAGAATAATCCTGCGGCCTGAGGGCAGTTTGTTGTCGAAAAAAATCAAGGACTTCCTCTGTGTATCCCATTCTGCCCTTCAATAGCTGGGCAAAAGCTGATGCTCTGAGCTGATGAGTTCGAAGATCAGTAGAAATCTTTGGTGCGTTGACAGCATAGGCCTCTGCAATTTCGATGGCTTCGGGAATCCTGCAAAAGTTCAGATAGGTTTGGCGGAAATCCCGATTGATCTCTGCCAGAATGTATAAATCCTTTTCCAAAGACTGAGCCTTGCGATAGTAAGAAGCCTGTTCCCGGATCGCTTCGGCTTCTGACATGTTTCCCTGGAGATATTGCTCGCGAACCAGCTCTGCATAGTGTTGATAAATAGGAGCAAAGGAGGGATTCATCTCTTGGGCCAAGGCTAGCCAGTTCTCGGCCTCTTCGATTTGACCTTCCAGGAGATAGGTATGAGCATATGCCAAATGGACAGGAAGGTAGGTGCTGTCCCATCGGTAGGCTGTATCCAGAAATTGAATGCTTTTCTCCAGAAGCAAGGGAGACTGAGCTGCCTTCGCCAATTCTATATAAGTTTGTGCCCAGGTGTCAGCCATAGCGAGTGTATCTCCGGCGAGATAAGCCTGATGCTTTTTAACCAAACTATCGATGAAGGCATACATCAAGGGATCTTGAGAGGCAAGATCTTGTTGGGTATTCAAGGATTTGTGATTGAGTGGATGAACTTTGACTGGAATAAAATAAGCAGGAAAGGTTTGAGCAAAATATTCAAACTCATTGTTGGCAGAATAATAATCGAGCGTAAGACCATGTTCCATGGCATAGAAATATCGCGTCCTGACTGCCCGCAATTCCTCATCCGTGAAAAGGTAAATATGGAACAAATGAACATATTCGTGAAGGGTAACATTGCGTTCGAGATGAGCCCCTCGCTCAACATATTCGATGCCTGTAGCCCCTGTGCCTACGCCTCGGATGTCCATCCATTGTCGGTTATCGAATGTCGTGCCCCCCCGGAAATAAGGGTCCTTCATAGCAATGGCTAGATCCTCGTGCAAGGGCGGAATCACAAATGTGCGCCCCAAGCGACTCAGAAAGGGGAAATAGACAACTCCCGTATGTAATTGCTGCCAGATCATCTTGGGAACCCTGCTCCCCGAATAGCGCCTCATGTCCGGGAAAACACGATGGAAATTGACAGAATCCTGAATCTCGGTCTCCTCGATTTGCGTTTCGAGCTCTTCAAAGCGATCCAGATAGTGAAAGCGCTTCTGTTTGATGATGGCTGCTAGTGCATTATGCGCGGGACCATAGTTCGGTTTTTTTTGAAGGATGGCTCTAAAGGTCTGTTCGGACAGATTTAAGGCATCCCATGGAACAGCCGACCTGGAAAATTCCGATATCCCTTTCATATAATAGTAGGAACCGAAGATCATCTCTGGAATCACAGAATTGGGATATGCCGATACCAAATCCCTTGCGAGTTGTGGATCGATTTGATCAAAAGAGGTATGGATGGTGTTCAGGACAGATCGAATGCTATCTTCCAGCGGATCTGCATAGTCCGTATAGGTCAGATGGGTATGTCCGTTGCCCCAATGCCAGTGTGTCATGAAATGGAGTGGATTGACTGCAAGAGCAATCTCCCATTGTTTGGCCATTTGTTGGAGTTGGGTGGCGTCTACCCGTCGCCAGATAGCATATCCATAAGCGAACCTTGCGTCTGCATTCAGGGGAGCTAATTCCAGACACCGCCGCAATGGATCTATCGCCTTATCTGGTTCCTGCAACCAAAAGTAGGCATCTGCCTGTAACAAATAGGCTGTTGCGTTGTAGGGATTCCATTGTTGGACCTGTTCAGCCAAAGCTCTGGCTTTTGGGTAATTTTTTTTTAGGAGTGAAATTCTGCCTAATAACAAGACTGCTTCTTCATCTTGGGGGTGTTCGTCCAGAATACCTAAGCAAATCTTCTCCGCAGCATCCAATCGCCATGCTTCAATCTCCAGTTGGGCAGATAACAACAAGGCTTCAGGATTATTTGGTTCTTTTTGATCCTGGAGATACAATGCAGCACGTCTGAAGGCATTGTTAAGCCAGGCAAATCGAGCTTTCGCGATCAAAATTCTGTCATGTGTGGAAGAATCTGCTGCCAGTAATTCTTCTGCTTCTTCCCACATTCCGAGGTCCATCATTTGATGATAGAGATGGGCATCGGGAGGAAAAGTCGTTTGCAGAAGTTGTTCCCGTTTTTGTTCTAGAAGCATCATGGCTGCACCCACATCATCGGGATCTATAGGTTGTGCGACTAAGCTGCCAAGATGGAGCATGGCACATCCCCAAAGCCAGCAAGACATCCATGAAAAAGAAAAAACTCTGCTCATCTTCGCCAGACTTAAATCCACATTTCGCCAACCATCACGGTGACAGCATCGCCTCTCAATTCTACCCGATCTTCTTTCAGTTCACACCACACATGGCCACCTCTTTTGGAGAGTTGTCGTGCATGAAACGAGGTTTTTCCAGTCTCTTGCGCCCAATAGGGGGTAAGAATACAATGCGCCGAACCTGTAACAGGGTCTTCTGGAACGCCAGATTGAGGCCCAAAAAAGCGAGAAACAAAGTCAACTTTCCTTCCTGGAGCCGTGATGATGAGACCTCGGGCATCTAGCTGAGCAATTCGACTCATATCTGGCTGAAATTCTTCCACTTCTTCTTGTGATTCCAGCCGAACCAGATAATCCATACGTTTGGAGACATACAAGGGTACTTTTCCCAATAAGTCGACCAACAATTGGGGAGGATCTATGGCTGCACTCGGAAGTGCCGGAAAATTCATGATGTATTGATCATCTTCACATCTTACCTGCAATTCCCCACTTCTGGTAAAAAATCGAAATACTTTTGATCCATCGTTCAGATGTTGTTTGAGAACATGGGAGGTTGCCAAAGTGGCATGACCACAAAGGTCGACCTCAACTGCAGGTGTGAACCATCGAAGATGATACCCGCCATTCTGAGGGACAATGAATGCAGTTTCTGACAGATTGTTCTCTAGTGCAATGGCTTGAAGTGTGGAATCTGGTAGCCAATCTTCCAAAGGGCAGACCGCAGCTGGATTGCCCGAAAATCGTTCTTTTGCAAAGGCATCAACCTGATAAAGGGGTAGTTTCATGAGGAAAAAAATGAACTTTCCCTCCAAGGTACGGATTTTTTTTGTTGTGCAACTGTAAGAAAAATGGCTTGCCAGCATCTAATACGGAAAAGACTGAATTATGAAAACACCTCACATCCTGTCCGACTATCCCTCAACATCTTGTAGCACCCCTATCTTTCAGAATACGCCAGCTGGATTTATGCTAATTGGAATATTCTTGATCATGTTGATGGGGATTTTTCATGGTGCATTGATGTTGGTGGAAGGCATTCCTCTCCTGGAAGGATTTACTTACTTTGGAGGCGGGTATATCTCCGGAATGATCTTCTTTGGTCATGGCTTGGTACGGAACAACTCTGGCGTTCTCCTCTCTCCTGATCCCGGGATGAGTGATCCCTCAGAATACCCTCCGTTCACATAGTCTTTTATGAATAAGCCATCTCGAACTTCAAGATGCCATAGCAATTTCGCTTATCTCTCTGTTTCTTTGGCATAAAAGAAACAACCATGTCTAATCATTCCTATCCGTACTGGGATGCCTACCAACTGAAAGTCGTGAACAATGCGGGAGGCATAATCATGTTCGAGGGCCCACTGGAAAGTGAGAGAGGAACATTGCTCACAACCCTGCTTCATCACTTGCCAATGACATATGAGGGGCGGGAACTAAGTTTTGATCAGGAAATAGACTTGATCCGGCAGATTCATGCAGGAGAATTAGGCCATGTTCGGTATCCGATGGTAGAGGAATGTGGACAAATCTGCATTTATCCCTCCCACTCTTTTTTTTATGCCACGATTTTGGGGAATGCTGTGATTGATACCTTCGATTCTCTGGACGATACATATGATGAAGCAGAAGAGACTCCTGCACTGGTTTTGCCAACAAAAGATGTGATCGGTTTGTTGGAAGATTGCATATACTACCACAAATTTGACCGGGAAGACTGGACATATTGCTTTAGTGGAATTTTTTTACACACCAATGCCAAGCACATCTTCAAGACCTTGTCAGAGATCTATGAGGGGAAAGGCGAGCTGGACCATAGCGTCTTGTCCGATACCATCCACTTTCCCTTGAAGGACATGAATGTTTCTGTGCATTCAATGAATGATCCTGTCGTCATGTTGCAAGGACTGGACGATTTTGGAATCGGGGTCGAATTCCTACGTGGGAATCAAAGAAGGGAGGAACTGATTACGGACTTCGTTGAGAAACTG
Organism: Bacteroidota bacterium; assembly: GCA_039029315.1. Lineage (GTDB taxonomy): Bacteria > Bacteroidota > Bacteroidia > J057 > J057 > JBCCCJ01. The sequence continues at coordinate 1,271 of JBCCGK010000028.1, read as the reverse complement.
TCTCATACTGATTTGGAATACGATTTGGAATGGTGGTATGAAAACAAGCTTAGAGGAATCGTGATCAGTGAGACAAGTGCAACAAGCAAAGGAGTAGAGGCCCTTTATCAAAGAAAAAAGGAATGGATGAATGACAGCAATGAATCATAGAAGGATGAAAAGTTCACAATCCAGGCTGTATCGAGATGTAGAAGCCTTAACCTCAATCCGGCCATATCGAAATTTCAGAAACCCTGACTCCCTGGCAGCGGCAGTGTCCTATATCCGAGAAGAATGGAGGGCGATAGGCTACCAAACCAGAGAACAACCTTGGGATGCTCAAGGGGAAGAGTATGTCAATCTATTGGCTTCCTACCAAGCCGAGAAAGAGCAAAAGCTCATCATTGGCGCGCATTATGATGTATGCGGAGATCAAGAAGGGGCAGATGACAATGCCAGTGCTGTAGCAGGTCTGTTGGAGACTGCCAGATTGATCGCGACTCATCAACCCGATCTGGATTTCGGGATAGAATTTGTTGCCTATTGTCTGGAAGAACCTCCATTTTTTGATACAGAATATATGGGAAGTTATGTCCATGCACAATCCTTGCAAGAGAATCAAATAGACGTATTAGGGATGATTTGCTATGAGATGATTGGCTATTTTTCTGATGAGCCTGATTCCCAACATTTCCCTTCTCAAGCATTGGCACAACACTATCCTGATACTGGGAATTTCATTATCCTTGTTGGTGTGGAGAGATTCAGGAAATTTCATCAACAACTATACACTGGCATGTGTCAGGGCAGTGAGATAGATGTTCAACAAATTGTCTTTCCAATTGCGAATGAGTTGGCGACTTTGTCAGATCACAAAAACTATTGGGAATTTGGATTCCCTGCTGTGATGATCAATGATACCTCTTTTTTGAGAAACCCCAACTACCATGAAGTAACAGATACCATCGAAACCCTGGATTTTGCGAAAATGAAAGCAGTAGTAGATGCCACGTATCAGGGGATTTTGGCCTTGTAGAGGGTGCACGACAAATTGCAGATTTAATCCTGGATGGTGGGGTTGTTTCTCATTGTAGGAGAAACGGGGGCTGAGTGGAAGAGGTTAAAGAGGAACAAAATAAATTACCTTCTATATTTTGTCGTACACCCCTACTAGGGGTGTACGTCAGATTTCCCAATCAAAGAGATTGCCTTGTTTCAAAACCTCTTCCGCACTGCCCCGTTTCTCCTCAAAAAGAGAAACGACCCCACATGCTAGGAAACAAATGGGACAT